>JALRFI010000176.1 GCA_023253775.1 Crocinitomicaceae bacterium
GAAATAAAAGATCATGGTCGAAAATCTCACTCTTTCAAAAATAAGCTCAACAAACTCATTGTTTTCTCTGGCCTGGAACATTTGGTCAAGAGAATATCTCGATCCTTCATCGGATAATTGCTGAATATCCATATTCGCAACTTCAAGTGGATTCGTAAAAATATAGGACCTCATCAGATATAATCCCAATCCAATGATCAGTCCCCAGATCAGAAACTGCAGAAAAGCAGCTATTCCTATTCCTGCGATCTTTCCTGCCATTAGTTGCCTAGGATTAACGGAAGCCAACAACACTTCGACGATCCTGTTGCTCTTCTCTCTCGAAATACTTCGAAGAATGGTCATTCCAAACAAGAAAATAAAAGAAAAGATCACTGCGCCAAAAAAGAAACCAACCCATCCCCTTTTATCTGAGGACTCATCATTTGGGTCATAGACATTTCTAAAAGCCACATTCATGGGCTGTTTGATCTTCCTAAACTCTTGCACTGATAAGTCGGTGAATTCATCGACCATTCTTTCTTCCAGTCTCCGTTCTACATGGAATTGAACCCTTGTTTGCATTCGCAAACTCGGTTTATCTCTAAAAAAGACGAAAACAGTTTTATTCTGAAGTACTTTTTCATTGATCTCCAACATCGCATCAAACTCCTGAAAACGCTTACCATCCCTGAAATCCTCAATTTCCAAATAAGAATCACCAAAAGAGTAATTGACTGATTTATCTTCCTTTGCAAGGATCTTATTCTCCATGATCCCAGCAGGATCAGTGATCAACACATTCCAATGTTGTTTTCCTTGATCACCAAGAACAAAAAGCATATAGATCATTAACAAAATAATCATTGGACCCATTACAGATAAAAGCAGGAAAGATCTCGACCCGATCCTTTCCTTCAATTCTCGAACCGCAATCAACCAGATCTTAGTCATTCTTTACCTCCTCCTTTACTTTAACAAGGTCAATAAATACATCCTGCATCGTTGGAAGTACCTCCCAAGCTGCTTCGATCTTCACTTGTCCGATCAATACTCTTAATAGATCTTCAAACTGATTATCCCCACGCATTTTAACACGAACGACGAAACGATCATCACCAAGAATATCTTTATCCTCAATCTCAAATCCGGCCCAAAGAGCATTTACGAAAGCTATCATGTTCCCTCTGAATTTAACCGCATACAACCCTGTTTTCCTTTCTTCCTGCAATTCCGAAATCCTTCCTTCTGCTACCTTTTTGGAGGCATGGATCAAGGCAGCTCGATCACAGATCTCCTCCACACTCCTCATATTATGTGTCGAAAGAATGATGGTCTTCCCTTTCGCTCTCATTTCAATCAGCTCTTGCTTGATCAGCTCAACATTAATTGGATCAAATCCGCTGAATGGTTCATCCAGAATCAGCAGATCGGGTTCATGCAAAACAGTACATATGAACTGGATCTTTTGTGCCATTCCTTTAGAAAGCTCTTCGATCCTTTTTTTTCGCCAATCAGTGATCTGAAATTTTTCCAGCCAGTAATTCAGTTTCATCTGAACATCCTTTTTGGACAACCCCCTTAATCTTCCAAGAAATATAGCATGGTCTTGAACGGTCATAGATTTATACAACCCTCTTTCTTCAGGTAAATATCCGATGACCCCAAGGTGTTTTTCGGTCATGAGATCACCATTGAACCGAATGTGTCCCTTGTCGGGTTCTATAATTCTGTTAATGATCCTGATCAAGGTTGTTTTACCGGCACCATTTGGTCCAAGAAGTCCATAAATCTCACCTTTATTCACACGCAATGACACGTCATCCAATGCAATATTCCGATAAAACGATTTCGATATATTATTAATTTCCAGCATAAATATCTGTTAGATTAAAGCTAATCAATTCTCCTCATGATCAACCTTGGAATGAATATACTCCTCTTCTGGAATATCAGGTTCGGAAAATAATTTTTCCTTCCATCCTTTCCAGCCATAAATTTTACTGAATAATAACAGCAAGGCAGGCTGCAGTATGATCAATGTCAACAAACTATCCCATCCGAATTGTGGACCTGAACGATCCATAAAAAGGGCATCGGTCTGAAATGCCTGCCAGTCATTCGTTACAATTATCGCTGCGAAAATATTGTTTGCCGCATGATACCCAATGCTTAACTCCAATCCTTCATCCATCTGCGCCATGACCCCAAGAAAAACACCGGTCATAACATAGTAGATCAATAGAATGTTTCCAATCTTTTGGACTTCAGGATTTGCTCCGTGCAACACGCCGAATAAAATTCCTGTAAGAAGAATGGAGATCCAAGCTTTCTTGAATGTCGGACCCAAAAGCTGCATCAGAAAACCTCTGAACAGAACCTCTTCACAGGTGGTCTGCAAGGGAATCAGAAAAAATGAAATGAGTAGCAAAGAGAAAAATGTATCGCTTTTAAAATTCCACTCCAGTGGGCTTCCCGAATAATAAGAAATGATCAAAAAGAAGCCCATTATACCGAACCAGATCATGAATGAAAGAAGTACCCTATTTAGATCAAGGTATGTTCTGGTTGTAAAAAGTCCCAAAACTGGTCTTTTGAAGATAAACTTGACAGACAACATGATCACGGCAAGTCCAAAAATAAAAGGAATGATGAGGTAGGTTAGAAACGTGTTGTAACCAAGCGTTTCAGCCATATCCCCGACTGTAGGTTCGAATCCACTGGTCATTAATCCAGAAGATACAAGTGCAAAGATCAGTGGCAATTGACCAATCACTGAATAAGCAACCACAACGGCAGACAAGGTAAGTATTGCTAAAGGCCAGTTTGGTTTGCCTCCGTTCAAATGAAAAAACTTCATATCAATAAAAAATCCCGTTATAAAGATAACGGGATTATCGAAGTTCGATACTTCAATTCCTATTGGAACATATCTTTCATTCGCTTGAAGAAATTCCGGTCATTACTATCCGGATTCGGTTTAAAGTTTTCACTTGACCTCAATTTCTCCAATATTTCTTTTTCTTCTTTGCTCAGTTTTTTAGGGGTCCACACATTGATATGTACGAAAAGATCACCCTGTCCATAACCCTGTAAATGAGGTAAGCCTTTGCCTTTCAACCTGAGTACTTTTCCACTTTGTGTTCCCGGATCGATTTTGATCTTCGCTTTTGAATTGACAGTTGGTACCTCAATGGATTCTCCGAGCGCTGCATCCACAAAATTCACATAGGCATCATAATGAAGATTGTCACCATCTCTTTTCAGATCAGGATGCTCAACTTCTTCGATCACCACGATCAAATCTCCTGGTATTCCACCGAATGGGCCGGCATTCCCTTTTCCGGTAACACTAAGCTGCATTCCTTCTTCAACACCAGCTGGTATCTCGATCTCGATCACCTCTTCCTGTCTCTTCAAACCTTGTGTATCCGCGTCTGCAGGCTTTGTATCGATTGATTTACCAGCCCCCTGACAAACATGACACGTCGATTGCGTTTGCATCGCACCAATAAACGTCTGAGCTACACGCGTTATACGTCCTGTACCATTACATGTCGCACATGATTTGAAGGTAACTCCTTCAGCATTTACCAGTTTATTAACCTTGATCTTTTTCTTAACACCTTCAGCGATCTCTTCAAGGGTTAACTTCATTTTCACTCTGAGATTTGTTCCTCTGGTCACACGAGTACCTCCTCCCCTGCTACCGCCGAAACTTCCACCAAATGCACCTCCGAAAATATCACCAAACTGAGAGAATATGTCGTCCATATTCATTCCTCCTCCTGAGAATCCACCCTGACCCATTCCGGCATGACCGAAACGATCATATTGTGCCCTCTTTTGAGAATCGCTCAGAATTTCATAAGCTTCAGCAGCTTCCTTGAATTTTTCTTCTGCAGATGCATCTCCTGGATTTTTATCCGGGTGAAACTTTATTGCCAGTTTACGATACGCCTTCTTGATCTCAGCTTCATCCGCATTTTTCGAAACTCCCAGAACTTCGTAATAATCTCTTTTCTCACTCATTGTGAATGTTGTTTCTTATTGTCCTACCACCACTTTAGCATACCTGATCACTTTTTCGTTCAGATAATACCCTTTCTCTACCTCATCTAGGTTTTTTCCTTTCTCACTTTCCGAAGGAGCCGGAACATTAGCTATTGCTTCATGCAACTCACTGTCAAAAGCTTCTCCTTTTGAATTCATCGGTTTAAGGCCTTTGCTTTCGAGAATATTTCTGAACTTATTAAAGATTAGATGGAATCCTTCTTTTACACTTTCGATATCCTCAGCATTCTCGTTGTTTTTGATCGCTCGTTCAAAATCGTCCATAACCGGCAAAAGATCCTTTAAGATCCCTTCGCCAGCACTACTAATCAGATCTACTTTCTCTTTGTTCGTTCTTCTGCGATAATTGTCGAACTCTGCATATAAACGCATGTACTTATCCTGAAATTCAGCGGCCTGTTCCTCAAGAGACATTTCTTTCGATCCGTCTTCCTGATTAGAAACTTCCTCCTGAACGTTTTCAGTACCTTCTTCTTTTTCCATTTCTTCTTTATTCGTCTCCTCTGCCATAATCTCTATTTTGCTTGCTCGAAACGACAAAGATACTGCCACGCTTTAAATTCGGACATGGTGTCATAAAAAACCATATGATTTGTGAAAAACTGTCAGACCATGCGTCAAAAATGTGTATTGATTTGTTGACAAAAATCGTTAAGTCGACCAACCACTTCAGGCGGGTTGATTAACTTTGTTTACTTATCGGAGAAATTTGAAAGAGATCAAACCATATCAGGTTCTTGCCTTTGTTGCCGGAGTGTTACTAGTAATGAGTCCCATTGTGTATTTTGCACCAGAAAAAGGATACGATCTGGGGTTCATGAAATTGAATTTTCTAACTGCTGAGGATTTCCTTCACCCAGCTAAACCTGAAAAGAAAGACATTTCAAAAATCGTCGCTAACATAGATACATCATCACTGGATATAAATGTTGATCCAATGTTAAGACATCAAAATGGATCTCAAGGTAATATGGGTGCACCATCTGGAGGAACCATGAATACTGAAAGTAACACAGAAATCATCCTGAATGATGCTGCAAAGTCACAACTATACCAGCTTTTTTCAAAGCTGGATAAGGCCGCTTCGGATAAGAAAAAAATACACATTTTACACTACGGAGATTCTCAGATCGAGGGTGATCGTATGACCGCATATATAAGACAGCGAATTCAAAATCAATTTGGAGGAAATGGTCCGGGATTGATCCCCGCAATGAATGTGTACCACACCAATACATTCAAACAGACCTACTCAGAAAATTTCAAACGATTTACCTGTTTTGGTGGTGACAAACTGAAAAACAAAAAATATGGGGTCATGGGAAGCGCCGCAAGATTTACGGCAGATTCAGACAGTCTTTTAAAAAACTCAGGTACGACAGTTGAGGCATGGATCGAATTTGAACCGAATAAATCTGCATATTCCAGAGCGAAAGAATACAACAATGTGACCATGTACTATAACAGCTGTGTTAAACCATGCATGCTCAAAGTATATCAAAATGGCTCATTGATTCATGAAGATAGTTTATCAACGGATGGTAAATCTCATGAATTTCATTTGTCATTTCCTAATACTCCTGGAAAATTAAAATATGTATTCTCGTCTACCTATAGTCCTACTATTTCGGGGTTTTCTCTTGAAGGCGATTATGGCGTTCAGGTGAGTAACATCGGTATGAGAGGATCCAGCGGAACCATTTTCGGATCTATGGACCAAACCCTATTATCTAAAATGTACGGTGATCTCAATACCGAATTAGTAATCATGCAATTCGGGGGAAATTCGGTTCCCGCATTCAAGGATAGTTCAGGAGTAAGAAACTATACCAGGTACTTTAAAGGACAGCTGAATACTCTACGAAAACTGCGTCCTGCGGCTGCAATTGTAGTTATTGGACCAAGCGACATGTCGACACCAGATAATGGAAACTTCGTCACTTACCCGCTTTTACCTTATCTGGTGGAGCAAATGAAAAAATCCACCTTGGAAGCAGGATGTGCTTATTGGGATCTTTATTCTGCAATGGGAGGTCAAAACTCGATGCCTTCATGGGTAGAAGCAGGTTTGGCAGCGAAAGATTACATTCATTTTAGTCCTAAGGGTGCAAGTATAGCATCGCAGATGTTCTTTGATGCCTTTGCCGCTGAATATTCAAAATGGAAGCAGGGAAAATAGTGCGATTGTACAGAAACATATTGCTCCTGATGACAATTCCACTCGTTAGCTTTTGTCAAGACAAAGATCAATTGAGTGACTCACTCAATTTGTATTGTTTTCCGGATTTTGCCAGGATCGATTCATCACTCAAACAAGAATATCCTTTTATCGTATTTGAAAAGAATAATTTCCAGTTTTTCTCTCACAATAGCCCTAGCTGGGAATATTTATTCAGTAGAATAGATGAACTTCAAAAAGGAGGGAATGAAAAACTAAACTTTTACCACATTGGAGGATCACATATTCAAGCAGATATATATACCAATGACGTTAGATCATTTTTTCAAACTCATTGGAAAAACACCCCAGGAGAAAGAGGGATTGTTTTCCCTTTCAACCTGGCTAAAACGAACAATCCTTCGAATTATCAATTCAAATCACCTAATTACTGGACAGCCTACAGAAGTGTAGTTCATCGTCCCAGCTCATTAGATTATGGCTTGATGGGCGCTGTTCTTTTGTGCGGAGATTCAGTAGTTAATATTACTTTTTCACATCATAACACTATCTCAAAACCACCCTTTTCTTCACTTAAAATTTATCATAACAAAGGAGAATTACCTTTCGAATTAAATTTTGGAACGGAAGAGATTCTTATTGATCATGTTGAGCAAGACCTAAAAGTAGGTACCACGACCATCTATTTTACCGATCCAATCGATGAAATGGATCTTCAATTCTCCAGAATAACAAGTGAATCATTGGAACTTGAGATTTATGGTTTCCAGTTCATGAATGAGTATCCAGGTGTTTCATACACGAGTATCGGAGTGAACGGAGCAGGATTATACACCTATCTTGACAACAAAAACTTTGAGGAACAACTCAAGCAATATCCACCCGATTTCTTTGCCTTTTCTGTCGGAACGAACGATGGAAATGTGCCCTATGATAAGTTCGACCCACAAGTCTACAAAAACAACCTGGAAAAAATGATGCTCAAAGTACTTCGAGCCAATCCTAAATGCGCGATTCTTTTGACAGTGCCAAATGACTCCTATTATCGCAGAAAATACCTGAACCGAAACATTGCACGAGAACGAGAAGTGATCGAAGAGCTCGCTGAAAAATACAAAGTACCAGTTTGGGATTTTTACGGTATCATGGGAGAATTAGGTTCCTCCAAAACCTGGAATAGAAAAGGACTTATGCAAAGTGACCTTGTCCATTTTACTTCAATGGGCTATCATTTGAAAGGAAAATTAATGATCGATGCTTTCCTGAAGTATTTCGAACAAATGAAAACAGTACAACGCTAATCCGGAAAATTAATGGAAAGATTATATCAAGCATTTGCATTTAATGAAGCCGAACCGCTGATCTTTACGCAACTCGATTTCTGGCTGTTCTTTCTTGCTGTGATGATCATTTTTTCAATGATCCATAAAAATTTCCTGGTTAGAAGTTTCTTTCTAACGGTGATCAGCTTGTTCTTTTATTTTAAAACTTCCGGTCTATATGTGATGTTACTCGGCTTAAGCCTTTTCGGTAATTATCTTCTTGGAAATGCAATTTTTAAAAGTCGATCAGAAAGAAGTAAAAAGTGGATCATCGCGGCTTCCAGCATTTTCAACTTGTCGATGCTTGGATACTTTAAATACGCTTATTTCTTTACTGATAGCTACAACAAAATGTTCCATACCGACTATCAGGTATTTAATCAACTTGCGGTTTGGGGGAACGGTTTCTTTGGCGAAGGCACCTTTGTTGAGCAGATCATCTTGCCGGTAGGAGTTTCGTTCTTTACGTTTCAAAGTATCAGCTATGTAGTAGACATTTACAGGAAAGAAGTTGAACCTGTTAGAAATTTCTTCGATTATACCTTTTTCGTCACCTTCTTTCCTCAGCTGGTCGCAGGTCCGATCGTTAGAGCCCGAGACTTCATCCCTCAAATCAGACAACCATTTCAACTCGATAAAAATGATTTCTCCTGGGCGATTATTCAGATCGTAAAAGGATTGATCAAAAAGATCGTATTAGCAGATTACATTGCCGTTCATTTCATTGACAAGGTTGCAGATGCACCTGAAGCCTATCCAGGTTTTGTAAGCGTACTAGCAATGTGGGGTTATTCATTACAGATCTATGGTGACTTTTCCGGATATACAGATATTGCAATCGGCGTTTCAAGACTAATGGGTTTCAAACTGCTGGAGAATTTCAATTCTCCATACAAAGCGGTTAGTGTTGCAGACTTCTGGAGAAGATGGCATAGATCATTGGGATCTTGGTTGAGGGATTATCTTTACATTCCTCTTGGCGGTAACAAATCTGGAGGCATTGGCACCTATGTGGCAACACTCATAATTCTGATCTTTCTGGTGTTTATTACCCAATGGTATGAGCTGATTTTTATCTACCTAGGGTTGATGACTATTTACATCATCGGAGTATTAATCATTCCAAACTTCAAGCAATATGTTCATCGCGACCTCAACTTGCTGATCACCATGGTTGTCGGTGGTTTATGGCATGGTGCAAGTGAAAACTTCGTGATCTGGGGAGCAATGAACGGTGCCGCACTTGTAATCTACAATTACTGGAAGAAATTTTCACCCTACGAGAATAAAGGAAACCTTTTTATTATTCATTTCTGGAAGATCTTCATCACGTTTAACTTTATTACGTTCACGAGAATCTGGTTCCGCTTAGAAGAGGACGGTCAACCTTTGGTGATGCTTGATCAGATCTGGAATCATTTCAACTTCACATGGAATACATTTGTATTAGTGCTCTCAACATACCAAAGTGTTTTCTGGGTAATGCTGGGTGGATACATTGTTCACTGGCTCCCACAAACAATTAAAGACAAATGGCAGGAATGGTTTACAAATACGCCTATGATCCTTCAAGTCGTTAGCGTGGCAATCATTGTTGTTCTTATGTATCAAGCAGTTTCTGATACATTTAAACCTTTTGTATACTTCCAGTTTTAAAATCATAATAGGAGCCTTTCGCTCCCCTTTTGATTTAGTTCTGATCCAATTTTCTGACCATTGTTAGAATTGTCGCTAATGCTACTGTTTCTCCGGTCTCATCGTAAACATCTACAAGGAACTTAACAATCCCTTTTGCAATATCTTCCTCTGATCGTTTCTCCTGATCGATCTTTTCTTTAACTGTAAACCTCACTCCAATTGTAGCCCCAGGATACACTGGCTTGGTGAATCGAGCTTCATCAATTCCATAATTCAGCAAGACTGGTCCTTTTTTAGGATCTACAAATAATCCAGCTGCTTTTGACAGGATAAAATATCCATGAGCCACACGCTGCTCGAAAATCGTTCCGTCCAACGATGTTGCATCCATATGCGCATAGAAGTTATCACCAGAAACATTGGCAAAATTTACTATATCAGCTTCTGTGACGGTGTGCTTGTGTGTGTAAACCGTTTCTCCAACTACCAGTTCTTCAAAGTGCTTACGGAATACATGAGGGTTTGCCTCCGGCATTTCCGCTCCTACCTGGAACTGCTGTGTTATCTTTGTGATCGTGGTAGGATGTCCTTGAATTGCGGTTCTCTGAAGATAATGTAATACTCCTCTTTTTCCTCCCATTTCTTCTCCTCCTCCAGCTCGACCAGGTCCACCGTGAGTCAATAATGGCATAGGAGATCCATGTCCTGTACTTTCTTTCGCACAATCCTTATTAAGTACAAGGATCCTTCCGTGCATGCTTGCTGCATTAACAGCATATTCAACAGCCTCTTCGTCACTGGGTGTAACGATCGAAGAAACAAGGGATCCTTTACCCATTTTCGCCAGCTCTATTGCATCTTCAATTTCCTTGTAAGGCATTATCGTCGAAACAGGTCCAAAAGCTTCTATATCATGGACATCCGTTTTGTTGAACGGATCGTCGTTTCTAAATAATATTGGCGAGAAGAAAGCCCCTGTATTTTTATCAGCACCAAAAACCTCAAAGTTGTCAAGATCTCCAAACGCAATTCGTTGTGACGTAGCGAGCTTCTCTACATTTTCTCTAACTCGCGAAACTTGCTGACGTGTCGCAAGAGATCCCATCCGAACACCTTCCTGACTCGGATCACCCATTTTTGTGGATGCAAGTCTAGCTGAAATTGCCTTTTCAACATCGTCGATCAGATCTTCAGGGACCATGATCCTTCTGACCGCCGTACATTTCTGTCCAGCTTTAATGGTGATCTCTTTGACCGTTTCCTTTATGAACAAATCAAATTCTTCTGTTCCAGGCACCGCTTTTTTCCCAAGAATGGTAGCATTCAAGGAATCTGCTTCAAGATTAAAAGAAACGCTCTCCTGAGCAATTCTTGGATGTGCCTTCAGCATTTTTCCGGTAGAAGCAGACCCTGTGAAAGTTACTGTATCCTGACTTTCAACAAAATCAAGAATTCCTCTTCCCAAACCACACACCAACTGCAATGAACCTTCAGGAAGTATCTTTGAGTCAATGATATCTCTCACCATTACTTCGGTAAGGTAACAAGTCGATTCTGAAGGCTTAACAACGGCAGGAACACCAGCCATAAAGTTGACCGCTATTTTTTCGAGCATCCCCCAGATCGGGAAGTTAAATGCATTAATATGAACGGCAACACCCTCTTTTGGTACCATGATATGATGACCGATAAATGACCCATTTCGTGAAAGAGGAGCAGCGACTCCATCCACGTAATACGGAAGGTCTGGAAATTGTCTTCTTAAAGATGCATTCGCAAACAAATTACCAATACCTCCTTCGATATCGATCCAAGAATCAACCTTGGTAGCACCCGTCCAAGCACTAACCTGATAGTATTTTTCTTTTCTATCCATGAGGTAAAGAGCTAAAGCTTTTAGCATTCTACCTCTTTCCTGAAATGTCATCTTTCGGATTACCTTACCTCCTGTTTTTCTACCGTAGTCAAGAATTACAGCATAGTCTAGTCCGGCACTTGAGACTTCTCCAATCATCTCTCCAGTGATCGCATTGTACAATTGGGTCTCAGTTCCCTCCCCATCTATCCATTTTCCAAGGATATAATTCTGATATCGACGCATACATCTAAAATTTCGTCCTCTAAGTTAAGTATAGTGCTTAAATATTGTCATTCATTTGTTTGGAAAGAAAACTTCCAAGCTACTTTAACTAAGAATAGAATAGTTGATCATACCATTTCTATAGACCAATTCCTTCTTATCAATTGAAAATTGAGATTAGACAAAAATAAATTCTTCCTGATGATTTTCAATATAGTCAAGAGTCGCTAAAATTTCATCAAGATCAAAAGAGCTGACTAGCTTTGTCCTGAATTCTTTGAAATGAGCAATTCCTTTGAAGTAATTCGTGTAATGCCTTTTCATTTCAGCGATTCCAAGATTTTTGCCTTTCCATTCAATACTCATCTTAAGGTGTTCCCTTGCTGCCTCTACCCTATCTTTAACATTCGGCGCAGCTAAATACTCACCTGTAGCCATGAAATGCTTGATCTCATTAAAAACCCAAGGATAACCAATACTTGCTCTACCGATCATCACACCATCTACTCCATATCTGGCTCTGTATTCCATTGCCTTTTCAGGCGTATCAATATCACCATTTCCAAAGACAGGAATTCGCATACGCTGATTGTTCTTCACCTCACCGATCAAGGTCCAGTCAGCATCACCTTTATACATTTGCTTACGTGTCCTCCCGTGAATTGATATTGCTTCAATTCCAACATCCTGAAGCCTTTCGGCAGTCTCAACAATGAACTTTGTTTCGTCGTCCCAGCCTAATCTAGTTTTTACAGTAACCGGAAGATTCGTGGATTTAACGATCTCCTCGGTCATTCTGACCATCTTCGGAATATCCTGAAGGATACCAGCCCCCGCTCCTTTACATGCTACCTTTTTTACAGGACAGCCGTAATTGATATCGATAATGTCCGGGTTCACCTTTTCGATGATCTCAGTAGCCATTCTCATGCTTTCAATCTCAGCTCCGAAAATCTGAATTCCTATTGGTCTTTCGTATTCGAAAATATCGAGCTTCTGAACACTTTTTGCAGCGTCCCGAATCAATCCTTCAGATGAAATAAATTCAGTAAACATGAGATCGGCGCCATGTTTTTTACATAATGCACGAAAAGGCGGATCACTAACATCCTCCATCGGAGCAAGTATCAAAGGGAATTCCCCTAATTCGATATTCCTGATCTTTACCACGGCTCAAAGGTAAGGAGATGTTGAGATAAAACACACATAATTCAATGAAGATCGCACAAGAAGCAATGGACATTCATGGAACGTTAAACTGAAATTAGAACAACAACGACTTTAGCCCAAAAGGATCCTTGTATATCTGATCGAAGAGAACATCAGTAAAATTGTTCATGAGAACCGAATAAATTCTTCATTTTTGTATTCATGGAAGAAAGGCACAATAACAGAGAATTGTACTTCAAGGAACAACACACGACCTTGAACAAATACATCCTTCCCTATATTGAGAAATTCAAACCAATTACTGAAAACACTCAAGTTCTTGAAGTGGGCTGTGGCTATGGCGGAAACCTGAAGCCTTTCATGGATAAAGGTTGTTTTATTACCGGAGTAGATATTCGAGAGAAAAGTATTGAAGACGCTAAAAGGCTTCTGGATATTGATTCCCATCCAAAACTAACGCTTATTGCTTCAGACATTTACGACGTTAAAGATTTCGATCAAAAATTCGACATCATCTTTATGAAAGATACACTGGAACATATTCCGAATCAGGAGAAATTTGTTCCACTTCTTAAAACTTTTTTAAAGGACGATGGAATTATCTTTCAGGGATTTCCGCCTTGGTGCAACCCGTTCGGAGGTCATCAGCAAATGTGCGAAGGAAAGATCCTGAGCAAATTACCTTGGTTTCATGTTACTCCAAGACCTGTATTCAAAGCCATTTTAAAATTATTTGGAGAAAAAGAATCAACCGTAAACGGATTATTAACGGATGTTTACGATACACGAATTTCGATCTTTAGATTTAAAAAGATCGTTCGTAAAAGTGGTTTAGAGATCTTGGATGAAAATTTATTTTTCATCAACCCCAATTATGAAGTGAAGTTTAAATTGAAGCCAAGAAAATTATTACCTGTCTTTAATATTCCTTTCCTGAGAGAATTTTACACTACCACGGCGTATTATATCCTCAGAAAAAAACAATGAGGATCCGAAACAAAATAGATTCACCTAAATTGTTTATCCTCATTACCGGATTGGTAATGATACTGGTCTCAAATAACTTCAACTGGACCAAAGAAAGCTGGAAACACATCCTGGAAGCAGATGCCAAAGGATACTACGCATACCTACCAGCAACTTTTATCTATCACGATCTGAATTTTGGATTCTTTGACGAGATCGAAAAAGAAAAATATTACAACCCGAATACATATTACGATTATAGATCAGGATCCAATAAAAAGGTCATCAATAAATATTACGCTGGAACGGCCTTGGCTGAATTACCTTTTTTCTTAGTTGCACATCTTTACGCATCTGTTACGGATTCTTTGGCTGACGGATTTTCAAAACCGTATATGTTTTCGGTCAGTGTTGCAGCATTATTCTATTTCCTTTCAGGATTGCTGATGTTAAATCGTATTCTTGAAATGTACTCTATTTCAAAATGGAATAGGGTCTGGGTGATCGTCGCATGCACATTTGGCACCAACTTATTTTACTATGTTGTCAGTGAACCTGGGCTTTCCCATGTTTTCAGCTTTTTCTTTTTTACAGCCTTTATTTACACAGCAAAACGATACTTCCTATCTGGCGATCTGAGGTGGCTTTTGTTCCTGAGTTTGACTACAGGAATGATCGTATTGATAAGACCCGTTAATGGATTGATCCTTTTTTCAGTCCCATTCATTGCTGGCGAATGGAAAACCCTTAAGGAGGATCTTGTTTTACGACTTATAAAAGAGCCTTTGAAAATGTTACTGATCATGGTTGCCGGATCGTTGATCGTATTCCTCCAATTAATTATCTACAAAGTATCAACTGGAAATTACATCGTCTATTCATATGGTGAAGAAGGATTCGATTTCCGGCATCCTCATTTGATTGATATCCTGTTCAGCTATAAAAAGGGGTTATTTCTATACACCCCTATTTACCTTGTCTCCTTGTTTGGTCTCTACAAATTATGGAAGGACTCAACGTTTACAGCAACATCACTCTTTCTTTTCTTATTCGTTACGACCTACGTATTTTCCTCTTGGTGGATGTGGTATTATGGAGGCAGTTTCTCTTCCAGAGTGTTTGTCGAATTCCTTCCTTTCTTTATGATCTCTCTTGGTATCTTACTCGAATCGAGACTGAGAAAAAAATTGATTATTCCAGTTATCGTAATCCTTACAATTGTGTGTCAGATCCAGATATTTCAATACAGGTATTATGAGATCCATTGGTCAGAA
Organism: Crocinitomicaceae bacterium; assembly: GCA_023253775.1. Taxonomy (GTDB): domain Bacteria; phylum Bacteroidota; class Bacteroidia; order Flavobacteriales_D; family Crocinitomicaceae; genus M0103. Next base: position 14,683 of record JALRFI010000176.1, read on the forward strand.
ATGACGAAAGAAAAATACTGGAATGTGTTCTTGAGAGTTGACAGGCTGATCAATAAGGAAACCAATCCTGTTCCTCCAGTCGAAGGATCAGAGACCAGCTCCCCTCAATAAGGAAACGTGACCAACAAATTCTTCTTTACGGTCGGTGTTGATATTCATCACCTTCAATTTCCAAGTATAAACTCCTTCCTGACATTTTGCTCCTTTATAGGTTCCATCCCATCCTTCTCCAGCTACCGTTGAATTAAAGATTAATTCTCCCCATCTGTTGAAGATCATCAATTCATAATTTCTAGGGTCGTATCCCGAAGACAAGATCGGCACGAATTCATTGTTATATGCGTCGCCATCAGGAGTGAATGTGTTTGGTACGTATAAGATCAGCTCTTCTGTCATATTGATGTATGCATTGGTTGAATCTACACATCCGAAATCCGATATAGCATACAACCACACCTCAAAGGACTCTTGACCTGTCGTTGTAGGGAATTGGTGATATGGTTCCTCCTCATAATTCAATGGTGTTCCATCTCCAAAATTCCAGATAAAATTAGAAGCGCCTGTAGAGCTGTTATAGAAATACGTATCAGGATCAGTCGTATATAATTCATAAGACTCAGCCGTGAATGATGCAACAGGATCCGGAGCTACACATAAGAATTCTGTGATCGCAATAGTATCTCTACATCCTTGACTATTCGATACGATCAATTGCATGTCAAGACAAACAGTTTGATCAAAATTGAAGATGATTGGTCCACAGTCATAAATAGTCGTTCCGTCAGAGAACGTCCATTCACAGTTTGAACCGGTTGATGCATTGGCATCAATTACAATCTCATTTCCAATACATCCAACAACTGAATTAGGAATATCGAAAAGAGGAGTTGATTCCGCCCACATATTCACCATGGTAGTGTCTGTACATCCATTCGCATCCGTTACTGTAGCTGTCCAAACACCCTCCATAAACTGATCAAAATAACCGGTGTTCACTGGAGGAAGGGTATTCCATGCTACTGAATATCCAGCCGTACCACCACTATAGGTGGCCTCTGCAATTCCGTCATTGTTACCTAAACAACTAATAGGTGCACCGAAATAATTCGAAATGATCTCAGATTGTGCAACCAATGGAGTTGGTTCAGTCACGGTTACAGTTGAAGTTGCATCACAACCATTTATATCCGTAACCTGAACATTGTAGATTCCTGCACCCACAGATGTTATTAAGGACTGTGTAGTTCCAATTACACCCGAAGCATCTGACCATGAATACTGATATCCTGGAGTACCTCCCACCGGGTCAGCCTGCACACTTCCATCTTCATATTGGAAACAAGATACTTCTGCTCCATTGTAATCAGAAATAACTTGAGAGGAAACGATCAATTCATCCGGTTCAATAACCGTAACATTCGCAAGGCTGATACAACCATTTGCATCGGTAACAGTAACTTCATAATCTCCTGCTCCCAATCCATTTGGACTTAGGGCATTACTGATCACTATTCCGTTTTCATCTCTCCAGGTATATGTATATGTTGGAGTTCCTCCAACCAAATCAACCGTAATTGCGCCATCAGTCGATCCGAAGCAACTTACGTCGGCTCCATTGTAATCCGAGGTAACATAACTATCCAGAACCAGAACCGGCGGATCAGAAAGCGTAACATCAAATGTTGCCGTACAACCTTCTAAGTCCGTTGCCGTCACTGTATAAGTTCCTGCAGGAACATTTGTTAGATTAGCTCCATTCCCTGCCACGATTCCATTGATGTCGGTCCATTGATACGTATATGGACCAGTTCCTCCTGAGGCATTTCCATTCGCGCTACCATCACTGGCCCCTGGACAAGATATATCTGCGCCATTGTAATTCGAAGTGACAGTTCCTAAAACAGATACAACAATTGGCTGAGTCAAAGTAATATCCTGAATGATTTGACAACCATTAAGATCAGTAACTGTCAATGAATATGTACCTGCTGCCAGGTTACTCAAATCTTCGATAACCTCTCCATTTGGCGACCATGCATATGAATATCCAGGGCTTCCTCCGGAAATAGTTGCATCTATTGTTCCGTCGTCATCACATGCAGACAAATTAAATCCACCTGAATATACAGAAGGCGTCAAACTTAGATCCAGTGCTGTAGGCTGAACCAACGTGATAGATGTAGTCTGCTGACAACCATTAATATCTGTTAAAGTAACCTGGTAAGTACCCGTAGTTAATCCGGTCTGATCTTCATTACCAGGAACTAATCCTGTACCATTAATAGTTGTCCAGCTGTACGCATACCCCGGCGAACCACCTCCCGGCACATAATCGATTGATCCATCATTAAATCCAAAACAAGAGATGTTATCCCCACTTGGGAATGTGCCAGCAGTAATCAATTGATTCAAAGGAGCAGGCTCAGTAAGAGTTGCTGTTGAAGTAATCATACAACCGTTAAGATCAGTGACAGTGACAGTATATGTGCCAGCTGTTAATCCAGAAATATCTTGATTACTCGAACCATTTGACCACAAATAATTATAGCCAGGAGATCCTCCTCCAATTGTTAGGTCAATACTTCCGTCACTGAATCCATTGCAACTAATATTATCTCCACTTGGATAAGTAAATGGTGTATTGGATTGTGTTAATGCGACTGGTTCAACAAGCGTAATTGAAGTCGTGACCTGACAACCATTAAGATCTGTGATGATCACTGAGAAGGTTCCTGCAAGAGCTCCGCTTATATCTTCTGTTATCGCCCCATTAGACCATGCGTATGAGTAACCCGGACTACCTCCAGACACCGATAAATTTACACTTCCATCGGAAAGACCAAAGCAGCTGATATTATCTCCACTTGGATATGTTCCTGGAATGTTTGATTGGGTCAATAACGTAGGTTCAATTAACGTAACGGATGCTGAGATCTGACAACCATTAATATCCGTTGCTGTGACATTGTATGTACCAGCTGGCACTCCTCCAATATCTTCTGTTGTAGCCCCATTAGACCATGAATAGGTATAACCTGGACTTCCACTTCCGATCGTAAGGTCAATACTTCCGTCACTAAATCCTAAACAAGAGATATTATCACCGCTCGGATAAGTAAATGCAGCTGTTGACTGTGTAAGTGCCGTCGGCTGTGTCAATGTAATCGACGATACGATCTGACATCCGTTATCATCCGTAATGGTTACATTATAAGTGCCTGCAGGCACATTCGAAAGATCTTCTGTAGTAGCTCCATTGGACCATAAGAAGGTATATGGAGGAGTACCTCCTATTGGAGATAAGTCTACCGTACCATCACTTGCTCCAAAACAACTAATATTGTTTCCACTCGGGAAAGTCGGTGATGAAATCGTTTGACTCAAACCACTTGGTGAAGTCAATGTAATCGTATTGGCAGTCGTACAACCGTTGTTATCCGTTATCGTTACGTTGTATGTACCTGCAAGAAGATTAGAGATATCTTGGGTAGTAGCACCATTCGACCAAACATATGAGTAATTCGAAACCCCACCATTTACAGTAAGATCAACCCATCCATCCGGAGAACACCCCGAAAGGTTGAATCCACCTGGGTAAATTGAAGGAGTTACTGAAGAGGTTAGTAATGTCGGTTCTGTCAATGTAACAGTTAATGTGGTTGCGCAGCCTCCTGTCGAACCGTTGGCATCATTTATTGTTACAGTGTATGATCCAGCAGGAACACCAGAAATATCTTGTGTCGTTGCACCATTTGACCATGAGTACGTATATGCCGGAGTACCACCTGATGGTGTGATATCAACTGATCCGGTAGCATCCCCAAAACAAAGAATGTCAACCTGCGTAGAAGTTACACTTACAGGTGCCAATGGTTGTACAATAGTAAAACTGGTCGTTGCCGTACAACCGCCTGAACTTCCATTCACATCACTAACAACAACACTGTAGGTTCCTGCAGTCAAACCAGAAAGATCCTGTGTTGTAGCTCCATTCGACCACAGATAAGAATAAGCAGGTGTTCCTCCAGCCGGCGTAATATCAATTGATCCATTGGATCCTCCAAAACAAAGTACATCAACCTGGTTTCCAGTCACTGTAACAGGAGCTAAAGGCTCAACAATAATCACCGTTGTTGAGCTCGTACATCCACCAGTAGTACCATTCGCATCATTAACCACAACGGTATATGTTCCTGCCGGTAATCCAGAAATATCCTGAGTTGTCGCACCATTTGACCACAAATAGGTATATCCCGGGGTACCTCCCGCTGGGGTAAGATCAACTGACCCGGTTGCTCCTCCAAAACAAAGTACATCCACTTGTGTAGTAGAAACGGTTACAGGTGCTGCCGGTTGTACGATTGTGAATGAAGCTGAAGCAGTACAACCTCCAGTTGATCCACTGGCATCATTGACAGTCACAGTATAAGTTCCTGCGGTCAAACCTGAAACATCCTGAGTAGTTGCGCCATTTGACCAAGAATAAGTATATCCCGGAGTTCCTCCGGCAGGTGTAATATCAATCGATGCATTGGATCCGCCAAAACACAAAACTTCAACTTGAGTTCCTGATACAGTAACTGGGGCTAATGGTTGAGTTATCGTTACACTTAATGTAGAAGCACATCCTCCTCCTGCTCCAGAAGCATCATTCACGGTAACTGAGTAGGTTCCAGCTGCTAATCCTGAAATGTCTTGCGTTGTAGCTCCATTTGACCATAAATATGTATATCCTGGAGTACCACCGGCAGCTGTTAGATCAATTGATCCTGTTGCTCCACCGAAACAAAGTACATTCACTTGAGTTGAGGATAAAGTCACAGGAGCAAGAGGTTCCGTGATGGTAACACTTAATGTAGAACTACATCCCCCCGAACTTCCATTCGCATCATTAACTACCACTGTGTAGGTACCGGCAGTTAAGCCTGAAATATCCTCAGTAGTTGCACCATTCGACCAAGAGTATGAGTATCCCGGAGTTCCCCCTGCAGGAGTAATATTAATTGCTCCGTCTGAACCTCCAAAACATGAGACATTCGTTTGAGTAAACGTGATCGAAACCGGTGCAAGAGGTTCAGTAATAGTTACGGATGTCGAAGCTGTACAACCTGCTGTCGTACCATTTGCATCATTCACAGTAACCGTGTATGATCCCGCTATTAATCCTGATACGTCCTGAGAAATCGCCCCATTTGACCATGAGTAAGTATAGCCTGGAGTTCCGCCTGATGGAGTTAGATCCACAGATCCAGTACTTCCTCCAAAACATACAACATTAACCTGGGTTAACGATAAGGTTACTGGTGCAGGTTGAGCTATTGAAGCTGTAGTTGAGGCAGTACAGCCGTTTACATCTGTTACTGTAACTGTATATGATCCGACTGCCAAACCACTAATATCTTCAGTGACAGCACCGGTAGACCAAGAATAGGTTGAAGTAGCATAAGCCGGTGCTCCTGGTGAAACAGTTAAATTTATTGAACCATTAGTCAAACCATTACAAGAAATATCCGTTGGAATTGCAGCTAATGTTGATGTGAATTGCGTTAAGTTGATCACTACCTGATTTGCGGCGTTAGGACATCCTCCCGTATTTGTTGGAGTTAAAGTAAGCATTACTGAACCAGCTGCAATTTCAGCAGCTGTAGGAATATAGCTTAAAGAAAGATCATTTACATTATCTGTATATGTTCCATTTCCTCCACTCCAGATTCCACTGTTTGTACCAGAAACAGTACCATTCAGTATAATTGTAGGGGCAGGAGTACCACAAACTGCCTGATCTGGTCCTGGGTCTGCAACGATATCGACGAAGAATTCGGTCACAATGACTGAACCTGTCGCAGTCGGACAACCAGTTGCATCACTGATCACACAAGTATAAGTACCAGCGATCATAGCCGTAATATTGTCTGTTGTAGTGTTACTTACGTTTGTTTGAGAAAATCCACCGGGGCCGGTCCATGTATAAGTATAGGGAGCTGTTCCACCAATTGCACCCATTGTAACTGTTGCACCTGTAACGGTTCCATTACATATGGCTACACTCGGACCGGGATCCGCGAATAAAGTCGGGAAGATCGAAACCGAAGCCGTGTCACAAAATGAAGCAACACTACATGCACCTAGCACAGTACCACATACCTGATAAGCTATGTTTGGTGGATATCCAGGCTGTGGAGTGACCAAAACTGTTGTAAGATCTTGATCATAAAGAACACCGCTCGTTCCCTGTTGACCACCCGTTAAATTTGAAAGGTAATTATTGTAATAGTTAACCGGTTGACCATTTTGAGGAATCGAGCTCCAGGTAACCGATGCAGGATTCAATCCAAAAACACTGAGCGTATCTTGACATCCATCCGCTGTAAGAATATCACCTGAAGAACTTGGTGCCGGGATAGAAGTAATCGAGTAACAGTTTTCATTATTACCGGGCTTACAAAAGGTAATAACAAACGGTCCGGTTCCTGTTAAACATAAAGGCGTCCCTACAGAAGTTAATGGACCACAATCAACCTGATAAAACAAAGATCCAGAAGGCGATGCACCACAACCATCCGGTACTGAGAATAATATTCCTTCTGCTCCAGGATCAAGTGTTACATTAAACTGAACACAGTTATTATCTCCACCCGGATTACAACATGCTCCGCCCCTTTGTTCTGGATTACTTGTCCATGTTCCGCCTGGATTGCCTGTTAGGTCAACCTCAAAAGTAGGAGTACCGCCTCCACAATTCAAGGTATCATTAAGCGTTGTCGGTTCTAAAGATTGACTCAATGCACTCTGATAAATCAGAATGAAAAAGAAAAGGGAGGTAAAGAAATATCTCACTACCATGTACTGTTTTCTCGTTCCGGTTGCGATAGTTTAACGAGAAAAAACAAATTAGGTTGTCTTAAATCTATAAAATGGGAAATAAGGTAGACGAACCTTTGATTATTGTCTATAAAATACTTACTCGACAGAACCTATTATTTCTTTACGAATTGAGTGAGAATGTAAATACTTTGTCCATTTACTTTGCCTTCAATTTGTTCTGCTTTATCATGAACTAATCTAATATTCCTGACAGCTGTTCCTCTTTTTGCAGTAAAGCCACCACCCTTTACATCCAGATCTTTTATGAGTACTACAGTGTCTCCATTTTTTAATACGGTGCCATTACTATCGATATGAATGATTTTCTCGTCATCTGAAAGTCCAATACCCGTAGATTTGGCCCAATTGAGTTCTTCATCTGAGAGATACATTGTTTCAATCAGTTCTTTTGGCCACTGATCTTCGATCTTATGAAGCATTCTCCAACTCAGTACTTTGACACCAGGGACTTCACTCCAGATACTTTCATTCAGACATCGCCAATGATTCACATCCAAACTCTTTGACCCATTGATTTGATCCAAACATTTCGGACATAATGCAAGTATTTCGTCTTGTGGTGAATTAGTTCCGGGTTCGACAAAATATTCATTCAAATTTGCCTGGACCGAACATAACTCACAATTACCTGCCGCTCTTTCTAAAGCAAGTTTAAATGACATTACTTTTTCAAGTATTTATCTAATGTAATATGTAGGTTCATACCTCTTAGCTCTTCGCCTTTTGCGAGAACTTTTCCATCTCCATCTATAAGGAATGCTGAAGGAATAAACTGAACACTATATTGGGTTGCAACTTCGCCTTTTTCATCCCAACCATGATTTTTCCAGGTCAGCTTATCCTGCTCAATGGCCTTCTTCCAAGCGTTTTCATCCTTGTCCAATGAAACACTGAAAACCTCAAATCCTTTTCCGTTTTCAAATTTTTCACTTTTGTATTTTGTATAGGCCTCTACAACTCTGGGATTTTCTTTCCTACATGGACCACACCAGCTTGCCCAAAAATCAATCAAGACCATCTTCCCTTTTAATTTAGACAGTTTAACATTCTTACCAGTGTTTGATTTTAGAACAATCTCAGGGGCTTTTTCTCCCACTACAATAGAATTTCTCGAGGAAGGGATGAATGAACAAAGCAGAAACCCTAGAATAAAACTTGCAGCAATTGTATGTCTCATTATTTTATCCTCCTAATATCTGCACCGAGATTGTTAAGTCGCATTTCAATGTCTTCATAACCTCTGTCGATTTGCTCAATGTTGTGAATTACTGATTTTCCTTCCGCCGAAAGCGCCGCAATCAAAAGTGAAACTCCAGCACGAATATCAGGGGAAGTCATCTGAATACCTCTTAAAGCATTTTGACGATTCAAACCGATCACTGTAGCTCTGTGTGGATCACAAAGGATGATCTGCGCTCCCATGTCGATCAATTTATCCACGAAGAACAATCTTGATTCAAACATTTTCTGATGGATCAATACCGAACCTTTGGCCTGAGTAGCGACCACAAGAACAATGGAAAGTAAATCAGGTGTAAATCCGGGCCAAGGAGCATCAGCAATTGTCAGGATCGAACCATCAATAAACGTATCGATCTCATAGTGATCCTGAGCAGGAACAAAAATATCATCACCTCTTCTTTCCAGCTTAATCCCAAGTCGTCTGAAAACATTCGGAATAATACCTAAATTGTCATAGCTGACATCTTTGATCGTAATTTCTGACTTCGTCATGGCCGCAAGACCAATGAAACTACCAATTTCGATCATATCCGGAAGGATCCGGTGATAACAACCTTTCAGTGTCTTGACACCTTCGATGTGCAGCATATTTGACCCAATCCCTGTGATCTTTGCTCCCATTGAATTCAGCATTTTACACAATTGCTGAAGGTAAGGCTCACAAGCTGCATTATAGATGGTTGTTTTTCCTTCAGCCATCACGGCTGCCATTACAACATTGGCTGTCCCGGTAACCGAAGCCTCATCAAGATGAATGTATGTTCCTTTTAGTTTTTTCGATTCGATTGAATAGAAATGCTCTCCTGCATCGTAATTGAACTTTGCCCCAAGCATTTGAAATCCTTCGAAGTGAGTATCCAATCTTCTTCGTCCGATCTTATCTCCACCCGGCTTAGGAATGAAACCTTTGCCAAATCGAGCAAGAAGAGGTCCAACGATCATGATCGACCCTCTTAAAGAACTAGCCCTCTTTTTAAAATCTTCTGATTCCAGATATTTAAGATCGATATCTTTCGCCTGAAAAATGAACGTGCCCTTTTCTACCTTTTCTACCTTCACTCCCATTGCTTGTAAAAGTTCGATTAACTTGTTTACATCAACAATATCAGGGATATTCGATATGGTAACTTTGTCCGGGGTTAACAATGGAGCACATAAAACTTGTAACGCTTCATTTTTTGCCCCTTGAGGGATCAATTCTCCTTTTAGTGGTTTACCACCATATATTTCAAAAGAAGCCATTCAGATTATTTTTTGAATTTTCTTTTTTGCTTTTGCTTTTTATTCTTGTTGTTCCATTTGTTTTGGTTCATACCCATTGAACGAAGCAATGTATTTGTATTTACCAGCTCATCCGGATTTTCAAGAACAAGATCGCCTTTCGACAATTCTTTCAACTGTTGAGCGATCACATGATTTTCTACCGTATCGTTATTGTAGGATAGGAATTGTTTCTTCATGAAATTCGCCATCGTATTTTTCAAATACTCTTTTTCCTTTTCATCGTTCACTTCCATCGAAGATTCAAGGATTTTCTGTGTATACTGACCATAATGCCCGTAGCGAATTTTGCTTTTTGGATACTCCATTAACTTTGGTTTTTCGTTAAGGATCTCCTGCTTTGGAATCTCATAAGGTGAATCTACATCCAATTTGAAATCTGACATCACAAAAAGATGCGTCCAAAGTTTGTGTCTGAAATCATCTACATCCCGTAAATGAGGATTTAACTGTCCCATCACTTCAATGATCGCCATTGCAGCACGATTTCTTTCGTCGCGATCATTGATCTCCATTGCATAAGCGATCATATTCTGCACATTTCTACCATATTCAGGCAAGATCAATCTTCCACGGGTTGTATTGTATTCCATATTTTTTTATATCAATTTTCCAAATGCTTACCAAGAGCGGTATCGTAGATGTCTTTTGCTTCAGTGATAAATCCGAAATGCTCATCGTCTATCATCATTTTTCCTTTGGTTACATGTCCAAGCAATGTGAAGTTTACTCCTGATTCCATCATGAATTCGATAAATTCTTCTTCTTGATCTTCATTAACTGAAACTACTACTCTTCCCTGTCCTTCTCCGAACAGATATGCGTCTTCACGAATTTCAGAGTCAGTTACAATGTCAAATCCCAATTCTCTTGGCATTGACATTTCAACTAAAGTAACAAATAATCCTCCATCCGCAACATCATGAGCTGCGTTGATCAATTCTGAACGGATCAATCCTTTTACAGCCTGATGTAATTCATGTTCTTTTTCAAGATTAAAATACGGTGCAGTTGAAGCTTTTACACCATGGTAGCTTGCCAAATATTCAGAACTTGATATGTCTTCTTTGCACTCACCAAGAACAAAGATCAGATCACCTTTTTGCTTGAAATCAAGGGTCATCATTTTGTCCTTGTCCTCAAGGATTCCGATCATTCCGATCGTTGGAGTTGGAAATACAGGAACCTCAACACCATTCGTTACCGTCTGATTGTAGAATGAAACATTACCTCCTGTTACAGGCGTACTGAATTTAATACATGCTGCCGACATTCCCTTTATCGCACCAACAAATTGCCAGTATGACTCTGGATTGTATGGATTACCGAAATTCAAACAGTTTGTAATCGCACTTGGCTCTCCTCCTGCACACGTAATATTTCTTGCTGCCTCAGAAACTGCGATCATTGTCCCGACTTCAGGATCCGCGTTCACATAACGTGAATTGCAATCAACCGTCATCGCAAGTGCCTTGTTGGTTCCTTTAATGTTCACCACGCCAGCATCAGAAGGTCTATTAGTAGCCATATTTTTGGTACCTACCATAGAGTCATATTGTTCATAGACCCATCTTTTGGAAGCAATATTCGGTAGATGCAATAATTTAAATCCTACTTCTTTAAGGTTGTCTGGCTGCTTTATTGAATTGATATCGAATTTTTTATACTCCTGATAATATGCAGGCTCCTTATATTCTCTATGATACTGAGGAGCTCCTCCTCCCAACACAAGTGATTCAGCCGGAACATCTCCAACCAATTCACCATGCATGTAATATCTCACTCGTCCTGTGTCCGTAACGACACCAATTTCCTCTGCATGTAAATCCCACTTGTCAAAAATGCCTTTTACAACACTTTCTTTTCCTTTCTCAACAACAACAAGCATTCTCTCCTGAGATTCTGATAATAGGATCTCGTACGGAAGCATATTCGCCTGTCTTGTAGGAACTTTATCCAACTGGATCTCCATTCCGACACCTCCTGCAGCACTCATCTCGCATGTCGAGCAAGTAATACCTGCAGCACCCATATCCTGCATTCCTCTGATCACATCAGTTTGAGCGAGCTCCATCGTTGCTTCAAGAAGTAATTTTTCCATGAAAGGATCACCTACCTGAACTGATGGTAGGTCGTTTGCCGATTCTTCCGTAATATCTTTTGATGCAAAAGCAGCTCCTGCAATACCGTCCTTTCCTGTTGCCGAACCGACTATGAAAACTGGATTGCCTGGTCCGGTAGCCTTTGCAGAAATAATTTTCTTTGTATCAATAATTCCAGCAGAGAAAGCATTCACTAATGGATTGGTGTTGTATGAATCATCAAAAAAGACCTCTCCGCCAACGATTGGAATACCAAAAGCATTTCCATAATCACCAATTCCTTTTGTCACTCCTTTTACCAGCCACTTTGTTCTGGCATTTTCAATATTTCCAAAGCGAAGTGAATTGAGCTGAGCAATTGGACGAGCACCCATTGTGAAGATATCTCGGTTAATTCCTCCAACACCCGTTGCAGCTCCCTGATACGGTTCCAATGCGCTTGGGTGATTGTGCGACTCGATCTTAAAAACACAACCAAGTCCGTCACCAATATCAACTAATCCTGCATTTTCTTCTCCCGCCTTCACAAGCATGTGAGGACCATCCTTCGGTAAAGTCTTCAACCAAACGATCGAATTCTTATACGAACAGTGTTCCGACCACATCACTGAATATACAGCTGTTTCTGTAAAATTCGGTGTGCGCCCTAAAATCTCTTTGATCATTTCGAACTCGTCAGGTCTAAGACCAAGTTCTATCGCTTGTTCCAGCGTTGCTTCCTGCTGTAGTGTGCTTTCCATAGAATTTAATGAGTCACAAATTTAGTTATTTTAAATGTAGATGGAGTCTTTTTGAACCTGGTCAATCTCAAGAGTTTTCCACAAGAAGGCTGCAAATTACTCGCCCAGCTTTACCCTGATCCCAAATACTGAAGAATATACCCAGTTATTGACTCCCGGAACAGGTGCAGAATCATAAAACCCGTTAAATTCTGCCCTCAGATCCAGTCTTTTGAAAACAGAGAACAAAAGAGCATATTGTCCCATAAATCTGTAATCTTTGAATCGTTCGGTATTCGGCTGAATGTAAGTTGCTCCAGTAAATGAAATCTTTTTACTGACATTTAAATACCAAGACAAATAATTACTCCATCGCAGATCTGAATACTCATCAGCACTGCTTCTGATCACTTCATGCTCTATAAAAACAGAAGATCCCAAAAACATTTTTCCCCAGTCCTTATCAGTGAATTTCCATCTTAATCCTGTACCGGTTAACCCCCTAAATTGCAGATCCAAAACGGAATTGTATTGCACTTGAGCAAACGATTCCCATTTCCATGGACTCTTTCTCTCCGCATTCTTTCGCTGCAATCTATACGCATATCTGAAATGGGCCATTCCACTATTGGAATAGGTTGCAGAAGAGCTTCCCGAAAATTGTTCGTCAAGAAGGATCAAATAATAATGCCTTTTGGTTTTATACTGCACCCGGGTACGAAATGCCAAATTGAAAAAAAGCTGATCATTTTTCACCTGACTCATAGATGCATCAATGGCGCCACTCCAACCCAATGTATCATCATAAATCCTTTTATTCTCAATATTCACAATTTGTGCAATTGATACAAGGCGAATCAATACAAGACTTATGACGAGAGTTGATCTGATCATTTTTGAGCGAAACGATACATCACATAGGCTATAACACCGAAAATGACATTAGGAACCCATACAGCAATAGGAGGTGAAAAGCCTACTTTTAGCGCAGCTACCGTAGTAACCTGCATCGCAAAAATATAGATAAAAATAATCATCAGCCCTAAAGCAATATTGATCCCAATTCCACCCCGCCTTTTTCTGCTGGAAACGGAAACTCCGATCACTGTTAGAACATAAGTGGCAAAGGGAAGCGAGGTTCTTTTGTAAAGCTCAATCTCAAACAAAGGGACATTTCCGGACCCTTTTAATTTCTCCCTTACAATGAATTGCTTCAGTTCGCCATATGTCATTGCTTCAGCTACATTATCTCTTTGTGCCATTTCGTCAATCTTGAAATTAAAGACCGTATCTTTTCTCCTACCTTCATTAATCTTGTCATTTGGATAACCAACTCTACGTTCGTAATAATCCTTTAGAATCCATTTATTCCCTTCAGCCTCATTCGAGGCAGTCCTTGCTTTGATAATGAATTCGAGCTTCTTATCGTTCCCCCATTTTTCGAGAACAAAATCATGGATGATATTCTCTTCAGATGAATAGGAAGAAAAATAAACTACCTGATTTCCAGGGTATTCAGCATGATAATTATTTACATACATTGCATCTCTGTAATACTTCTCTTCAAAATCAAGTCTTGACTTGTTCGATACGGGAATAACAAAATGATTGAAAAACATGGCCATGACCATTAACAATGTGGCAACGATCATATATGGCCTCAAAAACCGCTCAAAGGTCCTACCACTGTTCAAAATTGGAATCACTTCTGCATCCTGTGCCATCTTAGCTGTAAACCAGATTACAGAAACGAAAATGATCATTGGAGAAAATAAATTCCCGTAGTAAACAATGAAGTTAACGTAGTAATCCATAATTATTCCCGACAAAGGCGCATCATTTTCAATGAACTCACTTAATCGTTCTGAGAGATCAAAAACCATTGCAAGCAGCATGATCACTCCGAGCATAAAAAAGAAAGTGCTTAGAAATTTTCGAATGATATACCAATCAAGGATCTTCAACATTACAATCTATTCTTCAGTTTAGGTATCATCTGATCTTTCCAGCTTCTGAAAGTTCCTTCTGTGATTTTGTTTCTTGCCTCACCAACCAACCACAAATAGAATGCAAGATTATGGATTGTTGCGATCTGGATCGCCAGATTTTCTTTTGCTTTTACCAAGTGCCTCAAATAGGCTTTGGTATACACATGATCAACATACGCAGTCCCATCTGGATCCAAGGGTGAGAAATCTTTTTCCCACTTTTCATTTTTAATATTGATGATACCCTCCGATGTAAACAACATTCCGTGTCTTGCATTACGACTAGGCATTACACAATCGAACATATCGACACCCATAGCGATACATTCAAGTAAATTCACGGGTGTTCCAACACCCATAAGGTATCTAGGTTTATCTTCCGGTAGAATTGAACAAACCAAGTCAGTCATGCTATACAGCTCCTCATCCGGCTCTCCAACAGACAATCCGCCAATCGCATTACCGACTGCATTGTGAGAGGCTATTGTCTCGGCTGATTCAACCCTAAGATCCTTGTAAACACTCCCTTGAACAATCGGAAATAACGCCTGTTTGTATCCGTACTTTGGCTCAGTGACCGACATCTGTTCGAAACATCTCTTTAACCATCGATGAGTCATGTGCATTGATCTTTTTGCATAATCATATTCACATGGATAAGGTGTACATTCATCAAATGCCATGATGATATCTCCACCAATAGATCTTTGAATATCGATGGCTTTTTCAGGAGTAAAGAAATGATAGCTTCCATTAATGTGCGACTGAAATGTCACTCCTTCTTCAATGATTTTCCTGGAACCTGAAAGTGAATAAACTTGATAGCCCCCACTATCAGTTAATATCGGACGTTCCCATCCAATAAATTGATGTAATCCCCCTGCTGCTTCCAAAACTTCTAAGCCAGGTCTTAGGAATAAATGATAGGTATTACCCAGAATAATCTGCGCCTTCACATCCTCCCTCAACTCTTGCTGATGCACTCCTTTAACAGAACCTGCAGTTCCTACAGGCATAAAGATCGGGGTTTCGATCGTTCCATGATCTGTGTGTAATACTCCTGCCCTGGCTTTAGTTCCTGAATCCTTATGTTGTAACTCGAAGTGCATAAATTGTTGAAAAAATAACGTGGCAAAGATAAATGTATTTCATTAAGCCCCCCATCTTTGCACCAAAGCTTTAATTAAGCAATGCAGGTCATCCCCTCTTTTGAATTCGGCCCAGTCCTCGTCTTGTTTTTCGCCTTCATTATAATGGTGTTTACTCAACTGATTTACACCTTTTTAATTCATGGTAAATTGGCTTTTTTCAGAGAAAAGAAGGTGCTTTCTGGAGATCAGCTGCCGCCAGTATCCGTGATTATCGCAGCGAGAAATGAGGCGGATAATATCTATGAAAATCTTCCCTTTATTCTTGACCAAAATTACCCGGAATTTGAAGTGATTGTAATAAATCATCAGTCAGTTGATGAATCAAGTCATCTCCTGAATGCCTATCAACGGCAATATCCTAATTTACATATCATTGAAATTGCAAGAAACCAACATTTAAGGCCAGGAAAAAAGCTATCGATTACATTGGGTGTTAAAGGAGCTAAGTACGACCATCTGGTCCTGACAGATGCAGACTGTAAACCAGCCAGCAGAAACTGGTTAAGAAGTATCGCGTCAAGATATACCGCAGGCACAGAGCTTGTGCTGGGTTATGGCCCCTACGCAAAAAAGAAGGGTTTCCTTAACAGAGTGATCCGTTTCGATACTGCGTGGATTGCAATGAGCTACTTCTCGATGGCACTGGCAAAGTTACCTTACATGGGGGTAGGACGGAATCTTGCATACACTCGCTTCCTTTTTTATGAGGTACATGGATTCAAAAGTCACTACTCCCTACCCTCTGGAGACGATGATCTTTTCATTCAAGAAGCAGCCAAGAAAAGAAATTTCAGAATTGACATCGACCCTGAATCTTTTTGCTTTTCAGAACCCTCTGAAACATGGAAATCATGGGTACGCCAAAAGACAAGACATTATTCTACTTCTGACAGGTATCAGGTTATTAAGAAGTCATTGTTAGGAATATATCCACTCACCCTCCTTTTTACAATGGTATCCTTTGTTATTTTGATTTTGAATAGTGAATATCGCCTGATCTCACTTTGTGTATTTGGACTATTGTTGATCGTTAAATGGTGGATACAAGCAAAATGCATGATCCGACTAGGAGAAAGGAAGTTTGCTTATTTCATTCCATTGTGGGATCTTTTTTATACCGTCCTTATTCCTGCATTGTATTATTCAGGTGAAAAAAAGAGGCCTAACCGATGGTAGAAGGTGAAAATTTGTCTGATAAAGCGCGTTATGATCTGCAACTTGTAGAAGCGGCGCGTAAAGGAGATCAGTCTGCATATGCTGAATTAATGGAACGTTATCGAGACTCCATTTATTTCATGATGTTGAAAATGGTCAAGAACAATGATGATGCGGATGATCTCACAATTGAAGCATTCGGTAAAGCTTTCAGCAGAATCGAACAGTATTCACCTAGCTTCGCTTTTTCTACCTGGCTCTTTAAGATCGCTTCAAATAACTGTATTGACTTTATACGTAAAAAGCGTATTCACGTAACTTCTATGGATACCGGACACACAACAGATGATGGAGAAGTGATCTTTATCGATGCGAAATCCGGTGGTATGGACCCTGAACAAACGATCATTCACGGCCAGAAAGTGATCCACATGCGAACGCTTGTGAGTAAACTAAAGCCGCGATACCGCGAATTGGTTGAAAAAAGATACTTTGAGGAATTGAGTTATGAAGAGATTGCTGAAGAACTCAATCTCCCATTAGGCACTGTCAAGGCTCAGTTATTCAGAGCGAGAGACTTCCTTGCGAACATGATGGAAAAAATGAAAGATGAAATCTGATCATGGAAATGGATATCCTTTTAAAGTATTTTCCTGATCTCACAAAAAAACAGATACAACAATTTTCTCAACTCAAAGAGCTCTATCTGCACTGGAATGCACAAATCAATGTGATCTCAAGAAAGGATCACGATAACTTTTATGAAAGGCATGTCTTACATAGCTCAGGAATTGCCAAAATTATGTCTTTCAAACCGGGAAGCTACATCCTTGACATAGGAACCGGTGGAGGATTTCCAGGTATTCCTTTAGCTATTTTATTCCCTGATTGTCAATTCGTACTCGTTGATTCCATTGGAAAGAAAATTAAGGTCGTGAATGAGGTAAGTGAAGCTCTTGGATTAACAAACGTTCAAGGGGTTCATGAGAGAGCAGAAAAAATAAAAGGTGAATTCGATTTCATTGTAAGTCGCGCAGTTACAGCAATGCCCGCATTTTTAACCTGGACAAAAGGAAAGATCAAAAAGAAAAGCATCAACGATCTTCCCAATGGAATTTTATACCTGAAAGGAGGTGACCTTAGCGAAGAACTTAGCCCTGTAAAACAGACATACACTATTCACGATCTGAACAAGATATTTGAGGAAGATTTTTTCGAGACGAAGAAGGTAGTTCACGTCAGAATTAAAGCTAAATAAAAAAGTGGCTTTCACCACTTCACTATTTCTTTTAAGAGTATGTCTTTAATTCAGCTTGTACTTTTTAAAGAAAGCATCCCAATTCCAGATAAAGCTTGCCATCACCTCATCCATTCTCTTTAGGAACAGAGGATTTGGAGCTTGCATTCTCTTGAAATACTCATCCTGATATTGGCTCAAATGATACTTATGGAAAACTGCTTTGGACATTCCATAGATCATGTTCTTTGACGGGTGATTCACTCTTGTAATGAATGACTGATAATCTCTGATCAACTTTGTAAAATCACTTGTTGACATTTCATACATCTTAGCAAGCTTTTCAAAGATAATACCTTCTACTCTTGCGGCTTGTTCAGCTTCAAAGGTGCTTTCCAAAAAAGAGAGATTTCCAACGATTACGATCAAAGCGAATTCTCCATTCTGATTTTCTTCCAAAGATGGAGAAGATATAAAGGCCACATCCTCATTGATCAATTGAGCAACTTCTTTGAATCCATTGTCAACTGTATCAAAAATAGAATTGATAAAAATGTTGGCTACTTGATTATCAGAAAGTTTGCGTTTGATTAGCGATCCAAGCATGAGTCTTTCAGTTTGTTATTGTTTAAATACAAAATTAAGAGACTAGAGAAGCTTTGATTATTTCAACCTTAGCTGATTATCAACTAAGTTATTAACAAAAAGGACAGATTTAATTAACCATGCATGGTTTCTTTTTTTCCATACTTGGACATCAATGATGCTTCGAACTTGAGAAAATCCTTCCATCTTAAGTCAACATCTACTCCTTTACCATACTTCCTGGCAAAATTGAGAAACGTAATGTAATGTCGAGCTTCACTCTCCATAAGGCTCCGATAAAACACTCTGAGATCTTCATCATTTATCTCCTCTGAAAGAATCTTGAAACGTTCACAACTTCTTGCTTCGATCATCGCCGCAAAAAGCATTTGATTCACGAAATGACTTTCCCTGGATCCGGTATTTTTATTTTGTTTCAGGTAAGCAGCAAGGTCATGCACATAAGGGTCTTTCCTTTCAAAACCCAACTTCATTCCCCTTTCGATCATTTTCTCATGAACCATTCCGAAATGTTCCATTTCCTCCTGACTTATTTCAGTCATCGCTTTCACTAAATCAGGATACTGAGGATATTGAACGATCATTGAAATAGCATTACTCGCCGCCTTCTGTTCACAAAACGCATGATCCGTTAAGATCTCCTCAATATTCTTCTCCACAATATTGACCCACCTTGGATCAGTTGCCATTTTCAACCCTAACATATCTTAGATTTTTCACAAAGTTAATACCCATTCCTGAAGAAGAACAAGGGAATCTGTATTTTTGAGCATCAATATTTTCTAACCATGAGATTTTTATCATTCATCTGTGCATCAATCTTGTTAACATCCACTACTGCAGTTGGTCAATCAAAACCCAAACTTGTCTTAGGAATTGTAGTGGACCAGATGTGCTATGATTACTTGTATCGATTTAAAGACAAATTCTGTGATGGAGGATTTTTAAAACTGATGAATGAAGGTTCAAATTTCAGGAATGCTCAATACAATTACATACCTACCTTTACAGGGCCTGGACACGCGAGTATATACTCTGGAACTACTCCAGAAAATCATGGAATTGTCGCGAATGAATGGTACGAAAGAGAATCAAAGAAAATAGTGAACTGTGTTGCTGATGCGAATTATCAAACAATAGGATCTTCGAGCTCATATGGATACTGTTCTCCTAAAAAACTAAAGAGCTACACCGTTACAGATCAACTTAAGCTTACCTATCCAAATTCAAAGGTGATTTCACTTAGCATAAAGGACCGAAGTGCTATATTGCCTGGAGGACACTTGAGTGATGGAAGTTATTGGTACGATCCTGAGACAGGTAATTTTATTACAAGTTCCTTCTTTAAAAAAGATCTACCTGATTGGGTAAAAGAATTCAACGATAATGGTTACCCAGAGAAAATGTTGAATGGGGAGTGGAATACATTATATGATATAAATACCTATGGTGAAAGTGGACCAGATGATTCTCCTTATGAAGTATTGTTACCAGGCAAAACAAGTCCAACGTTTCCTTATGACCTAAAAAAAATGAGGGGAAACAGTAAAGGGTATGAATTATTTATTTACACTCCTTTTGCCAATACCTATTTAACTGATCTCGCCATTTCTGCAGCAAAAAAAGAGCAAATAGGATCAGATGGTCAAACAGACTTTCTTTGTATTTCTTACTCAACACCGGATATTGCCGGACACGCATTTGGTCCATATTCTGTAGAAATTGAGGATATCTACATCCGTCTTGATCTAGAGATCAAGCGATTGATTCAAGAATTGGAAAGAACTATCGGAAAGGATGAATTCGTTCTTTTCATGACAGCAGATCATGCGGTTGTGCCAGTACCACAGCAATTGATGGATCTTAAAATGCCGGGCGGATACTTTTATTTGAATGAAAACATGAATTCATTAAAGCAACATGTTTCAGAAAAATACGGACATGACCTAATAGAGGAACAAGAGAATTTAAACATCTACCTTGATCATAAAAAGATTGACTCTTTAAAATTTGACATAGACGAAATATCTTCTTTTTTAGCTAACGAGATAAATAATTGGGAAGGGGTTAAACGCGTAGTCACTGCTGCTCAAATTCTTGATGGGAACTCAGATGACAGCTGGTTAAACATGGTACGCAGAGGTTTTCATTCGAAAGAGAGTGGCGACGTCATCTTTATACTCGAGCCGGGTTATTTACCTAAAGCTGAAGATATTGAATCATCCCACAAAGGAACCAGTCATGGCTCAGCATTTAATTATGACACCCACGTTCCTTTAATATGGTATGGAGAAGGAATTGATAAGCAGGAGATTTTCAGACCTGTACAAATAACCGATATTGGAGCAACACTCATCCATTTACTCGACATACAACGAACTGGGGCAATGACCGGAAATCCACTTCTAGAAATCTTAAAATAAAAAAGGCTCAGTGGTCACTGAGCCTTTCCTTTTTATGTTTTGAAATTAGAACTTCACAAATTTTACCTGGCTAATCATTTCTGACCTGATCGTTCTCAAATAATATACTCCATTCTGAATTTCAGGTAAGTTGATCAACTCAAGACTAGCGTTTGCTTTCTGGCTATATACCAACTTCCCGTTGATATCATAAACCTCGATCTGATCACCCGCAGTCAATCCATTGACAATGAATTCTCCATTGTTAGGATTCGGCACAATCACTATGTTAGCTGAATTCAATTCGTCTATGCCCACACAGTTTTGCACCTCTATAGAAATTGCATCTGTAGCCTGACATCCATTACCATCCGTATACGTTCCAGTGATATCATGAATCCCAACTCCTGCTAAAGCAGGGTTAAAAGTAGCGCCAGATACACCTACTCCTGTGAAGACAGCCCCTGTAGGGTTAGAAATCAAAGTTACTGAACCTTCATTCGAACAGACAAGATTATCTACATCAGAAGTTGAAACGGCAACAGAAGGAAGTTCATTCACAGTGATCAGACTTGTGTAAGTATCACTTCCAGCAGCATTTGTAACAGTCAATGTAACCGTGTAAGTTCCTTGTGTAGCAAATGTATTTGTTGGGTTCTGCATGCTAGATGTATTCCCGTCACCGAAATCCCAAGCCCAACTTGTAGGAATGTTACTTGAGAAATCATTAAATGTAACCGAAGACCCGGCGCAAACTGAAGTTGAAGATGCTGAGAAATCGGCAGTTGGTGCGGTAGGTGCCCCCGCCTCATTGTACATTACTCTAAAATCATCAAAGTAAAAGCCATCACCGTTCACACCTCCGTCGGCTCTTAACTGGAATCTAACTTTGATCTGTTGCCCCAAATAATCACTCAAACTGATCTCATCCAATACCCAAGAAGTCTGAACTCCTTCATAAACTGGTTGATTGTTCGGTTGCACACTACCATTCGCGCTTGTTCCTGGCACTGTATAATTTGTACACTGACCGATCCATGTAGTACCACCATCAGTAGAAACTTGGAATTGACAATAATCATAATCAGCCTCAATATCCCACTTCGCATAATAAGAAATCGCTGCATCTGTAGCATTTGAGAGATCAATCACAGGATTATAAGTATATGTTCGATTCGCATTGTTGCTATAGTTCCCTGTTGGTGAGTCAGTATAAGACTGACTGGGCGAAACAAAAGTAGAAGTGGTCGACGACCAGTTGCCTGTCCAGTTTGCAGTAGAACCATTTTCAAGTGCTTGAAGTGTCAATGCCCCATATGTCTTGTAAATAGTGTCTCTTTTAATCCACAAACCATTATTCGTCTCCAAAACATAAATGACTTGATCTCCATATTGTATTGTAGGGTTCAAATTATAAGAGATCGCACCTGCCTCAGTTGCTCTGATATTGATATCATGTATTACTGATGAACCAACAGTCTGAATGTTCTGTAATGGCTGGATTGAAACTGTAACTGGTCCATCCTCCAAACCTAAACGGTACGCGTCGTGGTTAAAATTACCAGACATTGTTGCAATATTTGAAGGATCAGTATCAGTAACGATCAAATATTTTCTTGTCAAATGGGCAAGGACCAAATTTGGGAAGAACATTTCCTGACATGTCGCCACAATTTGACCCGATGGTTGCCAAAATGCAGTACCCACCTCTGGAGTGTGCACGAAAATCGTATCTTTTTGACCAACTCCAATATCTACCTTATACATGTAATCATCGCTATCTCCGGACGCAGGATACAAACCAGAACTCTTCATTGCAGTGTATCCATTAAACTGAACTTGATGATTTGATTCATCCTGAAAATAATCATGATGGTCAGCAAATTCTGCAACTGTAGTTCCAACTGGAAAAAGGATATCGCCTCCGTATGTATGAGCATTGAATCCTGTTCTGAAATTGTTATTCTGAACTAGCCATCTCATTGCTTGGGTTTCTGGCTCAGAAAAAGGGGCAGGTCCGCAATAAGTATCATCACTTGTATTCGTAGTAGTCGTCCCTGTCGTACCCCAACCGTATGAATAATTTCTATTTAGGTCAACACCATAAACATTTCCTCCATTATTTCTTCTGTTCTTTCTCCACATACCACCACCGTTAGGATTGGTAGTCTCGTTTCTGAGATACCCATCAGGATTGATACATGGAACAAAATACATTTGAGTATTATTTACTAGGTATTGTATTTCTTCATTAGAATCATAATTCTCCAATAAATACCACATGTAAAATATGGTTTCCATCAAACTCATTGGTTCCCTCGCGTGGTGGATCGCTGTGTAAAGCACTTTAGGTTCTGTACTTTCATCAGTTGAAGGATTATCAGAGATCTTTACATAATAAATGGGACGATTTTCGTGCGTCAAATAAGTGGATATCGGTGCTTTAATGGTAATCAGGTTTGGATATTGAGCCGCCATTGCATCTAACTCCGCCAACATTTCATTGTATTTCAAATACCCTCCCATTGTTCCCAAATTGAAATTAGAAGGCTGTGTTGGAGTTACATAAAAGTTATTGCCAGATCCACCGCCGGATCCTCCAGAACAAGTTGCATTTCTGTTCGTTTCGGGTTCACTGTTTTCGTTTAACAACAAGAATTCAGCTTGAATGTCTTCAACGAGTATTTCAAAATCAAAATTGTAATCACGCATCATCTGAATCTCTTCGACAGAATAATCAGAAATGAAGAAAGTGTTTTGCTTGTAAATACCATGATCAACTGGAATACCCAAAGCCGAAAGCCTGGCTAATTCTTCGTCATTCGCATAAATTTTGACTTTAGAGTATTGCTGACTAAAGGAGAGAGTCGAACAGAGTACACCGAAAAAGAGAAGTATTTTTTTCATTTTATAGTTTGTTTAGCGAGCACAAATTACACAAAAAAGAATTCCGCTCCATCAATTTTCGACGATATTAAAGAATCCAAAGACCAATGAGTTGAATTTAAAACCCTACCTCATTTATCCGTGATTTATTTCACTTAACCTTTTCATTTTCCACTTGTATAAATGAAATCAGTTGCCCTTTCCAAATTCTTTAAATTTGGTTGAATTAAAGAATCTCAATATGTCTGATCCTTCAAATAAAATCGGTTTTGGCAGAATCTTCTGGCCTAGTTTCCTTGCAGTTTTGATTGTCTCTGTTATTGGTATGCTGCTTTTCTTCCTAATTCTTGGAGGGATCATAGGGTCCTTTGGCGATTTTGGTCCACAACCACTGAGTTTAAAGGATAAAACCGTCTTGCACATCACTTTGGATGGTGAAATAGGAGAAAAAAGTGACAATAAGTTCAACCCAAGTACATTTCAGCTGAATAAAAAAATAGGACTAAGTGACCTTCTTTACGGATTCCAAATAGCTAAAAAAGATGAAAAGATCAAAGGTGTATTCATCGAGATCGGTGATGTTTCCTGCGGATACGCTGCAGCAAGAGAAATTAGAAATGCAATAAATGATTTTGAAAAATCAGGAAAATTTGCAATCGCCTACAATAAAGGTGAAGTTATATCTCTGAAGGAATATTACATCGCTTCAGCAGCAGACAAAAACTATGGTTTCCCTACTTCGAACATGGAGATGTTAGGACTTGGCGCTGAACTTAGTTTTTTTAAGGGCACGCTGGATAAACTTGACATAGAGGTTGAAGTGATTCGAGGATCGAACAACGATTTTAAAAGTGCCGTAGAACCTTTCTTCAGAAGCAACATGAGTGATTCTAGTCGATTGCAGGTAGAGCGCTATTTAAAATCGATCTGGGAGGATATCAGAATTGATATTTCGAAAGACAGAAAGATCGATCAGAATTCGTTAAATGATATTGCTGAAGAAGGAAAGATCCGCAGTGCCGAGGATGCCGTCGATTACAGACTACTTGATGGAGTCATGTATCGTGATGAAATCATCGCAATGCTAAACAAAAGGCTTGGATTAAAAAACAATGATGAAGTTGAGCTTCAGGCTTTTGAAAAGTATTCCAAAAAGAAATTCTATGAGGACCAGATCCTGGTAAGAAATGAAAAACCAAACATTGCTGTTATTCTTGCTGAAGGAGGTGTAGCAACTGACGGGGACGGGCTTACATCGAAAGAAATCTGCAAACTATTTCAGGATGTAAGAAAGAATAAATCGATCAAAACAGTTGTCTTTAGGATCAATAGCCCTGGTGGTAGCGCACTTGCCAGTGAAGAGATATGGAGAGAGGTTAAATTAACAAACAAAACAAAGAAAGTGATCGTGTCCATGGGAGATGTTGCCGCTTCTGGTGGATACTACATTGCCACTCCAGCTGAAGCTATATTCGCAGAATCAACTACCATAACGGGTTCAATCGGAGTATTCGGTATGATCCCATACATGGGTGCAATGTTTGAAAACAAGCTAGGAATCTCATTTGATCGCGCAATGACTAACAAACATGCAGTTTTGACAACCAATCGAAAACTGACTACTGAAGAATTATCCATGATTCAGAATGAAGTTGACGAAATCTATGACTTGTTCAAGGAACGTGTTGCTGAAGGCCGAAAAATGTCAAAAGAAAAAGTGGATATCCTTGCCAGAGGACGTGTTTGGACTGGTAAAGATGCATTCTCGATTGGTTTGGTCGACAAAATTGGTGGAATAGACGATGCAATTAATTACGCAGCTGATAAGGCAAAGATCAAAACTAAAAAGGTTTTATACTATCCTCTTAAAAAAGATGATAAGTGGATGGCCTTGATCGAGCAACTTGAAGAAGACAACGAAGAAATCTCCTTTGAAAGTCAGGAAATTCCTGAGGAACTCATCAGAGAATATCAGAAAATCAAACGTATTGAAGATTGGATGGGTATTCAAATGAGACTTCCTTATGAGATCGAATTAAAATAAAAAAAGCCGGCTAGTCCGGCTTTTTTTTCTTATGTACTTCTTCTTTTGTATCTTATTTTTTCTCTGGTCCAATGGAATTTTTTCCTATCAAAAGAACTTTTCGCTTTTGAACCCCGCGGATCATATTTGTAGATTACTCCAAATGAATGCTGCAAATAATTCGCATTCGTTAGTAAAATCTCAGGAAATAGCCCTATTTTTCCACTTGTTTGTAGCTGCAGTCCCCAACGATTGGTTAACCAATAATTAGTTCCGAGATTTAAATTAAAATTGACGTTTACAGGAATCTCCAGACTGGTTCGAAATGTACCTCCCAAACCCATCGAAAAGTAAGGATCAAATCTCTTTCTGTTTTTCATTTTAGCACTATTAAAACTGTACTTAAAATTAAAATCAGCATTCACATTAAAACCAGAATGTCCGGTTTCCTGATTAATCAGTTTACTTGAGTAATATTTATTGAAAGCTGCAGCCATTTCCCAGCTCCAGTGATTGTACATATACTTTTCAGCACACAATCTTGTCGGAAAGTAATGATAATTCCATGAGCCTGACATATCGACCAATTTCGTAAACGGATTACCATTATCATCGATCACATTCCATGAAGCTCCAAAAATCCATTTATAAGGATCCCTGTTAGTTTCCATTATCGAAGGCTGAGCGACTATCGACAAGGTTAAGAGGACATAGGGTATTAAAAGAATTCTTTTCATCGTTATTGAGGATCAACAAAAAATGTACCTTTTAAACCGATAAAACTACAAAAAGATACAGCATTAAAAAGCCCCATTCATAGGGGCTTTTTCAATTATTTAGAGGCAATTTCCACGAATTCATCGTAGGATACCTGTTTTTCTTTCAACTTAACCGTGCTTTTGAAATATTCAGTAAGTTTTTTCTCTGAAACCATATCGTAGATGCGATTCGCTTCTTCCTTGTTCTGAAGTACTTGAATAGCTGACGCTGTCAATTCTTTATCTTCAGGAGCAGGAATTCCATATTGAGCGTAATTGTTCACAAGTAATCCTTTCGTGAAATCGATCACTTCACTGTTATCCAGCTTTATGTCATTGCTCTTGAAAATATCACTTTGGATTAGCTGCCATTTCAAACCTTTCGCGTAGCTTTCATAATCCTGTTCGATTTGATCATCAGTAATTGGCTTTTCGTTTGACAATTTGATCCATCTTTTCAAAAATGAATTTGGAAGATCAACTTTGGTGTTTTGAACAAGATCCTCATAAATGTCCCTTGTCAAGATACGATCAGAGTCATTGCCAAACATTCCTTCAAGATCTGATGCAATTCTCTCTCTTAGCTCTTTTTCGCTATTTACATTTCCTTCGCCAAACAAACGATCGAAAAGTTCTTGATTAAGATCAGCCATTTCCATGTGCTTGATCTCGTTAATCGTCAACTGAAATTTTGTTGAAATACTTCCAAGATCTTCCTCCTTAATTCCTAACATTGATGCGGTATCCTTTCCACCTCTTGAAACCTTTGAAGGATCAACAATCACTTTTTCTCCAGTTGTTTTACCAATCAATTCTTTCTTTGCCTTTTTGTCTTCAATGAATTCCATTGAAACAGTCGATGAATGAAGAATCCCTCCTTCCTTTATCGAATCATCATCATTTAATTCAACAAATTGCGCAAGTACAAGATCGTTTTCACCAACATTTTCAGCCGATACTAGTTTACCGTATCTTCTTCTTAGGTCTTCGATCTGCTTGTCCAACAACTTATTGTCTACCTTTACTTTGACATAATCGTATTTACTCTTGTCGTTCAATTTGATATCAAACTTTGGAGATAACCCAATTTCGTATTCAAATTCAAAAGTATCTGGCTTGTCAAAATCACCGACAACATCTGAACCTTCCTTAGGAATAGGATTACCTAGGATTTCGATTTTGTTTTCGGAAATATAGTTGTACAATGCATCGTTCACCAACTTATTCAATTCATCAGCCAAAACTGATTTACCGTATTGTTTCTGAATCAAAGTCAATGGAACATGACCAGGTCTGAATCCAGGAATTTTAGCCGTTTTACGGTATTTTTCCAAAGTTGATTTGACCTTCTGGCTATAATCTTCAGCGGAAATCTGCACTTTAAGGACAGCGTTCAACGCATCCACATCCTGACGAATAACATTCATCTTATTTCTTCTTTTAAAACTACTACATACAAAAAATGGCCTCGTCAGACAACAAGACCATTTGAGTGCGGATGGAGGGACTCGAACCCGCACACCTCTCGGCACCAGATCCTAAGTCTGGCGTGTCTACCAATTTCACCACATCCGCAAATTACTATTTCAAAACCTGTAGCTCGACTGCTACATTTCCCTAAAAATGGGAGTGCAAATCTATTAATTTCTTTTTAAGTAAGAAACCATTTTTCAAAAAAATATTGAATTTTTTAAAATTGTGGAAAACACATTCCGTTGAGGGAGAATGAATGCATATAGAAAGGAGTATCTTTGCCAAAAATCTTTAAATATGCTTACTCTTGATCCAAAAGAACTTCCAGTACCAAAGGTTCATCAATACCTACTAGGTGCTATCGGACCTCGACCGATTGCTTTTGCATCAACCATAGATACTGACGGAAACCATAATTTGGCTCCATTCAGCTTTTTCAATGTTTTCAGCGCTAACCCACCGATACTGATCTTTTCACCGGCAAGATCCGGACGAACTAACACTACTAAGGACACTTATAATAACGTGAAACAGGTGCCTGAAGTAGTGATCAATATTGT
>JALRFI010000082.1 GCA_023253775.1 Crocinitomicaceae bacterium
TTCTTGCCATGTCTGTAACTTCTTCCGGACGTTCGTCGATCAGAAGTACGATCAAATATGTTTCAGGATGGTTCGCTGCAATTGCATTGGCAACATCCTTCAATAGCATTGTCTTACCCGTCTTTGGCTGAGCAACGATCATTCCACGCTGACCTTTACCGATAGGAGCGAAAAGGTCCATAACTCTAGTGGATAGTGTTTCCTGTGAATGACCAGTCAGTTTGAACTTCTCATCCGGGAAAAGGGGAGTAAGATACTGGAAAGGAACTCTATCTCTGATGAATGACGGGTCTCTTCCGTTGATGGATTCAACCTTAACCAGAGGGAAGAACTTCTCTCCTTCCCTCGGAGGACGAATCGTTCCTTTAACGGTATCTCCTGTTTTTAAACCAAATAATTTGATTTGACTTTGAGAAACATAAATATCATCCGGGGATGGCAGGTAATTATAATCCGAAGATCTCAAGAATCCGTATCCATCTTGAATTACTTCAAGCACACCTTCTGCAGATACGATTCCTACAAGGTCAAATGATTCATCAATCTTTTCTTCTTCCTTCTGACGCGGTTGGTGACCTCCAGTATTTGGACGGTTGATTTTTCCACGATTCTGATTATCTTGATGAACACCTCTTTTTTCATTGGAAGGAGTTGAGACTTCTTCGTTTGAAGGAATCGGGGTATCAGTACTTTCATTTAAAGGCGCATCATTCGATGGCTTTCCTTTTGCAATGTCAAGCAGGTTTCTACCTGAATCTTTCGAACCTGGCTTTCCATTTTCTGTTCTTTTTGGTTGCGCTGCTGAGGATTCTGCCACTGGCTCTTCCGGAACAGGAGTTTTTTCTTCAGCGAAAAGATCTGCCTGAGCAGTTGCTTCACCTTTAACGATCCTTCTTCGTTTTCCTGTATCTGAAGCAGGCTTTTCGGCTTCATCTGAATTTTCACTGGACATTAAAAGATCAATGATCTCATTTTTCTTTAATGTGTCCGAATTTGGAATTCCTACCGTTTGAGCGATTGCTCTTAGATCTGAGAGCTTCTTACTCTCTAATTCTGTTTTATCCATGAATTACAATGGTAATGTAAAATAATTTGCGGGAAATGTCAAAATTAACTTGGATTGAATAAAAGCGGACTAGCTTCTATTTAGTTGTGCAATGATACGAAAATAAATGAATTTGATTATAGATTTTTGAAAAAAGTTTCGTAGATCTTGCAGAACATTTTGAACCGTCCCCAATATCCTTAACTTTAAGCACAAATTGAAAGATATGAAGAGCCTTCCATTGCATTGGAAAATAATCATTGCCATGTTTCTCGGCGTTGCCTGGGCCTTGTTTTCAGGAACTTTTGGACTAAATGATATTACTAAAGACTGGTTAGATCCATTTGGGAAGATCTTTATCAATTGTTTAAAATTCATAGCTATTCCTTTGGTATTGTTTTCAATTGTTAGTGGAGTTGCCGGATTGGGAGATCCTGCTTCCTTAGGAAAAATGGGATTGAAAACGCTAGGGTTATATCTTGTAACGACAGTAACTGCGATCTCTCTGGGATTGATAGTTGTAAATTTATTTCAGCCAGGCATTCAGAACAACGAGACCAAGCGCATTGAAAACAGACTTTCTTATGAGGTATGGGCCAATAATTCAGGAATAGAATTCAAGGATGATCAGCGATTGATTGATACAGCTGATCCTAAAGTTCTTGATAAAGTTAGCAAGAAGCTTGACGCAGAAATGTCTTCGGAAAGCTATCAAGAGCTTTCAGCAAAGAACCAAGCAGCGAGTAATATAGGCCAATCACCATTGCAGCCTTTGGTAGATATAGTTCCGGAAAACCTCGTGATTGCTATGGGGGATGGGAAGTTGATGCTACAGGTGATCTTTTTTGCCTTGTTCTTTGGGATTTCATTGTCCTTGCTTCCACATGAAAAAGTAGCAGTAGTTAAGTCTTTCTTTGATGGAATGAATGAGGTCTTTGTGAAAATGGTGCATATTGTGATGATGGCGGCTCCTTTCTTTGTTTTCTGTTTGATGGCAGGGGTGATGGCAAAGACAGCCGATACGACTGCTCAGATGCTGGATATTTTCAAGCAGCTGGGAATGTATGCCTTTGTTGTGGTTAGTGGACTGTTGGTTCTCTTGTTTGGATTCTATCCGTTGTTGCTGAAGATCTTTGGAGTGAAGATCTCATATACCGAATTCTTCAAAGGAATGAGTCCTGCTATGTTCCTTGCGTTTTCAACTAGCTCCAGTGCGGCAACATTGCCGGTTACCATTGAATGCGTGGAGAACAACCTGAAGGTGCCTAAAAAGGTGACCGATTTCGTCTTGCCGATCGGAGCGACTGTTAACATGGACGGAACTTCTTTGTATCAGGCAGTAGCGGTGATCTTCTTGGCGCAATACCATGATGTTGACTTAAATCTGATGCAGCAGATCGGGATCATTGGAACAGCGACACTTGCATCGATCGGCGCAGCTGCAGTGCCTTCTGCCGGATTGATCATGCTGATGATCGTGTTGTCTTCCGTTGGACTCAACCCGTTGTGGGTGGCATTGGTTCTTCCTGTAGATCGTATCCTGGATATGTGTCGTACCACAATCAACGTGACCAGCGATGCGACCGTTTCGGCCATTGTTGCCAAGCTGGAGCAGAAGTAATTAATAAAGTGGATATTGCCATTAAAAAGTCATCATTATTGATTTTTATCAATAAATCATAAGGAGTTATGCAGTTCGATCAAGTAAAATCGACATGAGTTCACCTTTTTCCCAAGGTTTAGAAATTATTTTCACTTTTTGGCTTTGTTCTAGTTCCTTGATTGTCTCTAATTGTGTATATCCGGTTAGAAGAATACAAGTAATTTCCGGGTTTAATTTCTGGATTATTTCAATTATCTCATTTCCTTTTATGCCCGGCATCATTTGGTCGGTTATAATAAATCGAACATTAATCTCCAGAGCTTGCAATTCTTTTAATAATTCAATAGCTTCTTCTCCACTTTCAGCGCATTCTATGAGAATATCACTCAATTCAGCAGAAATTTGATGTTGTAAGCTAAACAGCAAAGATCTCTCATCGTCAATGCATATTATTGCTTCTTTCATAATGGATTTTGTTTTATCGGTAAACAAACAAAAAATGTTGTTCCTTCTCCAATTTTACTTGAGAAGCTTATTTTACCCTTATGTTTATCTATAATCTTTTTTGCAATATCTAACCCTAGGCCAGTTCCTTCTCCAATTTTTTTAGATGTGTAAAAAGGATTGAAAATATCATTACCCACCTCTTCAGATATACCGATTCCTGTATCTCTAATAGCGATCTTTACAAATTGCTCTTCTTCAAAAGCACTAATTTCAAGTTCACCTTTAAAATCCATTGCTTGACAAGCGTTAACAATTAAATTGGTCCAAACTTGACTCATTTCATCGATAAATCCTTCTATTTCAATATTAGGATCCACATTGAATTGTATTGCTACAGAATTTTTAATTTGATTATCGTAAATCGTAAGAACCATTTCAATTGATTCTCTTAAGTTGAAAATTTGTGGCTTTTGAGTTTTAGCTTCGTGGAGATACATTTTTAACGATTTAACTATACGTGATGCCTTCTCCACAGAGTTATAAACTATTTGATTTTTCTTTTCACTGATATATAACAAAACAAGAAAATCGAGTGTTTTTTGCAATTTATCCGATGAAAAATTTTGAACAAAAGCAGGTAAATTAAACAAATCAATTGAAATTAAATCGGAAGCAATCAGATCAGAATTTTTGATTCCCCTTTCATTCAGTTGAATGATTAACTGTCGTTTGATTTGCCTCTCCTCTTTTGTCGATAAAAAGCCATTTTTTAGTTGATGATTACGCACAAAATGCTCAAATTCAGTTTGTTCTTCCTTGCTGAAGTCGCTGTAAAAAAAATGAGAACAAGAAAGTAGATTTTGGAAATTCAATTTGGATTCAAGTACCATCGCTTTTATTGATCCCAAAGGAGTATTTATTTCATGAGCAATACCCGCTGATAACTGACCTAATGCTGCTAACTTTTCTGATTGTATCAATTTAATTTGAGTATCAATTACTCGTTTGGAGGATTTATTATTCTCATTAACAAAAAATGTAACCAGTAAAAATATTAGGATAGATACGACCGATAAATTCAATGAAATTAAGAGTAACGAAAAAGTCGGATCAATGTCACTTGGAAAAGCTTTTTGCATTTGTGCATCATAAAAGATGGATAAGAAAATCAACAAAACATAAGAGGAAAGCCAATAAAAACTCATTTTTAAGTTAGAATAACTAAGTGATGCAGCTAATGAGAGTAAAGACCAAATCATAACTCCCCCTGAACTGTAATATCCTCCTAAGACCCATTGAAAAATAAACGGAAGAAACAAGCTAATTCCAGTTTGAAATCCTTGGGTAAAAACAAACCAACGATATTTGTTGAAAAAAAAGATATTGACTGCAGAGAGCAGAATATAACCAAAAGGAATTGTTGATTGGAATGGTTTGTTAATGATAAGACAAATAAAACCCCACATTACTCCTCCCATGCTCATCAAAATAGCCTCATAAACTACAAATCTCTTTTTAGCTTTTAAGGCATCATCATCATTTGAATGAATCCCTATTTGATTTATAAAATTGAGAATTTTAGCGTACATATGTAAAGGGCTTGAATATTGGCTCTTGGCATTTCACAATTGCTTTAAAGAGCAAGTTATAAATGTTTTTAAAATTATTAATCAGTTTAAAAGTTAAATAGAATATTCATTCAGCTTTGATGCTAATAAATTCTAATGAATTTCATTTGAACTTTTTTCATCATCCCAGTGATTCGAAACTTTTAATTACAAAGCATTCGCAAATATAATTGTATCTATTAAATAACTTTAGTGGAAGTTTAAAGGTGCTGTAATGACCAGTGGTTCTTTTCATTGTCCTTCAAGATTATTTACCAGTGACGCACTTCTTTTCTTTCCA
This sequence comes from Crocinitomicaceae bacterium, assembly GCA_023253775.1. Classification (GTDB taxonomy): domain Bacteria; phylum Bacteroidota; class Bacteroidia; order Flavobacteriales_D; family Crocinitomicaceae; genus M0103. Next base: position 5,004 of record JALRFI010000082.1, read on the forward strand.
TCAATAATTATTTCCGAATAAAGTTCCGTTTGTCATTGCAAATAACGGTTGGCAGCTATGCCCTCGCCGCAGGTTGAAGATACAAATTGATTAAGGATTAATGAATTACTTTTTTCTCCTAGATCTTTTAATTGGTTTGTAGTTTATGCGGTGGGGCATAGGTGCTGTTATGGAAACTTTATCTTATCCAAAA
>JALRFI010000148.1 GCA_023253775.1 Crocinitomicaceae bacterium
GGACTGTTGATGAGGTAATTCAAAAAGCAAACAACACTCCTTTTGGTTTGGCAGCTGGTGTATGGACTGATAAAGGCTCCAGAATTTTTAATCTTACAACTAAACTAAGAGCTGGAGTAGTATGGGCGAATACCTATAATAAGTTTGACCCAACTTCCCCTTTTGGAGGATATAAAGAAAGTGGTTTCGGAAGAGAAGGTGGATTACATGGTTTGGAAGCATACGTTAAATTGAGCTAAAATGAGCAGATTGGAGGTACTTAAAACATACAAAATATACATTGGAGGACAGTTTCCTCGAACAGAATCGGGAAGGTATTATCAGGTCCAGGATGGCAAAGGGAAAGTCATTGGTAACATTTGTATGTCTTCGAAGAAGGATGTTAGAAATGCTGTTTCTGCCGCAAGAAAAGCATTTGGTGGTTGGGCTGAAAGATCTGCTTTCAATAGGTCTCAGATCCTTTATCGCATAGCTGAAATGCTTGAAGGAAGAAGGGAACAATTCATCAATGAATTAATGATCCAGGGTTCTTCAAAAGCCAATGCAGAAAAAGAAATTGATCTGGCGATTGACAGAACCGTATATTATGCCGGTTGGTGTGATAAATATCAGCAACTATTGTCATCGGTAAATCCTGTTTCGAGCGCTCATTTTAACTTTTCAGTGGTCGAGCCAACAGGTGTCGTATCAATCATTTCTGACGAAAGCTCCTCACTTATTGGTATGATCTCACTAATACTCCCCGCGATTGCTGGAGGAAACACTTGTGTTGTGCTTGCTTCAGAAAAGTTACCATTGTGTTCCATTACGTTCGCTGAAGTGCTTAATACGTCGGATGTTCCTGCTGGTGTGATAAATATTGTTACTGGGAAGAGAACTGAATTACTAGGGCCTATGGGGAACCATATGGATGTTAATGCTACTGTTTATTCGGGTTCGAATATAGATGAAATTAACATGATTAAGGAGCTTGCTGTGCAGAATGTAAAACGAGTGAAGACTTATAATAAGAAATGGATGTTAGAGGATTCGCAGGATCTATATATGATCGCTGATTTGCAAGAAGTGAAGACAACATGGCATCCTATTGAAAATATTGGTGGGGCTGCAAGTTCTTATTGATCCGTATAGGGATGATCGTGTTGTTCTGACCCGCCGGTATATTCTTGTCTGATATGCAGATCTCTTTGAGGGTAGGGAATAGAGATCTTATATTCTCTGAATAGCCGATCGATCTCAAATCTGATTTCAGACATATAATTCTGTACATCCCAACTTTGATCGGCCCAAAATATCAATTCCATTTCTAGACCGTTGTCTCCAAAATTTTTGAGTCGAACGTCTACGGGCTCATTCTTTTTTACCTTCGGATGACCCATAGCCGCTTGTTTCAACAGACGGGAGACAAGTTCAGTGTTCGACCCGTAAGCAACTGTCAAAGGGAGTTTAAATCTTGATAAAGGAGAACCATGGCTCCAGTTTTCAACGTATTCCTGGGTAAGCTTCGTGTTTGGAATTATCAGTACATTCCCCTCCCTGGTTTCAATATGGGTGGTTCTTACGTTTACTTTAAGGATCTTAGCGACCATTGCGTCAGACTTACCGCCATTAGAGATTTCAACTACATCTCCTACTTTTATGTTTCCTTCCAATAGCAATACTATTCCGGCAAACATATCTTTGAAAACGTCCTGTAAACCTAGACCAATACCAACAAAAATACCGACTGACGATGTGATTAACAGTGTAATATCTATGTCAATTGCTCTGAGACTAGAGAAGATAGCAAAGATATATACAACATACCTGGCGATTTGTTGATATACGTATTCCGTTCCAGCATTGTATTGATTCGATTTCCTGAATTTCTTTGATAAGTATAGATTAACAATGTTAAGAGTAACTCTCGCGAGGAAAAAGATCAGAATCAATACCATGATATGGTAAAAACTCAGCGTGAATTTTTTAGACTCAATGAGATTATAATTCAAGAATTCACCGAAGGTGACTTTTTCATTATTTATTCTGAAGCTTAGGATTGCGATATAAGCGGCAAGAACATAAATACTCTGACTGACAAGTTTAAGCCAGGTCATTTTTCGTCCTTCAATTCTAATGTTAGACTTCTGAAGCGTTCTTTTAAGAGCTCTGGTAATGATTCTTCTCAAAGCCATGGAGAAGATCACGATCAGAGACCATATGATCAAGTTCCAGAGGCATACGTCGTACGGACCAATTTTGAAGAGTGTGTAGCTTAACATATCTTATTTCAAAATGATTCTACCAAGTTTTTCTGCGATACTGATCTTTGCTTTTTCATAAAGGATCTGTTGAGATAAAAGATCATTCAGCTGTTCATGATCGATTTCACTGTTTGAAAGGATCTTTCTGATATCTTCTATTCGATCTTCGATCTTGGAGGCTTTGAATGAATAAATGGAATGTAAAACGCTTGTTTCCAATCTATCCTCTTCGCTGCGGATGAGGATATTGAAATCATTTAGCCATTTATGACTTACTTCCTGGTCACTACTTTCAATCTCAGAGATCAATCGCACGATATCCTGGTCCTCATTTCTCAAATAAAAAGATGAATTGTAAAGTGTTTTGTTTTCCAGTCCTTCAAGAACAAGGGTGAAGATCTTATTGTAGAGAGGATGGATGAAGCCAAGATCATCATTCAGTAATTCCTGACAAATCATTTCAGATACACTTAATTTATAGTCTTCCTGATTTTTATCCGGAACGATTTCTCGATCACCATATTTCATCAATATTCGGATCAACCCAAATTCACTCGGAGAATAAGAGGGCGTTGTGCTCTCCGTCTGTTGCTCAATAACTGGAATTGGTGCAACAGGAATATCACGGATCTCCGGTTCATTGAGTTGTCTGGAAAGAGTGTTCTTACGCAGTTTTGTCAGCTCATTATTTAAGATCTGCTCGCTGATATTAAAGGAGCTTGAAATCTTTTGAAGATATACTGTACGAGTAATCTGATCAGGAATCAACGAAACAGAGTGAACGATCTCTCGGATCAACTCCGCTCTTTTCAAAGGATCTTCTTCGCTATTTTTTAGCAGGATATCTGCTTTGAACGAAATGAAATCCTGTGTATGCTGCTCGATATAATTCTCCAGCTCCGATGAACTTACGCGTTTGGAGTAAGAATCCGGGTCTTCTCCTTCAGGAAACAGAACAACCTTAACATTCATCCCTTCTTCCAGGATCAGGTCAATTCCTCGGAAGGAAGCTTTGATTCCTGCAGCATCACCATCAAAAAGGATAGTAATGTTCTGCGTATAACGTCGGATCAGTTTGATCTGATCTTTTGTCAATGATGTACCAGATGATGAAACAACATTTTTTATTCCAGCTTGAAACATACTGATCACATCAGTATACCCCTCACATAAAAAACAATTGTCATACTTTATAATATCACCTTTCGAAAAGTAAAGTCCATAAAGAATCTCACTTTTGTTATAGATGATACTTTCAGGAGAATTAAAGTACTTAGCGACTTTTTTGTCTGTGAATAATGTTCTACCACCAAAACCAAGAACACGACCTGTAACACTATGAATGGGAAACATTACTCTCCCTCGAAAGAAATCAAAATGTCGGCCCTCTTTTGTTTTTACAAGTCCGACCTTTTCGAGATATTCAAGCTTATATCCTTTTTCAAGTGCATTTTTTGTGAAATCATTTCCAGTATTTAGACAGTATCCAAGCTGAAATTGTTTAATGATCTCAGGTCTGTAACCTCTTTCTTCGAAATAAGACATCCCAACAGCAATTCCTTCCTCATTTTCGTGAAGGTTCTGCATAAAATGGTCTTTTGCGAACTCGTTGATGATGTGCAAACTTTCGCGTTCAGAGATCGCTGCCAATTCTTCTGCAGTTGCTGGCTTATCTTCAGGAATTGGAATGCCATACTTGTCTGCCAGCCAACGAAGGGCCTCTGGATAGGAGAAATGTTCCTTTTCCATGAGAAAAGTAACAACAGATCCTCCTTTACTCGATGAAAAACATTTGAAGATCTGTTTTCCAGGAGATACCACAAAAGATGGCGTTTTTTCGTCCGTAAACGGACTTAATCCTTTCAGGTTTGATCCAGCTCTTTTAAGATTGACATACTCCCCGATAACCTCTTCAATTCGGGCAGTTTGCATGATCTCATCAATAATATGTGCTGGAATTTTTGACATGAACTATTCTTTCGGGTATCCGTAATCTTTTTCAGTTTCTAATTCACCTTTTTCGTTGAAAGTTGTCCAGAGTCCAACCATCTGATCATTCTTATATTCTCCTCGGTAGTGAATGGCCCCATTCGGATATTTTACAATACTGAATCCTTCCTTCAGACCATGTTCATAGAATGTAATTGAAAGCTCATTTCCATTTTCTGCATAAAAGACCCATTTCCCTTGTCGAAGACTTTGATCATCCTGTTCGCCTCGGTATTTAATCTGTTTTTTCCCGGGATACCATTCTGTATAGATCCCATCTTTGATCTCAACAAGATCTTCAACAACCTCGGGGTCATCTATTTTTTTCTTTTCTTCCTCTTCAGAACATGAGATGAAAGCGAATGCGACAAAAAAGATGAGCAAGTATTTCATGATGCTTATTTTTCTCTGTTAACAGTGTATTCTACTAATCCAATCAAAGATTTTTTTGCTTCGGAATCTGGTATACTCTCAATTTGCTCCAATGCTTGTAATTTTAACTTAAGCATTTTAGCATGTGCATATTCAATACCTCCATGTTGAATGACAAGTTGAATGGCGTGTTGCACCTTTTTGGGGTTCTCATTGTGGTTTTTTACAATGTTGATCAATTCGTTTTTAACACTTGAATCTACCGTATTGAGCACGTAGATAAGAGGGAGTGTCATTTTGCGTTCACGAATATCCAGTCCTGTCGGTTTACCTATATTACCCGGACTTCCATAATCGAAGATATCGTCCTTGATCTGAAAAGCGAGCCCCACCAACTCTCCAAATTGTCTCATCTTACCAGAAACATCTTCTCTGTCACAGCTAACAGCTGCCGACTCACAACACGTAGCAATCAACGAAGCCGTTTTCTGACGGATCACTTCGAAGTATACTTCCTCGGTGATGTCCAGTCTCCTTGCTTTTTCAATTTGAAGTAATTCTCCCTCACTCATCTCTCGCACAGAACGCGCGATGATTTCAAGTAAACGTAGATTCTGTTTTTCGATTGATAGCAGAAGCACCCTGGATAACATGTAATCTCCAACCAGCACAGCGACTTTGTTTTTCCACAGGGCATTCACTGAAAAGAAGCCTCTTCTTTCGTTAGCATCATCCACAACGTCATCATGCACAAGTGTTGCAGTATGCAAAAGCTCTACAAGAGATGCCGCGTCATAGGTTCGATCAGTGACCTTACCAAGCATTTTCGCGGTAAGGAAAATAAACATAGGCCGCATCTGTTTTCCTTTGCGACGAATGATGTAATGGGTGATCTTATCAAGAAGCGGAACTTTGGATTTCATGCTTTGTCGGAAACGGACCTCGAATTCGGCCATTTCCGCCTCAATAGGAGACATTATTTCCTCAACAGAGAGCATGTAACAAAGATATACTAATGGAACTGAACAGGATAATAAAATTCGTGAATATTATCAACTATTGAGGGACATTATGAAAAGAGTGAACGATCAGTTCTTCAAAATGCGTTCTTCGTTGGTAATCAGCTTGTTTTTATTGGCCAATTGACCGCATGCGGCATCAATATCCTTTCCTCGGCTGCGACGAACATTTACAATTAAATTCTTGCTTTCAAGGAAAGAAGCGAATTCATTCACATTTTCAGGGTCTGCTTGTGAGAAATCACCTCCCTCGATTGGATTATACTCGATGATATTGATCTTACATGGAACACATCTCGCAAATTTTGCAAGGTCTCGGGCGTCATCAATGGTATCGTTGAAATCTTTGAAAATGATGTATTCAAAAGTTACCCTTGAACCGGTTTTTTCATGAAAATACTTTAGTGCATCAGACAATTCTTCAAGATTGTTCGATTCATTGATCTCCATGATCTTATTTCTTTTTTGATCATTCGCAGCATGCAATGAAAGAGCAAGGTTGAATTTAACTTCGTCATCTCCCAACTTTCGGATCATTTTCGCAATTCCTGCTGTCGAAACAGTAATTCTTTTTGGCGACATCCCCAGTCCATCCTCGGAGGTTAAGAAATCGATCGAACGAAGCACATTTTTGTAATTCAGCAAGGGTTCTCCCATTCCCATATATACAATGTTGGAAAGTGGGATGCTGTATCTGGATTCAGCCTCATTCTTTAGGTAAACAACTTGATCGTAGATCTCACCTGCAGTCAGGTTACGCAATAACTTCAATCGTCCTGTAGCACAAAACGTACAAGCAAGACTGCATCCCACTTGAGATGAAATACAAGCAGTCATTCTTGATGAGGTTGGGATCAATACCCCTTCAACCACTTTACCCTGTTCAACTGAAAATGCGCATTTGATCGTTTTGTCCGAGCTGATCTGTTGATCCTCCAAAGTGATCTTATCAATGCGATAATGCGTTTTAAGTTTTTCTCTCAATGAAACCGAGAGGTTGGTCATTTCATCAAAACTTCCTGCATTTTTTCTCCATAACCATTCATAGATCTGTTTGGCCCTGAATGACTTTTCATTGATCAGGGTCATGGAAGCAGTTAATTCTTCCAGATTAAGATTACGAATTTCGATGAGTTTTTCTGACACGACGCAAAGGTACCCAATATTTTACTGAAATCAGATTTTTCCGATTTGATCATTCTTGACGTAAAGTCCAGACACATCATTCCAGTTGACCCGGGTGTACTGATCGTCAGACTCAATAATTTCAATGATCTGACCTTCTGGGATGATCTCTTTTGTCTTTTCTCCCATATTATTCAGGTAGACAAAGGTTTTTGGATGAATTACAACCGCTGAATCCTTACTGTGGGTGATTTTTGAACTATAGAAAGCAAATCCTGAAAAGACCATTGCGATCAGTATGATCATGCTTCCAGCACTTACAAAAAAGGATCTTTTAATCTTGTTTCGCAACCCTATGAAAACAGTGAATGATCCTGCCAAAACTATTAAAAGACTCAATATGGCTAGGGTATTGGTGCCTATACTTAAAAGAAATGCACTGAAACCAGTGGGCAATTGAAGTTCGTCGGAAGAGATATTCAATTTTTCTCCAGCTACAGTTAACAATTGCACGGCTTCCTTATCTTTCGGATTTATCTTTAGTAGTCGTTTGATTGCCCAGATTGCTTTGCCATTTTCATTATTCATGTGATACGAATAGGCAAGATTGAATAAAGCATCTTGATTTTCCGGAGAGACAGAAACCGCATGTTCGAATGAAATAACTGCACCTTTGAAATCGCCTTCGTTTGCCTGTTCCAAACCATTGTTGAAATCCGAGGCATGCATTGGTAAAACAATCAGAAAAGCGAATATCAGTCCTACGATTTTAATCATGCTAGTTTTCTCAAAAGTTGTGAGATCTTTTCGATCCTGGTTTCGTCAATTGGAGTTCCAAAGCCATATCTCGCCTGCTGGAAATCAGTCATTAATTCATCCAATTGCTGTATGGTTTCAGCATCTCTTTTTTCAGACAATTTGGATTTGATATCTGACCAAGTGCATACCGTATTATTTTTATCAGATCCTAGTTTCTCAGCACTGACTGTCAAAATTAATTTTTCAATAACACCTGATGCTTCCTGAGAGCGATTCAATTTCACCAAACTTCTGGCTTTTTCTATTTCATTCTGAATCATTCGATGCTGGTCTTTTTTCTTCTGAGTTAAAAGGCGGTTGTCCGCTAGCTGGTCTTGTTTTTTCACGAAAAAGCCATAGAAAAGAATCATCAGAATAGGGGAGAACAATCCACCCCAATAAAGAGGAGAAGAGATCAAATGTGTTTTTGCAAAGTTCTTTTGTTCAGATCTCAAATGGAACGTTATGGTTTCCTGAGGCGATTCTGAATTCGTATCATCGCTGTCAATAGAAGGTTGGTAGTTGCTGTTTTTTTCAATCGTTAGCTCATGACTACCGGAAGTTATCGTGATGTACTTTTCTTTTATTGGATCAAAATAGCTAAATGTTGTTCCAGGAAGAGTCAAATGTCCGGACTTTGACACTTTAATGTTGAACGCATAGGTGATCTTACCTTCTGAACCTTTGGGTCCGAATTGAAATTCTTCAGTAACGATGGGATCTCCGTATGCAGTGAAACCCTTTGACAATTCAAGTTTTGGTTCCATGAGGTTGTGAAGATTCCCATATCCCTGAATGGTAATGGTCATCGTGAAAACATCGCCTTGAGTGAGCTTTTTTTCTGAAATTTCTCGATCGATCGTGAAGCTCCCTACACCTCCGGCAAAGTCTTTTGGAGGACTTGGCAAAGCCTTTACAGTGATGAACGAAGAGGTCGAAGTAACTGGATAAGTTTCGTATCCTCTTCTCAACAACAGTTTAAAAGGCTCAATTTCAAGCTTACCAGTTCCTGAAGGGAAGATGACCTTTTTGTCATAGGTGAAGGAGTAAAGGGTGTTGCCTTTAACCTTTTCTTCATCAACCATAATGCGAGTTGATGGGGTGATGTCATGTTGATCGATGACCCCATTAATTAAATATGGCTCGTAATTTTCGAGATGATTCGGACTGAATTTCGAATAGACCTTCGCATTTACAACCAATGGTTCACCTTCATAAATCGTATGCCTTGATTTTTGAATAACCCCAAAAGCGGGTTGTCTAAGCTGTCTGCTCGTGATCTCGCCATTGGAGCTCTCCTCAGTTTTTACCTTTTTAATTGAAACATTAACGGTGTTCGAGCGATAAACTTTGTTTCCCTTTTTAATATACGCTGGACCAAACAAATAAGTACCTTCTTTGGTCATAGCACCAGTCTGAGACATGTAATAGAAAGTAATGACCTTACCGGTTGAATAGTCCATTTCCTGTTCCATACCATTCATGACATTGTACCCATGTACAAATCCTGGAGGTAAGTCAATATCCAAGTCACCCTGAACATTTGATTTCACAGTGATGGTCAGTATTTCTCCAACTTCCGCCTCATGAGGTTCTACTTCCAGGTAAACAACTGGCTTTTGGGCCAGAACCTGATTGCTTAAGAGCAATATTGAGACAATATGGAAAAATACTTTAAACATTACCAGTCTTTTCCTGATTTATTGGTTCCAGCATCTCCTTTATTACCACCTATCCGTCTCTTCGTTGAGGCTTCAGCTTTCATCAGCTGATCTAACATCCTTTCCACAGACTTATTTGGGATTTTAGACCCATTATTCATTTTGTCGTTCGGAGTTCCGTTAGGGTCGTTGTTGTTTTTATTGGTACCCTTACCGGTTTTTGGATCCTTATTTCCTTTACCATTTTGTCCGTTCTGACTTTGATTCTGATTCCCGTCTTTCGGATTTTGGTTTCCCTTGTTTTTATTCCCTTTGCCTTGATTCTGATCCTTACTGTTCTGATTCTTATTGTTTTGATTTTGTTGATCCTGATTTTGATCCTGATTGTTCTTTTCTTCTTTTTCTTTTTTTGCTTTCAGCCTTCTGATCGCCTGAGAAAGATTGTATCGTGTTTCTTCATCATCAGGGTTATTCTTTAAAGCACTTTTGTATGCATCTATTGCTCCTTGATAATCCTCTTTCTGCATTTTAGAATTTCCCAGATTATGGTAATTTTCGCTTTTCTGCTTTTCACTTCTTTTGTTTGAAGTGTTTTGCTGGTAGATCTTTTCTGAAAGTTCGAATTGTCTTGCTTTGTAGGCTGACTGCCCAATTTCATCCGAAAGATCTACACCTTCTGGAGCCTTCTTCTGCGCGCTTTCGTAATATTTTAATGCTTTCCCGTAGTCTTTCTTTTTGTACAATGTTCTTGCTGTTTCCAAAGAATCTCTCCATTCCTGAGAATAGATCATTCCGGAAACCACGATGAAGAAGAAGAACATCAAAAACTTCATGACCTTTTACTTAATAGTTTTTTATCCATGAATAAAAACACCAACCAGCATACCAAAGCTGCAAAAAGTGGAATGCGGTAACGATTCTCTTTCATGTCGAACTGCAAATCTCGTAGTTTTGTTCGCTTCATTTGGTTAATTTCTGTTAAGAGTGGCGACAGATCAGGAAATTCATCATCACTGAGTATAGCCATTCCTTTTCCTTTTGAGGCGATGGATTGAATGAATTCACGATTCACTTTGGAAACTACAGTCGTTCCTAAAGGTGTTTTTTTGTATCCCAACTCAGGTCTGTCTGGATTTATTGGGACCGGTCCCCCTGATTTTGATCCGATTCCCAACACATTTACAGTGATGTTCTTTTTCTTTATGATCTCAAAGATCGATGTTGGCTTTTCCTCATGGTTTTCGCCGTCAGTCACGATGATGATACCCTTGGAACATTTTTGATCCGTAAACATGTCATTTGCAGTAGACAAGGCCGCATTGATGTTCGTTCCTTGGTTAGACATGATGGATGTGGTGATGTCATTCACAAAAAGTTTAGCTGCACTATAATCTGAAGTAATAGGCAATTGAACGTACGCTCCTCCGGCGAAGACGCAAATTCCAATCTTCTCACCATGTAGATTGTTGATCAATTGTACAATGGCTCTTTTGGAAACATCCAATCTCGAAAGATCATCTGAAATATCTTTTACATCCATTGAGGCAGAGACATCCAAACAAATAACCAGCTCAAGGCTCTCGATCGTCCCACTTACTTTTTTTGTTCCGAAAACAGGTTGAGCAAGTGATAGAATCAGAAAGGCAAAGGTGTTTCTGAAAAAGAAAAACCGTAAAAAAGTCGACAAATTATCGACCGGGCGAAGGATCATTTTTCTGATTCCTGACCCAAAGGACTCTGAAAGTTTATTTACTCGGATCAAATTCCAGAAATAGACTCCAGTCAAAGGAAGCATGAGTAGATACAACCAAAATGCCTCTGGTGTAAAGAAGTCAAGTCGGGTAAGAGAGCCATTGTCGAGATAACCAAGTAAGAAAAGTAATCCGGCGATCAGGATCCAGAAGAATATCTCCCAGGCTAGTGCTGCAATGGCGATCCAGGAAAGGCGATATGTACTTTCTTTCTTAGTCATTCCACTTGAAAATAATTCGTGAAGTACTCCATGATATAAGCAGCAACAAGAAAGCCCAGTTTAAAAATGCTGTTGGGTTAGCCGGAAGTTCAGATTTATACCGTTTGTCGATCATTCTTCTTTTTTCCAGCTTATCGATCTCTTTATAAATGGACTGTAAACTTTTTTCATCGGTAGCCCTGAAATATTGCCCTCCGGTTATTTTTGCTATCCTGTTAAGGGTCATCTCATCGATCTCTACCTCCATGTTTTCGTAGCGAATTCCAAAAGGAGTAATCACAGGAGTAGGGGCAAGACCGTTACTTCCAACTCCAATAGTATAAACCCTGACATTTTTCGCTTTGGCGAGTTCAGCTGCCGTGATTGGATCAATCTCTCCAGAGTTGTTGCTTCCATCTGTCAAAAGAATGATCACTTTTGAAGGTAGACTATCGTTTCTTAATCTTGTTACGGCCGTACCCAAACCTGTACCAATTGCAGTTCCCGCTTCAATATTTTCACCGTTGATCTGATCGATCTGTTTTTTCAAGATCGAATAGTCAAGGGTGGCCGGACAAGCTGTATAGGCTTCACCAGCATAAACTACTAATCCAATTCTGTCGCCTTTTCTCCCGTTAACAAATTCCTTAGCGACTTTTTTTGAGGCCTCCAATCGATTGGGTTCAAAATCCATGGCCATCATCGACATGGAAACGTCGATTGCGAGAATAATGTCAATTCCGTTTTTGTAATCCTGATTCGATTTATCGAAATCATTCCAGTGGTAAGGCTTGGTCAAAGCAAAAATGAATAATGCGATAACCATGGAGTTAACGAGAATAATTGCTTGACGAAGCCAGAGGATCCATTTAACCGACATTGATCGCTGATCGGAAGAAAAACCGGTGAATTTATATTCGCCACTTGATCTTTTCTCGCTTTTAAAGGCGAAATACAGATAAACCGGAATAACTAGTAGTAGGACAAGCCACCATGGAGAAGAATAATCGTATTCCCAAAAACGTATGTTCCAGTTATTCAGCATCTTCAAATTCAAATGGACTTGTTTCTGCGACGATCAGTCTCACCAACTGGGAAATTTTAAGGATCTCCATTTCATCTGGCGCTTCTTTAGCGAATTTTACAAGATCAGACTGATTCAAAACCGTACCTATAGTGTGAATAGTATCTTCATGTAATCCTTTTTCACTTAGCAGCAATTGAGCTGCCTTTGTGGTGTTTTCAAGGAGGTTAAGATCGTATCTAGCAGAAAGGTAAGATCTGAGTATGAACGATAATTCAATATAATGTTCTTTCAATTTGCCTTGCTCCCATAATTTGGATGCATCCAGTCCATGAACCGCTAAAAGAGTTCTCTCCTTCAAGGATGGAACCTTGATTGGTTTTTCAGGTTCTCTGTTCCTTCGTTTAATGAAGTAGTAGATGAGCATGGCTACAATTAGGACAGTCAAAATAACCCACCAGTAATTTTCAAGGAAGATCCTGATCTTTGATTTCGGTTCGGGAACCTCTGCAAAACGTTCTTTGATATCATATAGATCAATTTTCTTATTGGCTTTAACCAGACTTGCCGTAAGGACCTTTTCAGGGAAGGTGAAAGTAGAGTCGTCGATGATTATTGACATGGACTCTAGTTTATAAGTGCCTTCATCCCATGCTGTTATGAGGTAGGTTCCTTGCCAAATCTTTTTATTACCTGAAATGAAAACCGAATCCGTAAACTCTTCGATTAATTCTACTTGATCAGAGACCGAACTGAACGTTTCCCCATTTTCTGCCTTTATTCTCGATGGGATGGTTAGTTTTAATGGGGTATACTGGTATTCTGAATTTGGATCAAGTTCCGCCTTCAAAATTAGTTTCACTGGACCCCCAACTTCAGTTTTCTCTGGGGAAAGAGTTGCACTAAGCTTCTGTCCGAAAGATGTTTCCCTGGAAAGAATGACAAGAGTTATGATAACTAGTATTCTCAAGATCTCCTTCTGAAAAAATTCGACATGGGAGGAATAATATCCTTATCCGTATGCAATTCCACATAGTCTATACCAGACCTTCTTAGTTCATACTGAAAAGCATCTCTTCGTTCTTTTGCAGTTGCTTCAAATTTTTCCCTAACCTCCTTTGATGATGAATTGATCCAGGTTGTTTCTCCTGTCTCTGCATTGAACAATTGAATGATACCTGCGTCCGGGAGCTCCGTTTCTGCAGGATCCTCAACGCGAACTGCTATTACATCATGGTATTTTCTGGTAAGTTTTAATCCTTCCAGATAATTATGATCATCGACAAAATCGGAAATAATAAAGGTGATGGTTCTTTTCTTCTGGGTGTTTCGCAGGAATTTTAATCCTTCATTCAGATCTGTGCCTTCGCCTTTACGTTTTAGTTCAATAATCTCGCGTAACAGTATTAAGGCATGTTGCCTTCCTTTGTCTGGTGCAATATATTTTTCAACACGATCGGAAATTAAAATTGCACCAACCTTGTCATTGTTCGTGATAGCCGAAAAGCTCAAAATGGCTGCCAGTTCCAGAATAAGATCCTTTTTACTGCGCTGTCCAGAGCCAAATTCAGATGATCCAGAAAGATCGATCACGAGCATGACGGTCAATTCACGTTCTTCCTCAAACACCTTGACATAAGGTGAATTGTATCTGGCGGTAACGTTCCAGTCAATAGTTCTTACTTCGTCGCCTAATTGATAGTCACGAACTTCGCTGAAAGCCATACCTCTTCCTTTAAAGGCAGAATGGTATTCACCGGAAAAAATATGTCTGGTGAGTCCTTTCGCCCTAATTTCCAGGTGACGGATCTTTTTAAGCAGTTCGTTCGTTTCCATGTTTAAGGAACTTCTACCTTGTTCACGATCTTGGTTACAACGTCTGTGATGGTCAGATTTTCTGCTTCCGCTTCATAAGTTAGGCCCATTCGATGCCTCATAACATCCGATGATACAGCTTTGACGTCGTCAGGAACAACGAAAGCTCTACCTTGAAGGAATGCATATGCTTTTGCGGCGAGTGCCAGATTGATACTTGCTCGAGGCGAGCAACCAAAACTGATCATTGGTTGGAGAAAACCAAGTCCATAGGCTTCTGGAGTTCTTGTTGCATAAACCAGGTCAACGATGTATTGTTCTATTTTTTCATCGAGATATACTTCTCGAACCAATTGTCTTATTCTAAGGATATCTTCAGCAGACATCACTTTTAAACACTCCGGTAGTCCACCTTTTTTGACATTAGCTCTAATAATCTGTTTTTCTTCATCCTTTGAGGGGTATCCAAGAAATACTTTAAGCATGAAACGGTCAACTTGCGCTTCAGGTAGAGGGTATGTCCCTTCTTGTTCTATAGGGTTTTGAGTTGCAAGAACCAAAAATGGTTTTGGCAGAATATACGTTTCATCTCCAATGGTCACTTGTCTTTCCTGCATTGCCTCCAAGAGGGCTGATTGCACCTTTGCAGGGGCACGGTTGATCTCATCGGCTAAAATGAAATTGGCAAAGATGGGTCCCTTTTTAATTGAGAATTCTTCTGATTTTTGATTGTAGATTAAAGTTCCTGTAACGTCTGCAGGCAAAAGATCTGGAGTGAATTGTATTCTGTTGAAATCAACACTGATCGCTTGAGCGAGCGTTTTAATTGCAAGCGTTTTTGCTAGTCCTGG
>JALRFI010000170.1 GCA_023253775.1 Crocinitomicaceae bacterium
CTCTGTTCCTTGAGTAAGCATCGATGGTGCTGCCACGCCAATCACAACCAGCAATGCAAATACTGGTAGTAAATATTTTGCGTAACGCCTATTCTCTTTTAGATCAATGGCTGATGCGAATGGCACAACCGACAGTTCAGATGATCTTTGAACAACACTTGCTCTTAGTAATTCAATATTTCCTACCTGCGCATCCAGATCATCTTGTAGTTGTAGAGTATTCTTTAGTCGATCCGAAACATCAGGAAAGAACTTTCCAATAATATCTGACGCTTGATAACGGTTTATTCGATCACCGTACGAATAGATCTTTAGTGCTGGTAGAACAAAGAATCTAATTAAAACCGCAATATTTAACAATATAAAGCTAAAAAACAGTCCTGCTCTCACAATAGAATTGAATCTACCGAAATACTCCAGCACTGTTACGAGCAAATAAGACATGATAAAAATCCCAACGAAAAGGATCATTCCCTGAACCATACGGTTCTTGTAAAACTTTCGAATGAAAGCGTCAATTTGCTCTAATAAATGATCGTATGCACCCATATATCCTATCTACAACCTACTAAGTTAATGAAGTAGAACGAGACCGCCACCTCTTTAATTATTTTTAACGATACACCCGTGGTTTCGGTACGTTCAATGCATCAATAAATTCAGCTAATTCAGTTATCTTTGCGGTCAAATTAATCAAATATGTCAACTCAACCAGTAAGAGTAAGATTTGCCCCGTCACCCACAGGACCACTTCATATGGGGGGGGTGAGAACTGCTCTATATAATTATCTGTTTGCAAAGAAGAATAACGGAACGTTTTTGATCCGTATTGAAGATACCGACCAAACCAGATTTGTTCCTGGTGCACAAGAGTACATTATGGACGCCTTAAAATGGTGTGGGATAATGCCAACTGAAGGCCCTGGTCTTGGTGGAAATTATGGTCCATATGTCCAAAGTGAACGTAAAAATCTTTATCGTCCGTATGCAGAACAACTGGTTGCAGAAGACAAGGCATACTATGCTTTTGATACTGCAGAAGATCTGGATCGAATGCGCGATCAAGCAAAACAAATGGGGATGCCCAACTGGCAATACAACAGTGTAACACGCATGAGTATGAAAAACTCACTTACCCTACCTCAGGACCAGGTAAGCGAGATGTTGGCCAACGGAGCGCCGTACGTTATCCGAATGAAGATGCCGCGCAACCATGATGTGCGCTTTGAAGATCTCATTAGGGGCTGGGTGGTTGTAAACACCAATAACCTTGATGACAAAGTTCTTTTCAAAAGTGACGGGATGCCAACCTATCACCTGGCGAATATTGTGGATGACCATTTGATGGAAATAAGCCATGTCATTAGGGGAGAAGAATGGTTGCCATCTGCGCCTCTTCATGTGTTACTGTACCAGGCCTTTGGATGGGACATTCCACAATTTGCCCACCTTCCTCTATTACTTCGTCCAGACGGAAATGGGAAGCTATCCAAAAGAGACGGTGATCGTTTAGGGTTTCCTGTCTTCCCAACGAACTGGACAACTTCCGAAGGAGAGTTATATTCTGGTTATAGAGAAAAGGGGTATTTCCCAGGAGCGTTCATTAACATGCTTGCTTTCTTAGGGTGGAACCCAGGAACAACTCAAGAAATTTTTTCACTGGAAGAACTTTCTGAAGTATTTACATTAGACCGTGTTTCCAAAGCAGGAGCAAAATTTGATCCAGACAAAACTCGTTGGTTTCAGCAACAATACTTGAGATCAAAATCCGACGAAGAGCTCGCACAGCTGCTTAAGCTTGAAGTCGAACAACCGATGTCTGATGAACAGCTGAAAGACATTTGTCATATGATGAAAGAACGAGCAACTTTCATTGGTGACATGGTCACCGAAGGAGCATACCTTTTCGCCAGACCAACTTCGTATGATGAATCTACTGTTCAGAAAAAATGGAAGGAGGATTCAACGGTTTTAATGAATGAGTGGATGAACATCATGGAAGGAATTAAACCTTTCAATTCTGAAAACATCGATGTTGCATTCAAAGCCTTCCTTGAATCAAAAGGAATAGGTGTTGGTGCTGTTCTGCCTTTATTCAGATTACTCCTAACTGGCACGGGTACTGGGCCAAGTATGTTTGAAATCTCACAATACCTTGGAAAAGAAGAATCCTTGCAAAGAATGCAGTTAGGAATAGAAGCTGTTAATCAGTTGAAAATCAATGCATGAGACATATAATTGAGGTAAATGGAATAAAGTTGTACGCGTTCCATGGGTGTCTTAATGAAGAGGGAATGATAGGGGGAAACTATGTTGTTGATGTTATGTTAAATACAAACTTTCATGACGCAGCAATTGAAGATAACCTTCAAAAAACGATCGACTACGTTTTTGTGAACAAGATCGTGGAGGAAGAAATGGAGATTCGTTCTAAACTAATTGAACATGTCGGACACAGAATTATTCAACGTTTAAAATCATCTTTTCCAACCATTGAGTCTGTTCGTGTCAAGATCACAAAAATTTCTCCTCCCATCAATGGGAATGTTGAAAATGTAGCAATAATCATAGAAGAGTAATTTACTTCCGGAAAAATTTATAGCTTTGCAACCAAGATGGTCTCGTGGCCGAGAGGCTTAGGCAACGGTCTGCAAAACCGTGTACAGCGGTTCGAATCCGCTCGAGACCTCAGAGCCCTTTTGAAAGAAAGGGCTTTTTTCTGATACCTATGTATTTGAACACAGAAACGACCACTACATTAGCCCTTTTGTTGCTCATTGGGTTTGGGAGCTTTTACCTATATTGGTTCTTTTCTGTTTCTGAAAAAATAGATCTTCTTTATCAGAAAAAAAGTGTTGGAGATCAATGGTATGTAAATCGAGTTTTTCACTCAAAGCTTTTTGGCGCATTATCAATGGGGGTGCTCCCTTTCCTTGTATTAGAGGGGTTGAATATATATCCGTTCTCCGAAATAGAAATGGGCTTAACAATCAAATCAAACAAACTTCCATTTGCTATATCTTGCGTCATTGGTTACTCTCTATTGTGGGTTCCGTTTGCCTATTTTCAATCGAAATCTCCAAAACACCAGAAACATTTTCCACAAATAAGAACAAAACAGTGGGACAAAATTATTTTCACAAAAGCCATTTCCGGATGGGTAATATACTTGGTCGGATACGAACTTT
>JALRFI010000026.1 GCA_023253775.1 Crocinitomicaceae bacterium
ATGATATCGACGACACCACATCTCCTTTAGAGGCGGGATTAGGCTGGATCACGAAGTTCACCAAGAAATTTGTTGATTCTGACAAACTTCAAAAACAAAAAGAAGAAGGAGTTACCAGAAAACTGGTTGCTTTTGAAATGGTCGACAGAGGAATTCCAAGACATGACTACCCGATCGAAGACGCCAATGGAAATTTGATCGGTAAAGTTACTTCAGGAACAATGTCTCCTTCTATGAAGATCGGAATCGGATTAGGATATGTTGAGATTGATCATTCGAAACTTGATTCAGAGATCTATATCAGCATCCGAGATAAAGGAATAAAAGCGAAGGTAGTCAAGCTACCTTTCTACAAGAAATAAAAAAAGCCCTTCGGGGCTTTTTCTTTTTTAAAAGGTTGCAGTCAACAGATCCAAAAGCTCCGGTTGATCTGCCGCAGACATTGATGTCAGCATATGATCTCCAACAAACACACCATCCGGATGATCAGACTTAATCTCAGTGCTTGCCATCTCAGGTGCTGCATCAACAATGGAGAATGTAGAGGTTGCTCCAGCTGCAGCATCCGATTCCGCTGAAACGAACTTATCAATTGCGATTGGCAACGATAAATCGTCTCTCACTAAACCAGTATGAGAAACCGGTTCTCTTGTATCTGTTGGTGCTACGGCCTGCTGATCATTTAATTTTCCTGTACTTACAGTAGAGGGTTCATCTTTATTTTCATCCAAGGTAGGATCCGCCTCCTGCTTCATTTCATTTTTCGCCAATTGATTAGGAGCATTTGGTTCTATGTTCTGATTAATAAGCGGAACAACTAAAAAGATCACCAATACAGCTGCGGCCACTTGCAGTAAAGGTCTTCTATACGCTGGCTTTTCAACCGGGTACAAGGCAACAAGTAACGAATTTAACCAGATCCCTCCTCTAGCCCTCTGTTGATGTGTTTCCTGGAACAAATGATCCAAGGAACGTTTGGTCTCAGCTCTTGGTTCAAAAACATCATCATCCTTCATCATTTCCATTTGAGAAAACAAAAATTTCATTTGCTCAAACTCCTCTTCAGTTCCTGCCAATTCACTAATCAATTCCCTTTCAGCCCCTGAAAGTTCGTGATAGTTTTTTTTTGCTATTATTTCATCTACATTGTCCATGTTCATCTGTTTATGACTGGATTAAAAACTTTCAATTCTTCTGCCAAATATTTTGTTGCATAAAATATTCTCGACTTCACTGTACCTTCATTGATATCCAAAATCTCGGAAATCTCTTTTATAGACAATCCTTCCAGATGACGCAAGGAAAAAGCTTCTTTATGCTTCTCATCAAGGGATTCTATTCCTCGTTCAAATGCCTCTCTAAAAAATGAATCCTGAACCTCACCCATCACATTAACATTTGTATCCGAAAGTGAGAAATGATTGTCCAGACCAGTGCTCATGCCTTTTCTTACTTCTTGCTTCTTATATTCATTCTTACACATGTTATTCGCAACGGAATAGATCCATGTTTTAAAAGATCTTTCCATGTCAAAATAGTCGGGTTTACGAATGATCTTAGCAAATAAGTCATGTACAAAGTCCTCTGCCTTTTCCCGATCACGCCAAAGCATACGCATAAAATACCCGAGTAGCGGACCCGAGTATCTTTTGTAGATTTCATCAAAAGCTCGTTGATCTCCATTACTCATGGATTTCATCAAAGCTTCATCCGTCAACTCTTCGTATGATGGTTTGATCAATCTCATCAATACGAGCTTTTTATCTTTTTGACTTGTTCATATTTATTGCATTGCACAGAGACCTTTTCTGACTCATCGTCTACCTTCTTCTTCTTGTCCTTTTCATTCGCTTCCCCATAGAATTTAGATAGCTGCAGTAACATTGGAAGGTAGTTTGAAGTCAGTTGCTTCCCCTTATCTGTCTTTGCCTGCTCTACCAATTTCAAAGTAAGCACTTCACTCCACAAATAATCGTTCCTAAAAAAATTGTTGTAGTTCATAATGTCAGAATACTTAAAAGTCAATCCTTCGACATATAAGTTCCTTTTAATTTCAGTTAAGTATTCCTTTGGCACCGTCATAGATATGGACAGATTCTTGTCCTTGTTCGTTTCACATAGAGTCTTCATATAATTAACATCCACTAACGGCGATTCCGGAACATTAAATCCTTTCTGCTTCAACTTCTCCCTCATTTGAGGACTCTGCATCATATCAAGTGAAACAACCATGACATCGTTGCGAACATCATTATTGATCTGATTATAATATGCTCCATAGGTATCATCCAAGCCGTGTGTGATCAATGCACCTTTTTCAGGTACCGAAAGCAAAAGATCTTCCGTATACATGATCACCTCATCCGTTAACCGATCTGATTTTTCTAACTTCTCCAAATACATCTTTGCGCTCGTTGTATCACTTAAGATGATCGAATAAGCGACTTTCTGCACTTGTACATCAGAATTATTTGGTCGAAGCTCCTCAGCTTTATTTAAATGCTCACCAAGTTCCGTATTATAGTTACCGGATTGATACTTGTAGAAATGATATTCAAATGATTCTGGTGCAGTTCTTTCCAATTCTTTCACAGAAGATTCCATCAAATTTTGATACTCTTTTGAAGGAGATCGTTGAGTTCGACTATTTGAAGCCTGAGACTTTGTAACAGCGAAATTTTCTGCAGCCCTTGTCGACACAATAGTGGACTCTTCCCTATCGTAACTCGCAGATTCCGCTTTGGAAACTGAACTAACCTTTGCTTTTTTGGATTCTTGTCTGTAATTCTTTGGCGCCAATGATTCTTGATCCACAGCAATCGTATCCAGCTCTTGTTCTTGAAGAGAAGGGACCGGTTCTGCCGTATTATTGGTTGAATTGGTGATGGTATTTCCATTGGCCACTTGTCCGTAAAAGGTCAAGTAGTTAAGTAGGAAAAATGCAATAGCAACCTGTTTCATCTTTGTTTATTTTCACCTTGATACAACAAGGTATCAATTCGGTTCAATTTTTTTTGAGAATTTAAGCAATTATCATGCTAAATCATTCAAAACAAAGTAGATGAAAGGAAAAAATTAAATGCTATCTGCGGCGAACAGGAACTTATTTGGTGAAACCAGATTGGTTTTAACAGCATACATGACAATACCAGCAGTGTTCTTAACTCCTAATTTCGCCATGATATTCTTTCGGTGAGTATTGATTGTATGGTTCGATAAGAAGAGCTGTTCTGCGATCTGAGCATTCGTATTCCCTTCAGCGATCAAGACGATGATCTCATTTTCGCGTTCAGAAAGGACAACAGGTTCACATGAGAATGATTCAAAATCTATGTCCTCAACATTAATTGATGCTTTCTGAATCGTTTCTAGGATCTGGCCACAAAAGAATTTATTTCCTCTGGAAGTCTCCTTGACAGCATTCACAATCTCCCCAAGATCGCAGTCTTTTTTAACGTAGCTGCGAACCCCTGAACGTAGGGCGTCAACCAATACTTGTGCAGATTGTTCAGGTGTTATTGCTAGGACTTTTGATTCAGAAGATACTTGAATAGCCTTTCGAACAATATCGATATCGAAACCAGGTGAAGTGTAATCGATCACGATTAATGAAGAACCGAAATTTCTCACTTGCTCCATCAATTCATCATTATCCCTTGCTTCACCGACGATCTTCACCTTATCGATGGAATTGAGAACAGTTCTTATACCCACTCTCACAAGATCATTACTATCTGCCAGGATTACTCGCACCTTATTTAGAATAATTTTAAACAAAGTTAAAGATCAAAATTCAAATCTCGAAAATCAAACCATTATTCTTTTCAACAAAAGATCACTAAAAAAGCCCGGATAAACCGGGCTCACTGTTTCAAGACGAATTATTATCTAGTAAACAACATCTCTCTGAACTTCGGCAATGGCCACATTTCGTCATCAATCAAAAGTTCAAGCTTATCAGCATGGTATCGGATCTCATCAAAATGAATCTTCACTTTATCGCAATACGCTTCTGCCTTTTCTTCAGCATGCTCTATCTGATTCGCCGCTTTTCTTTCTTTTAACATGTGATCAGCTGCGTGCTTCATCTGATTCAAGTGAACTGAAATACGCTGAATCAATTCAATCTGACCTTTTGCCGCTTCTTTTCCAGCTTTATCTCCAAGAACATTAATCAATCCCTGAACGTTCGCAATCAATTTATTCTGATATTCGATAACAGAAGGAATGATCATTGATTGAACAACATCACCCATGATTCGAGCTTCGATCTGGATTTTCAGAATATAATTTTCGAATTCAATCTCCTTTCTTGCCTCCAATTCACGGGGAGTAAGTACGCCCATTTC
The DNA here is from genome assembly GCA_023253775.1 of Crocinitomicaceae bacterium. Lineage (GTDB taxonomy): Bacteria > Bacteroidota > Bacteroidia > Flavobacteriales_D > Crocinitomicaceae > M0103. The sequence continues at coordinate 4,350 of JALRFI010000026.1, forward strand.
GTCAAAAAGAGCAGATACTTTCTTTTCTCCCCATACCTTTAAAGCTCTTGGAGTATCTTTCAAGTTGCTTAATCCCCTTTTCTCAGCTTCAATTCTCCATTCTTCTCCATATCCATTTCCTTCGAATCTGATCTTTTTCGATTCCTTGATCAACTTCTGAAGTTCTTTAAGAATCGCCTCATCCTTTCCTTCTCCCTTATCGATACGAGCATCTACTGATTTCTTGAATCCCTTCAATTGCTTCGCCATGATAGTATTCAAAACGATCATTGCTGAAGAACAGTTCGCCGTTGAACCTACTGCTCTGAACTCAAACTTATTTCCTGTAAAAGCAAATGGTGAAGTTCTGTTACGATCTGTATTATCTAAAAGGATCTGAGGAATTTTGCCTATATTCAGTTTCAATTCAGTCTTATCCTCAGGAGTCATTTTTCCAGACTTCACATTCTTTTCGATATCATCCAATAGTGACGACAACTGCGAACCAATGAAAGCAGATATGATTGCTGGTGGCGCCTCATTTGCTCCAAGACGGTGATCGTTTCCTGCAGATGCAATTGCAGCTCTAAGAATATCCGAATTATCGTGGATAGCCTTGATGGTATTTACGAAAAAAGTAAGGAACTGTAGGTTTGATTTTGGATTCTTCCCAGGAGCAAGCAGATTTACACCCGTATTTGTGGATAATGACCAATTATTATGTTTTCCTGATCCGTTTACTCCTGCAAACGGCTTCTCGTGGAACAACACTCTGAAATTGTGCTTTCTTGCGATCTTTTCCATCACATCCATCAATAAAAGGTTGTGATCATTTGCCAAGTTACATTCCTCAAAAATCGGTGCACATTCAAACTGGTTTGGCGCCACCTCATTATGTCGAGTAGTAACCGGAATGCCAAGTTTTAACGATTCTGTTTCATATTCTCTCATGAAAGCTGCAACACGATCAGGAATAGATCCAAAATAATGATCCTCCAACTGCTGACCTTTTGCTGCTGCATGTCCAAACAAAGCTCTTCCAGTCATCATCAAGTCCGGACGAGCATTGAACAATGCCTGATCGATCAAGAAGAACTCCTGCTCCCATCCAAGCGTAGCATTAACTTTAGTAACATTCTTATCAAAATACTGACAAACCTCAACAGCAGCCTGATCTACCGCATGCAAAGCTTTCAATAAAGGCATTTTATAATCTAGAGATTCTCCGGTATACGAAATGAAGATCGTAGGAATACATAGTGTCTTACCAATTACAAAAGCAGGTGAAGATGGATCCCAAGCAGTATATCCTCTTGCCTCAAATGTATTTCTGATCCCACCATTCGGGAAAGATGACGCATCCGGCTCCTGTTGAACCAAAAGATCCCCATTAAAACTTTCAATTGCTTTTCCTGGACCAACCGGCTTGAAGAATGCATCATGCTTTTCAGCAGTTGCTCCGGTCAAAGGCTGAAACCAGTGTGTATAGTGTGTAGCTCCTTTTGTCAAAGCCCAATCTTTCATAGCAGAAGCTACCTGATCTGCCATTTTACGATCCAATTGAGTTCCATTCTGAATGGACTCAACCATTGATTTAAACGCTTCCGAAGGAAGATACTCCCTCATTACTTCCATGTGAAATACATTCTGTCCAAATAGTTCAGATAATTTCCCATTGTACTCAATGTGTTTTGGTGTTCTGTTCAACACATCCTGATACGCTTGCTGTCTTTTTGTTGCCATTTTTGAAAGATTTTGCGCAAATGTACTTCAAATTTAAACCCTTAATTAAAATTTTTAATGATTTTTTATCAACACCCCCTGTTTAGAAAGGGGGTCTCTTGAAATTTTTAGTTTTTTTCCTCTAAATCAATCTAAAAGCACATTCCACTCGTTACTTTTTCATCAATTTCAATTATCTTTTCAAAAATTATCCGCTTGAAAAAGTTCTGCTACCTTTTAGTCGTCTTTTTAAATACAACCGTGTTCTCTCAGGACACTATCGTAATACAATACCCACTAAAACCAGAGCTACTTCCAGAAAAGCTTAACGACACAATAGTTATTAATAGTCCAATGGACGGCACCATACTATTCGGTACCACCCTTTTACCTAATACTTCGAACCAGGTATATCTGTATGGTTTTGGATTGTACTTGCAAAGCATGAATGGTTCAGAATGCATGAATGACATGGGGAAACCTGAGAGCTTTGCTGATTTTGTCCAGAATATTGATCTCACAGACACCAGTCTCCTCGTCAATATTCAGATAAGTGCGAATTGCTGCCACTCTTTCCTTGGAGACGCATCAGTTGTAGACGACACAATTTTTCAATTGATCTATTACGGTTATGGAGCTGGGTATTGCGCGTGCAACTGTTGTTTTGGACTCACTTATTATTTTACCAGAGAAGATTATGGTAGGGAAGAATTTGATCGGATCCGATATGTAATGATCAATGAAGACAGGGATCATCTTTACCCATTCAAGAAATGATCAATGATTAAATAGTCGCTTGAAGAATGGAATATCATATGTAAGCTCAGAAACCTTATTCGGATCAAAAACTCTGGCAGCAAATTCCTTGATATCATTTCCGTCGATCGAATCAATGATCTCATGGATATGAACAATCGAATCGATTTCATTATGAATTAGGATGTTCTTTGCATGACTAAACATGAGCTCAAGATTAGAGTCCAGCGACAAAGCAATATGCCCCTTCAATTGCTCTTTGGATTGCTCAAGCTCATCCGCAGGAATTCCCTCGCGGATCACCTTATCCAGTTCTAACCTCACCAATTGAATGCATTCTTTCAAATACTTCCGATCGGTACCAAGATAAATGGTCCAGAATCCAGAGTCAGAATAAGACGAATATCCCCCTTCGATATTATAGGCATATCCTCTTTCTTCACGAATCAGAAGAGACAACTTTGAATTCGAAGCTGGTCCACCCAAATAGTTGATCAAAAGTGCCATCAACCTTCTTTCATCATCATTATAAGAAGGTGCTATTCCTCCCAGCACATAATGAACCTGACTGTTCGCATTCTTCTTGAGCACTTTGAACGGTTTGACCAATCTGGGAGCTACCACTTCAATTCCGTTGTCCTTTCCTTGAATGGAACCAAAATACTCTTCCAATTGCGATCTCAATGCTTCGACCTCAAAGTCTCCAACAACAGAAATTACCATTCTATCAGGAACAAAGAGGCGATGTACAAAATTTAAGATCTGCTTACGGGTAAAAGATTTCACTGACTTTTTCGTGCCTAAAATATTTTCTCCGAGCGGATGATCTTTGAATTGCAATGCTTCGAAATCTTCGATCAGATTATCCACAGGTGAATCTTCATAGGAAAGGATCTCATCCAAAACAACATCTTTCTCCTTTTCAATCTCCTCTTCAGGAAAATCAGCATTTTTCACAATATCACTCAAAAGATCCGCTGCGATATCAAAATGTTGTCTTCGAAAAGATGCATAGACACAAAGCTCTTCTTTATTCGTATATGCATTCAGCTCTCCTCCTACTTTATCTAAATCAGAAACGATCTGAATTGAATTTCGCTTTTTAGTTCCTTTAAAAATACAGTGCTCTACAAAATGAGCAAGACCATCTTCTCCTGGTCCCTCAAATCTGGAACCGGATAGGATCATAACCCCCATGTGTGCGACAAATGAATCACGATATTCAAAGACAACTCGAATTCCATTATTTAGCGAAATGATATTTGGATGTATTTCCTGCATCAAGGATTCCTTCTAAAGATCTCCCAACTGCTTTCACTCTTTCGGTATACGATCCTGTCGTGCAACCTAGATTTTCTACCTTGCCAGAACTCAACCTCAACAGGTCGAACAAGGTACCCTCCCCAATGATCTGGACGAGGAACATCATCCGGAAACTTTTCAGCATACTCATGAACGCGGTCCTCAAGTTCCTTTCTGGAATCAAGCGTTTCACTCTGATGAGAGGCCCATGCACCAATTTTACTTCCCCAAGGTCTTGATTCAAAATAAGCATCACTCATTTCCGAAGGAACTTTTTCTGCATGTCCCTTTATACTTATCTGTCTTTCCAATTCAGGCCAGAAGATCAGGATGTGTACGTTCGGGTTTCTTTCGATCGCTTTTCCTTTGGCACTTAAGTAATTTGTATAAAAAACCAAGCCTGCCTCCATCAGATCCTTCACATAAACGATCCTGGAGATCGGAAATCCATCTTCACCAAAGGTAGAAACGGAGATGGCATTTGGCTCATGAACATTTTTCTCGATTGCTTCCTTTAACCATAAAGCGATTGGCTCCATAGGCTCAACACCTAAAAAGTCTTCTAGCTTTCCCTGATCAAACTGATGATGATCGTTTTTTAGAAGTTCGAGATACTCGTTCATTATTTATTCATTGTCGGTATACTCATCCTCAAGTTCGCTTCCATCTTCATCCAACGCCAAATCCTCATCCGGCGCAGAATATACTTTTCCTTTTGGCGCAACTTCAGGAAACTCATCTTCAATTATTGTTCTACTGATCTCTCTGTCCAAATTTTCCGCTGGAGGAAAAATCTCAACAATTGGAGAAAGCATAATTGAAGGGATGTGGAAATCCACCAGATAGGAAGAAAGACTTTCTTTAATCCTGTCGTAAGCATCTTTCGCCGTATGAGCGGAAACAAGAAAGTTTTGAGCTACTTTTTTAGTTTTCTCATCATCTCCATCCTCCCTCTCATAAGTAACTTTCACTTTGTACCAATGATCAGCATCGTCGTACATGAAAATATCGTGTAATTCCGTGCGAGCGATTCCTACTACATTAAATTCCCCTCTAATCACTGAACCTAATTCTTCATAGATCCTTGCCTCCGCATCTGTAAATGTCATCGCCGCAAGCAGGTAAGGCTCAGAAACTCTTTTGAAAAGTCCGTTTTCTAATTGTTTGGTGTATTTCACTTTAACTGTAAACCAGTTTGTCATAGCTTGTTTTTGTTAATTTTTCGAAAAGCAAAGATACTCAGATTATTCCCCTTTCAGAGAAAATCAAATCGGAAAATGTTAACAATTTGAAGATCAGGTCTGGTATTTCTTACCGTTGCTGTACACGATAAACGATCTATTGAACAACTTCACCAGTACAGAATTTCCGAAGATCTCGTATTCTGCATCCATCTGATTGGTCAATTCGACAATCTCACCATCAATCAATGCGCTTACACCACCCATCACATTTCGATAAGCTATCACATTGTTGTCAAAAACGATACAAAGGCAAATTTTAGTAATCCCAAGCAGATAGCGGAGAGGATGAAAGAAATAGTGCGGCGGTTCGCCGAGTCAGACAGATCATATAAGGATCAGCCGTGGTCATTTTCGTAAGGTTTTCGCGAGTCAATATAATCCTGCACGTAAGGAGCAGCCCATTCATGCGGCGGCCAACAGTTTTCCCAATTGACTGGCTTGGCACATTGCATTACGACCGTTGA
>JALRFI010000064.1 GCA_023253775.1 Crocinitomicaceae bacterium
ATTTCATTGATAAACGAACTATCCATCATTTTTAATCGTTTAGGCATTAATACGTACGATGTTTTAGAAGCTGCAGGTACAAAGTGGAATTTTTTAAAATTTTCTCCAGGATTGGTTGGCGGTCACTGTATTGGAGTTGACCCTTACTATTTGACGCATAAGGCACAACAGGCAGGTTATCATTCAAAAGTGATCACGAGTGGCCGCTATGTGAATGATTCTATGGGATTCTATATCGGCAAACAAACGGTGAAAAGGATCATTGCTCAAGGTAAACACATTCAGGATGCAAAAGTTCTGGTAATGGGAGCAACCTTTAAAGAAGATGTATCTGATATCAGAAATTCAAAAGTGATCGATGTTGTGAATGAATTGAAATCATTCCAGGTGAAGGTTGATCTTGTAGACCCACATGCTTCTTCAGAAGAAATGATACATGAATACGGTGTTGGTTTGACTGAGGCTGCTTCTGGTAATTATGATGCCATCATTGTTGCTGTGAATCATAAAGAGTATAAGAACATGTCAGAAGATCAGTTTAAAGCTCTATTGAAGGATGGCAATGGTGTCTTTGTAGACGTTAAAGGGATTTTCAAAGGAAAGATCAAGGATCTTGAATACTGGTCATTATAAAAGTGCATTACAATAGAAACATTTTGATTACTGGAGGAGCTGGATTTATCGGTTCTCATGTTGTTCGGTTATTTGTAGCTAAATATCCCGATTACAGAATTATCAATTTTGATAAATTGACCTATGCCGGTAATCTTGAAAACTTAAAAGACATTGAGAATGCCGACAACTATGTCTTCGTTAAAGGAGATATTGTTAGCGTGGAGGATGTAAAAAAGGCATTTGAAAAGTATGAAGTAACAGATGTCATTCATCTGGCTGCAGAATCTCACGTAGACAGAAGTATTGAAGGACCAATGGATTTTGTGATGACGAATGTTGTTGGTACCGTAAATCTTCTTCAGCAAGCCAAAGAGAACTGGAAGGAGGGAGAACATGTTTTTCACCATGTTTCAACGGATGAGGTTTATGGAAGTTTGGGTGAAGAGGGATTGTTTAAAGAAACTACTCCTTATGACCCAAGAAGCCCTTATTCTGCTTCAAAGGCTTCATCGGATCATTTTGTGATGGCCTTTTATCACACATACGGTCTACCAGTTAAAATGTCTAATTGTTCCAACAATTATGGTAGCCATCATTTTCCTGAAAAACTGATTCCTTTGATGATCCACAACGTTGTCAATAACAAACCACTTCCGGTTTATGGTAAGGGTGAAAATGTGAGAGACTGGCTTTGGGTGAATGATCATGCATCTGCCATTGACACTATCTTTCATTCAGGAAGAATAGGTGAATCCTACAATGTGGGAGGTTTGAACGAATGGAAGAATATTGACCTCGTAAAATTCCTTTGTCAATTGATGGATCAGAAACTTGGTAGATCTTTGGGAGAATCTGAAAAGTTGATTACCTATGTTAAAGATCGAAAGGGACATGACTTGAGATATGCAATTGACGCCACCAAATTAGAAAAGGAATTAGGTTGGAAACCTTCGATCACCTTTGAAAAAGGTTTGGAGGATACTGTAGATTGGTACCTCAACAACAGTGAATGGGTTGAAAAAGTAACGTCCGGAGCATATAAAGATTATTACGAAAACATGTATTCTGACCGTTAAATGAGTTTGATTTCCAGGATTTTTGGTGGTAAAAAAGAGAAGCTCGATCTTTCTTTGATCGAAGTGGACATGCATAGCCATCTTATTCCTGGAATCGATGATGGTTCAAAGAACATGGATGAAACAATTGCTTTATTGGCAAAGTTTCAGAGCATGGGCTACCGAAAAGTGATCACAACTCCTCATATCATGTGTGATTACTATCCCAACACAAAAGATATAATTTTATCCGGTCTTGATGATGTTCGGGAAATGGCAGCTAAATTGAATTTATCCATTGAGATCGATTCAGCTGCCGAATATTATTTTGACGAGACACTTCCTTCGAAGATTAAAGAAAAAGAATTGCTCACCTTTGGGGGAAATCACGTTCTGGTAGAATTTGCTTTTGAAGGAACACCGAATTATGAGAATGAATTATTCTTTGATATGCTAAGTGCAGACTATCAGCCTGTATTGGCACATTTTGAAAGATATGGAGCATTCATGGGGAATATCGATAAAGCAGCAGAATACAGGGATAAAGGTGTTTTGATCCAAATGAATCTGAACTCTTTGACCGGTCATTACGGACCTTTCATCAAAAAACAGGCAGAGCAGTTGATAGATAAAGGATTAGTTGATTTTGTAGGCACAGATTGCCACAGGATTCAACATCTTAGATTATTGGAAGACAATCTTCATTTGCCGTACTTCTCCAAACTGACGTCTCTTAACTTGAGAAATACGTATTTATAAGACTTAGCGCAAAAGGAATTTGTATCGCTGAATTGTATTTTCGAGGCCAAGATATAGTGCATCTGAGATCAAAGCATGACCGATCGAGACTTCGTCAAGTATTGGTAGAGATTCTTTAAAAAAACGTAGATTTTCCAAACTTAGATCGTGACCAGCATTCACACCTAATTCAAGAGAAGATGCCAATTGAGCAGCTGCTGTATATTCACGAATTGCTTTCTCAGGATGAGCTGAAAATTCCTCGGCGTATGGTCCGGTATATAGCTCAATTCTATCTACGCCTGATTTCGCAGCATGTTCGATGTTTTCAGGATTGGTATCCACAAAAATTGAAGACCTTACTCCGATTGATCTAAAATGATCGGCAAGCTCAGTTAACAAGGATAGATTTTCTTTTGTTTTCCATCCAGCATTTGAGGTCAGAACATTGGGAGGATCTGGCACCAAAGTGGCCTGAGCCGGTTTGATCTCCTCAATGATCTTAAGATACCTGGAATCAGGGAATCCTTCAATGTTAAATTCTGTTTTAACAACCTTGCTCAAATCGTAAACGTCTTTCAATGTAACGTGACGCTCATCTGGTCTTGGATGCACAGTAATTCCATCCGCACCAAATGATTCACAGTCAATTGCAAATTGAACCACGTTTGGAGTATTGCCTCCTCTGGCATTCCTGATGGTGGCAACTTTATTAATGTTCACGCTTAATTTTGTCATTTAACGGTACGATTTTTGGCAGATCAAAAGTACGAACTTAGAGAGTATTTTACTACTTTGGCCGTAATAATGAGAGCATCAGAATTAATAACAGAAGAGATCCCGCCACTAACTCACAAGGATACAGGAGAAAAAGCCCTGAGGTGGATGGATGAATTGAAAGTTTCTCATTTACCTGTGCTGAAAAACGGAAATTTTGTCGGTGTTTTGTCAGAGTCAGACGTGCTTGACAAAATGGATCTTGATGAATCGTTAGATAAGCTTTTTGATCATCTTCCAAGACCTTATGTATTTGAACAGGCTCACATCTACGAGGTGTTAGCAAAGATCGCCGAACACAAGATTTCTGTATTGCCGATTTTGGATCATAATGAAAAGTATTTGGGTTGTACATCAGTTTACTATCTACTGACAGTTATAGCTAATACGGGAAGCATCCGAGAAATAGGAGGTATAATTGTACTTGAAATGAATTCAGCGGATTATTCAATGGCACAGATTGCTCAGATTGTTGAGAGTAACAATGCACGTATTTTAAGTTCCTACATCATGTCGTCACCTGATAGTACGATGGTTGAAGTTACGTTGAAGATCAATCAGGTTGAGCTCTCGTCAGTGATACGAACTTTTGAGCGTTATGATTATGTGGTGAAAGCTTCCTTTCAGAAATCCGATATCGACGATGACCTTCAGCAACGCTATGATTCATTAATGAACTTCCTCAAATTTTGATGGTAATAGCAATCTATAGTCGAAAAACAAATAAGCAGACAAATCAGTATTTATCTGAATTGTTAGCCATATTTCATTCCTATGGTTGGCAAGTGATTCTTCATCACGATTTAAAGAAGAATTGTATAGGAAAAGTAAATGGTGTCGAGACTTTGGAAGTTTATTCGAATTACAAAGATTTTCATTCGGGTATTGATCTGATGATCAGTTTAGGAGGTGACGGTACATTTATTGAATCTGTTGGATTTATCAGAAATTCAGAGGTGCCGATCCTTGGGATAAATACGGGTAGACTTGGGTTTCTTGCTAACATTGCGCGAGAGAATATAGAGGCAGCATTGGATTTGGTCTATAGGAAGCAATTCGAATTTCAATCCCGCTCATTGCTTAGGGTTATTACAGAGGAGAATCTCTACGGTGAAGATAACTTTGCCTTGAATGAGGTCACCTTCCATAAGAAAGATACTAGTTCGATGATTACGGTGCATGCATACCTTGATAATAAATATTTGAACTCCTACTGGGCAGATGGATTGATTGTATCTACCCCGACAGGATCAACTGCATACAGTCTGAGTTGTGGTGGACCTATCGTTACTCCAGGATGCAGAGTGCATATACTAACACCGATCGCTCCGCATAACTTGAATGTAAGACCAATGGTTGTGCCAGATCACATGCCGATAAAGTTAAGTCTTGAAGGACGAGAAAGAAAATATCTCATTTCTTTGGACGGAAAATCAAAAAGTATCAAGCAAGGCGAGGAAGTTATGATCACAAAGGCTGAATTCATGGTAAATGTGATTAAATTTGAGGATAACAACTTCCTTGATACGATCAGAAATAAAATGATGTGGGGATTAGATAAACGTAATTAATAAGTAAAACAGAGAATATGAAACAATTAGGAACATTGGCGTTGCTATTGGGAATTAGTGTGATGAGTTTGGCAGCTAAAACAAAGAAACCGAAATTGGAACCGGGTATTTATGCAGAATTTACGACTTCGAAAGGAGTTATTCTTTGCATGCTAGAATTCAAGAAAACTCCAATGACAGTGGCCAACTTTGTCGGATTGGCAGAAGGTAATTTTACCAACGGAGAGAAGAGCTTTACAAAACCATACTATAACGGATTAAAATTCCATCGTGTGATCAAGGATTTCATGATTCAGGGCGGATGTCCTCTCGGAACTGGATCGGGTGACCCAGGCTATAAGTTTTACGATGAGATCCATCCAGATCTTACCCATTCAGGTCCTGGTATTTTGTCGATGGCAAATTCAGGTCCTGCAACAAATGGTAGCCAATTCTTTATTACGCATAAAGAAACACCTTGGTTGGATGGAAAGCATACCGTTTTTGGGCATGTAATACAGGGACAGGATGTAGTTAATTCAATTGAGCAAGATGACATCATGACTACTGTTAAGATCATTAGAGTAGGTAAAGAAGCCAAAAAATGGAATGCATCGGAAACATTCAAATCTTTATCTGAAGAGATCAAGAAGGTAGAAGATGAAAAAGCAGCAGATCTAGCTAAAATAGGAGCTATGTCTGAAGAAGAATACAATGATTTTATGTTCAATGAAGTGAAATCAAAGTATCCTGATGCACAAAGATCTCCATCAGGATTGGTTTATATCATTGAAAAACCAGGTGAAGATATGAAGGCTGAGGTTGGAAGTAGAATGTCTGTACATTATAGAGGAACCTTCAGAAGAGACGGCAAGCAATTCGATGCAAGTTATGACAGAGGGATGCCAATGGATTTCAATTATAAAGAAAACAGAATGATCCCAGGCTTTGAAGAAGGTTTGGGAATGCTAGGAAAAGGTGGAAAGGCTAAATTGATTATTCCTTATTATCAGGCATATGGTAAAAATGGAAGACCGGGAATTCCTCCATATTCAGATCTGGTATTCGATATTGAGATCGTTGATTTGATGGCTCCTGAGCCACATGATCATGAACACGGTGATCACGAGGGACACGAGCATTAAGAAATAGAAAAGGCTGTCAATGGCAGCCTTTTCTATTTTATTACTTTGCCATTTATGGCATTGTGCATCGATTTGGTTTTCCTAATCTGAATGTCACCATTGCCCCATAGAATGAATACCAGTCTGACGTGGCAGAATTACCTCGTTTTCCGTATCTGGAACCATCAAGACTTCTATTTGATAATGCTGCTGCCAATGGGCCATTTTCAGCTGCCAAAGTAGCCGCATCAACGTATGCATTAGAACCAACATCATCAAGATAATCCGTAAAGGTTTTTCTAATTCCGTACTCAAGATTTATCGTTGCCTTCTTTCCCAATGCGAACTTTACACCTACACCCAAAGGAACACACAATTGAGTAAGGCTGTAATTTTTCTTATTGTTTAGAGATGAACCTTGACCCTCTGTACCAATTGGCTGCAATTCGATCATATCGCCATTGTACTCTGTTTTCGGATTCATTCTGAACATTCCTATTTCAGCTAGGATATAGGCTGTCCCTCTGTACTTTTCGCTTCCCAAGAAGAAAGGAAGGTAAGTGAATTCGAGTCCTCCGGCTAATTCAAATATGTCTGATTCGAAATTTAAATTTCTATTTCGTAAAAGATCGATCTTTGAATCAGCATCATTGGCTGTAACCTTACCATAACTTAAATTAGCTCTTAGACTCATTCGGGAGTGTACATTATATCTATAGATGATCCCTCCAGAAAGTTTTGTATCCTTTAATCTTCCAAATTGACTCAGATCCCCAAAATAATTAGATCCTCCGATCAGAAATCCAAGTTCTGACTTCGACTTCGAATTGTGGTATTGCGCGCCCAAATTCAACGAGGTAGCCAATAGTGCTATGAAAAATAGAAACAGTTTCATTTTAATAAGGAACGCCAATTTACATATAAAATTGCTCTTTTTAAAAGGATGGACATGAAACTGTTTTGTAAGAAACCATTGAAATATTCGCTTCTTTTGGGTACTTTACCGTATAGCCGATCATAAAACTCTTTGTTTCTCCTGGTTGAAGAGTATGTTTCCAGTTCACCTCCCCAGTTTCAGTATCCGATGCAACACCACTTAATTCATCGATTGTAACTGTAATTTCGCTGTTTTTTGAAATAGGAACTTGATCAAAAATATCAATGGTTACCGGCACATCCCTGTTGTTTCTTATAGCGACCTCATAGAGGTAGGAGTCTTTTTTACTTCCTCCGATCACTTTTTTCGTAGACATTTCCTTTTTTAGCTTGCGCATGACTGTTACTTTCGAATCTCTACCGAATGATAAAGAAAGTGTATCTGAAATATTTCGGGTGTCAATTTCCGATATTCCGACATATGCTCCACCGAAATATACTTTGGTCGGTCCTGGTATCAATTCAAGTTCTTGCCATCCAACGATGTGTGCAAGAAGAAATGCCGCATTATCCAACTTTGGCACTGTGATGTGGCTAAAGGAAGCTTCGAGATCCATTTCTTTTACATCGACCATGTATGGTTTTGAATCAGAGGGACAATTGAATTTGTCTTTGATCTGGTATTCTGCAGTAAGCTCGGAAATTTCTATTTGTCTCATGGCAACTCCATTCGTGGTCTGACGTGAGGTGATCTCATTCTTGAACATTTCAAGTTTCTCAGACTTTTTATCCTTGTCAAGAATGTAGTTATCGTAAACTCGCTGATTGGCAGCACTTAGATTGTTTTCGGCCTCCATACGATAATCTTGCTGAATTACCTGAGGGGTATAGTAGGCTTTTTTTGAGTATGATTTTGAATTGTAATAATTCAGAAACCATGGAGACAAAACAGGATGTGAGGCAGAAAGTCTCGGATCACCTGTTGAAAGTGTTAAGTCAATATTCTCCCAGTTATTTCCTGTATTGTTGTAGACCTGTGCCTTGTATTTTAAGTTCACTTTGGAATTGATATCCTTAGCAGAAAGGTCATAAAGTGCTGCCCAACCACAATCTGAAACCAGGTATTTCAAGGTACTATTAAAGGTAACGCTCTCATCAGCATCTAGTAGTACGATCACCTGATTACTCCTTTGGTTTTCATTGTAATTCAATTCAACGAGTTGGTATCTGGTAGTTTCGATCAGCTCATTCAATCTGACCTGTTCTTTTCTGATCTTTGAAATTTTTGTGTTGATCTCGAGAGTTCGAGTTCTGTAAAAGTCAGCTGCTTCTTTGATCTGGGTGACAGTTAAATTCTGGTTTTGACCACCCAACTTTTTATTCGCGTTGAGCAATTCAAGCTCTGCCTGATATGCACTTACTTGGTCATTATTGGATTGATTTCGATCCTTTAATGATTCAAGCGAATCCTTCAATAATGCTATTCTAGGATTGAATTGTTCTGCTGCGAAAAAATCCATTTCAGTTGATACACTCACTAATCTGAAATTTCCATCTCCTTTAAATTGTATCGATTGCGGGTCAGCAAAAGCAGATATCCCTGGGAATATCAATTTATTTCTCCCTTTGTGGATCTGTATCTTTTGTTCGTGTTCGATTTCACCAGAAGTGAGGAATAGTTTTACTCTTTTTATGGGTGAGGTGATTGTTTGATTCTGTGGTTTTTGCGCAATTGTGAATAGGCTCAAACAAAAAAAGAGGATAATGGAAATTGATTTCATAGGTTAATTTATCAGGAATACAATCTTAAAACAATGAGGTTCACCAAAAGGTTACAACCATTAAAAAATCTCAATGATTTTTATTGGTTCGATTTTCAGCTGGATATTTTTTGATCCTTTAAAGCAATCTTAGCAGCAATTTTTGCAGACAAAAGGCACAGTGGAATTCCACCTCCGGGATGAACACTTCCTCCAACAAAATAAAGGCCTTTGACTTTTGAGAAATTGGGATGCCTGAAAAATGCAGCCATTCTTTCATTCGAGCTTGCGCCATACAATGCCCCTCCGAAACTAGAAGTGCGCTGTTCAATCCGAACTGGATCAAGGTAGTCTTCCTCTTCAATAAGGCCTCCGACATCTGTTTTAAGAATCACAGACAACTTCTTGATAATATTTGCTCGGATCTCTTTCCTGATCTTTTCCCAATCCTGTCCCTGATTGGAAGGCACATTCACCATAACGAACCAATTCTCGGAATTTTTGGGTGAATCCTCCTTTACGATTTTGGAGCTGACATGGATATAAATTGTCGGATCATCAATAACTTCCTCGCCATTAAAGATCATCTGAAATTCTTCCTTGTAACGATCCGAGAAAAAGATGTTGTGCAGATCAAGTTGGTCAAATTCCTTTCGGATTCCCCAATAAAAGATCATAGCAGAACTTGAAGGCTCCTGAGACATTACTTTTTTGGGAGGGGTGACAAATTTTACAAGATGCTTGTAGGCCGGACGAATATCTGCGTTACAGAATACAGTGTCAGCCAAATGTGTCTCAGTTTCAGTTTTTATACCAGTCACCTTTTTTTGCTCAACAATGATTTCTTTCACTGCAGAGTTGAGGTGGAAAACAATTCCTTTCCTTTTGGCTAATTCAACCAAAGAGGTTGTAATTGAATGCATGCCTTTTTTTGGGAAAAATGTACCAATTCCATATTCCAAATGAGGAATAATATTTAATATCCCCGGAGCTCGGTAGGGGTCTGATCCATTGTAAGTAGCATAACGATCAAAGATCTGCACCAATTTTGGGTGGTTGAGATGTCTTTCATTTTCACGATGCATAGTGCTAAATATACCTAAACCTGGAATGGCTAATATCGCCTTCAAAATCGCTGTATCGAGATAGGAAGTCACTTTATGCAATGATCGTTCTAGAAAAACCTGATGAGTTTTAGAATAGATGAACTCACTTCGGTCAAGATGTTTTAACAGTGGAGAAGAGTCAACCTTCAAAACACTTTCCACCGTTTCACTGAGAACATTTTTGTCGGCTGAAAAGGGTAGAAAAATACCGTCATTGAAAAAGTAATGGCATGTCGTATTGCACTTGACAAATTCGAAATGATCACTGGTATTCTCGCCAGAGATTCGAAATAGCTCTTCTACAAAATTAGGCATTGTGAAGAGTGAGGGACCGGTATCGAATCGATAATCTCCCATTTGTAGAAGGCCAAGTTTCCCACCCGGTGCAGCATTTTGTTCAAAGACCTCAACATCGTAACCTGCCGCTTTAAGGCGTAAAGCAGAAGCTATGCCTCCAATACCAGAACCAACAACAATTGCTTTCATAGAGAGATCTTCAACAATATTAAAAAAACAAGTCGGGCAATTGTTTAGATTAGTGAAAAAAAGCGAATGGGAAAAGCAATCGGAATAGGAGGGATTTTTATGAAATTTAAGGATCCATCTAGAATGAACAAATGGTACAAAGAAGTTTTAGGCTTAGAAACTAATGATTATGGAGTTCTTTTCAGCTTTAACGGGAATTCAAATGAAAAAGCATATCTCCAGCTTGGCACATTTGATCAATCATCGGGTTATTTTGGTTCTCCTCAACAGCAATGCATGATCAATTTCAGAGTTGATAATCTTGTTTCTCTTCTAAAGAAAATGAAGGCAATGGATGTAGAGATCGTTGATGAAATTGATGAATTCAGTTATGGGAAGTTTCTTCACATCAATGATCCCGAGGGGAACCGAATAGAACTATGGGAACCCATCGGAGAATCGTTCGAACAGGAAAATTGTAATGAAATGAAATAGACTATTTCAGGTTACTGAAAAGTCGCTCAAGATTCGGGTTTTTCACAAGACCATCTGCTCCAACAAAAAGCACTGATTTACATCGATTTCTTTCAAGCCACAGATCCAAATTTGATTTGGCTACCTGAAGTGTTCCATTGATATCAATGTTATGCACTGGTTTCTGATTCCTGTCGAAAGAAGATTTGATATCATCGATATCTTTAAGAACCTGCTGATTTTCGTTGAAGATCACCATGCCGTCGATTCCAGCATCTTCATTATCTGTGTCATAATCTGAAAATTCAAGATGATGGTTTTCCAGATAAGGAACGATGAATTTACCAAACTGGCTACCTATTCGTAATTGAATTTTTTTGATTTTCATATATCTAGTGGGCTCCTTAATTCTTAAAGGGTGTGCAAAATTAACATTTTAGTTCTTTAACGAAAAATATATTCAATTAATAACCTAAAATTTTCATAAAATCTTTAGCGGTTTGCTCGTCGCTGAAAAGTTTAGTCTTAAGTTTCCCATTTTCATCTCGTTGTATAAGGACATGTTTCGGTTCAGGAATCAGACAATGCTTCAGTCCACCAAATCCTCCAATGGTTTCCTGATATGCTCCAGTATTGAAAAATCCAATATACAGGGTTTTATTGCGATCGAACTTTGGCAGATAGATCGCATTTGAGTGCTGTTCAGAGTTGTAATAATCATCAGAGTCACAGGTCAAGCCACCAAGAAGGACGCGCTCATAGTCTTCATTCCAACGGTTGATAGGTAACATGATGAATCGCTGATTGATTGCCCAGGTATCAGGTAGGTTGGTCATAAAGGATGAATCGATCATGTTCCATTTCTCTCTATCATTCTGCTGCTTTTGGTGCAATACACTAAAGATGGCACCTCCAGATTCTCCGACTGTAAATGAACCAAATTCTGTGTAAATGTTAGGCTCCGGAATATCATCGTCCGTACATACTCTTTTCACCTGAGTTAGAATCTCTCTTACCATGTAGGAGTAATCAAAATCGAAAGCAAGTGACTTTTTAATAGGGAATCCACCCCCAATGTTTAGTGAGTCAAGCTCGGGACAGATTTTCTTAAGATCACTGTACACCTTGAGACACTTTGTTAATTCATTCCAGTAATAAGCCGTATCGTTGATTCCTGTGTTGATGAAGAAATGAAGCATTTTGATCTCAACACGAGGGTTTTCCTTAACAATCGCTTTGTAAAAAGGTACTATTTCGCGATATCGGATTCCCAATCTAGAGGTATAGAATTCGAACTTAGGTTCTTCTTCAGACGCGATTCTGATTCCAATTTTTATCGGCACTTCAGTTTTAGCAAGAATTTCTTGAAGTTCAGCCGTATTGTCAACTACAGGAATTACCTGAAGTTTCTGTTCATTAATGAGCGTGGCTATATTATCTATGTACTGAGGGGTTTTGTAACCATTACAGATAACATACTTTCCATCAGTTAATTTTCCTTTTTCATAAAGGTTTTTAACAATATCGATATCAAAAGCTGAAGAGGTCTCAATGTGAACGTCGTTCTTTAAGACTTCATCCATCACAAATGAAAAGTGATTACTTTTTGTGCAGTATGAGTAATAGTAATTCCCTGCATATCCAAGATTGTTCATAGCTTCTCTGAACCAACCTTTAGCCCTTTGTATGTTGTTTGAGATCTGTGGTAAGTAATTGAATTTTAAAGGAGTTCCGTATTCTTCAATCAATCTCATCAAATCAATGCCATGGAAAAACAATTTGTCCTCTCTCAGATGGAATTCGTTCTGAGGAAAATCAAATGTCTGGTCGATCAAATCAATATACTTCGTTCTCATTTCATACTACTAGGAATGCCGTTTCCCGGTTAAGGCTTGATATTATTATACGATCTCGTCAATTTTCACGGTTGGACGAGCCACAACCGCTTTATCTTGGTGTACTACGATCGGACGCTCAATAAGTTTCGGAAATTTGATCATTGCATCGATCCATTCCTCATTTGAGAGAGTTTTACCCCTGAAGTTAGCTTTGTATTCAGCTTCATTTTTCCTCAATAACTCTTCAGCTGAAATTCTTAATTTGTCAAGTATTGCTCTAAGTTCATCTTTCGTTAGAGGAGACTTCATGTATTCGATCACTTCAAATTGAACCCTTTTTTCGTTCAGATAATCAAGGGCACATCTGCTCTTTGAACACTTTGGATTGTGATAAACCTTGATCATGTCAGACTACTTTTTAAAAAATCAGGACGACAAAAATAGGGCTTTCTGATAAGTTTTTTCAGAAAAGATGGCAAATTTAAAATACCGAGATTATCCTTCAACCAATTAACCGATCAGTTGGTTGAATAGGGTGGGATCGTCATTCAGATATTGAAAATGGAATTGCAGTCGTTCGAGATTAACCTTTATCCTCTGAAAATCTGTAGCGTTTTTTACTTCAATACCCACTACAGCAGGTCCACTCTCCCGATTGTTCTTTTTTGAAAACTGGAAGAAGGTGATGTCGTCATTTGTTCCAAGTACATCCGTTACGAAATCTTTCAGAGCACCAGGACGCTGAGGAAACTGGATAAGGAAATAGTGTTTCAGCCCTTCATAGAAAAGCGATCTTTCTTTGATCTCTTCTGTTCTGGTAATGTCATTGTTGCTGCCGCTAACGATACATACTACGGTTTTTCCCTTGATCTGATCACTCAATGAATCGAGTACTGCAATACTTAAAGCACCTGCCGGTTCTACAACCATTGCTTCTTCATTGTATAATTTTAGTATGGTTGAACAAATCTTACCTTCAGGCACAACAAGCATTTCATCCAATGTATTTTTGCAAATGGAGAAATTCAGATCTCCCACACGCTTGACAGCTGCGCCATCTACAAATTTGTCAATGTTGTCCAAAGTGACAATTGAACCTTTCTCAAGAGATATTTTCATCGATGGTGCTCCCTCTGGTTCAACACCAATGATGGTTGTTTGTGGACTTAGTGCTTTGAATACAGTTGCAACTCCTGCTGCCAATCCGCCTCCACCCACTGGAAGTATCAAAAAGTCGATTGGTTCCTTCATCTGATCAATTATTTCCAGGCCGATTGTTCCTTGTCCGGCAATCACTTTTTGGTCGTCAAAAGGATGAACGAAGACACAATTATGTTGTGAACAATATTCCTGTGACTTTGCATAGGCATCATCAAATGTATCACCGGTAAGAACTATTTCAATTTTGTCTTTTCCGAAAAGCTCGACTTGTTTGATTTTTTGCTTTGGGGTTGTGGCGGGCATGAAAATAACCCCTTCGATATTCAGTAAATTACAAGAATAGGCTACTCCCTGCGCATGATTACCCGCGCTAGCACAAACGATCTTTATATTTCGCTCAATGTTATCCATAGAGCTGATCTTGTTATATGCTCCTCTGATCTTATATGAACGAACAGTTTGCAGATCCTCTCTTTTTAGGTAGATGGTCGCTTGATGCTGTTCAGAAAGATTCACACTCAGATTAAAGGGAGTTTCATTTACCACTCCCTTCAGTTTTAACCTGGCTTCTTGTATTTCTTTTAAAAAGTCCATCGGTTGGTCAATTCAATTTTTTCATATCTGTCATTGCCTCGCGTAAATGCGCACCAACGATTTCAATCTCGTGTTCACGGATTGATCTGTTGACATCGATCAATTCAGAATTATCAACTTCGTTGTTACTTGAATAAGAACTTCCGATCACATTCGTTTCCATTTTCTTCATGAAATCTGCCAGCAAAGGCTTGCATGCATGATCGAATAGATAACAACCATACTCAGCAGTATCAGAGATGATCCTATTCATTTCATACAATTTTTTACGTGCTATCGTATTCGCGATCAAAGGCGCTTCATGCAGCGATTCATAGTACGCTGATTCAGCAACAATTCCTGTTGAAGTCATTGTTTCATAGGCTAACTCAACTCCCGCTTTAACGAATGCAACCAGAAGTGTTCCATGATCAAAGAATTCTTGATCTGAAATTTCTGTAGACGTGTTTTGTGCTTTCTCAAAGGCAGACTCTCCGGTGACTTTTCTCCATTCAAGCAACTCTTTGTCACCGTTTTTCCAATCTGTCATCATTCGTGAAGAGAAGGCTCCACTCATGATATCGTCCATGTGTTTTTTAAACAGAGGTGTCATGATCAATTTCAATTCTTCAGCAAGGTAATACGCTTTAATTTTCGATGGATTATTCAATCGATCCATCATGTTCGTGATGCCACCATGCTTCAATGCTTCAGTGATCGCTTCCCAACCATATTGGATCAATTTGGATGCATATCCCTGATCCATTCCTTTTTCAACCATTTTGTCGAGGCACAGGATGGACGCGGTTTGCAATACCCCGCAAAGGATGGTTTGTTCACCCATCAAATCAGATTTGACCTCAGCAACAAACGAAGAAAGAAGCACTCCGGCTCGATGACCTCCTGTCGCTGCAGCGTATGCTTTTGCTTGCTCAAGTCCTTTTCCTTCTGGATCATTTTCCGGATGCACAGCGATCAAAGTAGGTACACCGAATCCTCGTTTGTATTCCTCGCGAACTTCAGTTCCCGGGCATTTTGGAGCAACCATGATCACTGTAAGATCTTCGCGAATCTTCATTCCTTCCTCAACAATATTGAATCCATGAGAATACGAAAGTGTTGCACCTTTTTTCATGAGTGGCATGATCGCATTCACTACTGCTGTATGTTGTTTATCTGGAGTTAAATTCAAAACAAGATCGGCAGATGGAATAAGTTCCTGGTAAGTGCCGATAGTGAAGCCATTCTCAACGGCATTTTTCCAAGACGCTCTTTTTTCTGAAATGGCATCTGTTCTGAGGGCATAAGAAATATCAAGACCCGAATCTCTCATGTTCAAACCCTGATTCAAGCCCTGAGCGCCACAACCAACGATCACGATCTTCTTTCCTAAAAGTTCTTCTACTCCTCTTTCAAAATGCGATCGATCCAGGAATTCGCACATTGATAATTGTTCGACTTGTTTTCTGAACGGTAATGAATTAAAATAATTTTCCATGATGTTATGCTTCTAACTCTTTTAAATAGGTTTCTAATGTTTTCATCGGTTTTGAGATCGCTACTCTTCCTGAGCGCACGAATTCTAAAACTCCATAAGTGTCCAGCTCATTGAACAGCTCCTGCAGCTCCTCTGGTTGACCTGTTTTTTCAATGATCGTAAATTCTTTGTCAACGGTTAAGATTCGTGCATGATGTTCTCGGACGATCTTTTCAGTACTTCCGTTTACAAATGATTCCGTTGCGATTTTATAAAGCGCAATCTCCTGATGAACCACTTGATCATCCGAATGAAAGAATGCTTTGAGTACTTCGACTTGTTTCTCGATCTGTGCAACAACCTTTTTTACTTGATCCAGATCCGTTTTCACAACGATGGTATATCGATAGACACCTTTTACTTCAGATTCAGAAGCCGTGATGCTTTCGATATTCAGGTGTCTTCGAGTGAAAATGATCGTGATGCGGTTCAGGATCCCGATACTATTTTCTGTAAAGACAGATATGTTATATACTGTTTCCATTTTTCTTCAATTAATTCAATCGGATTTCTGAAACGGATGCTCCGGTTTCAACCATTGGGAATACATTTTCTTCCTGCTCCACAACGACTTCCAGGAGGAAGGCACCTTTAGAATTCAACATTGTGCTTAGCGCATCGTCCAGTTGATTTCGCTCCTCGATCTTCAATGCATCGATGGAATATCCTTTGGCGATTGCAGTAAAATTTGGGTTCACGATCTCTGTGAACGAATATCTTCGGTCAAAGAAGAGCTGTTGCCATTGTCTTACCATTCCCAGGAAGTTATTGTTCAGGATCAGGATCTTGACATCTACTTTGGATTGAAGGATGGTGCCCAATTCTTGTATGGTCATCTGGAAACCACCATCGCCGATGATCGCAACTACAGTCTGTTCAGGATTACCGAGTTTCGCTCCAATCGCGGCAGGAAGTCCAAATCCCATGGTTCCAAGTCCTCCCGAGGTGACATTATTTCGATTTCCTCTGTACTTGTAATATCTTGAGCTGATCATCTGATGCTGACCAACATCGGTTACTACAATTGCTTTACCGTCGGTTTTTTCGGAAAGTAAATTCACCACCTCAGCCATTTTCAGTTGATCACTGGATGGATGAATCGCTTCATCGACCACTTCACTTTTTTCAACAGCTTCAAGATCCCTGAACTGTTGCAACCATTGCGGATGATCATTCTGGTGAACAAGTGCACTCAGTTTTAACAATGCAACTTTTGCATCTGCGTGTATTGCTACTTCAGCTTTAATGATCTTGTTCAATTCTGCTTTATCTATGTCGATATGGATCACTTTGGCCTGTTTCGCATACCTTGAAACATCTCCTGTCACGCGATCGTCGAAGCGCATCCCAACGGCAATAAGTACGTCACATTCGTTGGTTAACACATTTGGAGCATAATTTCCATGCATTCCAAGATAACCGACGTATAAAGGATGGTCAGACGGGAATGAGCCTAATCCAAGCAGGGTAGAGGCTACAGGAATGCCAGTCTTTTCCGCAAAATCAAGGATCTCTTTTTCGGCGTTGGATAAAAAGATTCCTTGTCCGACAAGTATATATGGTTTATTTGCCTGATTGATTAGCACCGCTGCTTCATGAAGGCTTTGCTCATCAACGACAGGAGTGGGTTGATAGCTTCTGATTTTTGTGCAAGGTTCGTATGAAAAGTCAACCATTCCAAACTGTGCGTCCTTCGTTATATCTACCAACACTGGGCCTGGTCTTCCGGATCTCGCGATGTAGAAAGCTCTTGCAATTGCTCCTGAGATATCTTCCGCTCGGGTGACCTGAATATTCCACTTGGTTACTGGCATTGAAATACCGATGACATCCGTTTCCTGAAATGCATCTGTTCCCAATAGATGGGAAGCTACTTGTCCTGTAATACAAACCACAGGGGTTGAGTCGATCATTGCATCTGCTAATCCTGTGATCAGGTTAGTTGCTCCCGGGCCCGAAGTTGCAAAACAAACACCAACTTTTCCCGAGGTTCTTGCATATCCTTGCGCTGCGTGGATTGCGCCTTGTTCATGTCTTACTAATACATGATTTACAGTATCTCTGAAATCATACAAAGCATCATAGATCGGCATTATGGCGCCACCAGGATAACCAAATATGGTTTCAACTTTTTCCTGAACAAGGCTTTGCATAACTGCTTCTGCTCCTCTTATTTTCATCACAAATTATTTATCTGTTATACAACCCTCGGATGCCGATGCCACGCATTTGGCATATCGATAAAGCACACCTTGTTTTACTTTTAGATCCGGCTGTTTCCATTCTTTTCTTCTTGCTTCCAACTCCTCATCACTTATGTGAAGTGTAAGCAGGTTATTTACTGCATCGATAGATATCTTATCACCGTCTTTCACCAGTGCAATATTTCCACCTGTGAAGGCTTCCGGAGTGATGTGTCCCACTACAAATCCATGCGTACCACCGGAGAATCTTCCATCAGTGATCAAGGCAACCGATGAACCAAGACCTGCTCCCATGATTGCTGAGGTTGGTTTTAGCATTTCAGGCATTCCCGGACCACCTTTTGGTCCACAATTTCTGATCACTACAACATTACCTGGTTTCACTCGGCCTTCTCTTACACCATCGATCACAGTGAATTCATCTTCAAATACTACTGCGGTTCCTTCGAAGTATTCTCCTTCTTTTCCGCTTATTTTGGCCACCGATCCTTCTTCAGCAAGATTCCCATAGAGCACTTGTAAATGACCAGTTGGTTTGATCGGATCTTCAAGATCATGAAATACATCCTGCCCTTCCATCAGATCAGAAACGGCAGAAAGATTCTCAGCTACTGTTTTTCCTGTGACAGTTAAACAATCGCCATGGATCAAACCTTTTTTCAGCAGATACTTCATTACCGCAGGTACACCACCAACGCGGTGCAGATCTTCCATCAAATACTTTCCGCTTGGTTTAAGATCACCCAGGACCGGTGTTTTATCACTAAATCGCTGGACATCATTTACAGTCAGCTTCAATCCAACTGAATGAGCCATTGCAATGAGGTGAAGAACCGCATTTGTCGATCCTCCAAGTACCAACACCATAGTGATCGCATTTTCGAATGCTTTTATGGTCATGATATCACGTGGTTTGATATCTTTTTCCAGTAACAGGCGAATAGCGGTGCCTGCTTCCTCACATTCTCGTTGCTTGTCTTCACTCAATGCAGGATTGGAAGAGCTATATGGAAGGCTCATTCCCAAAGCTTCAATCGCAGAGGACATGGTATTAGCGGTATACATTCCGCCACACGCACCTGCTCCCGGGCAAGCACTTTTTATGATTCCTTTGAAGTCTTCAGGTGTGATCGTATTACTGAATTTCTTACCCAATGCTTCGAATGCTGAGACGATATTCAATGATTCACCTTTCCAGTTTCCTGAATGGATAGTTCCACCGTACACCATGATCGCAGGACGATTCAATCTCCCCATGGCGATGACAGAACCTGGCATGTTTTTATCACATCCAACCACCGCGATCATCGCATCGTACCATTGTGCACCCATGACTGTTTCTATGGAATCAGCGATAATGTCCCTGGAAACTCATGAATAACGCATCCCGTCAGTTCCATTAGAGATCCCATCACTGACTCCGATCGTATTGAAGATCAATCCAACCAGGTCTTTCTCCCAGACTGACTTTTTAATGTTCTTTGCCAGATCATTGAGGTGCATATTACAAGTGTTCCCTTCGTAGCCTGTACTCACAATCCCAACCTGAGCTTTTTTCAAGTCGTCTTCAGACAGACCGATCCCATACAGCATCGCTTGTGCTGCGGGCTGTGTCTCGTCTTGAGTAATGGTTTTACTGTATTTATTGAGTTCCATGGTTTAAAGATATACTTCTTTGAATTCATTCGTAGAGACTCTGCGTTTGTACATTCGCTGCACAAGATGACCATTTGTGTCCTCCCATTTCATTGGGAATCGATAATCATTGTATTGTTCTATTCCAATTACTTCTGCTGCTGTTCCACAGAAGAAAGCCGCATCTGCAGTTGTTATTTCTTCTGGTTTAAAGAATCGCTCTTCTACCTCGATTCCAAGCTCTTTTGCAAGCTCTAGAACGGTGGCACGTGTGATTCCGGAAAGGATATTACCCAAAGGTGCAGTTACCAGTTTTCCATCTTTTTCGAAGAAGAAATTTGCCCCAGGACCTTCTGCTACGTTGCCATTCAAATCTGTAAGTAAAGCTTCGTCAAATCCTTTGCTTTTAGCTTCTGTCGTGGCAAGTATTGAATTGGTATAGTGACCAACTACTTTTGCTTCAACATGACATGCCTTAGGATTTGGTCGTTGATAAGAAGATAGCATCACTTTCAGCATTTTATCTCCCAGATATTTACCCCATTCCCACGTCATGATCACCACGTTTACTTCGTCCGTCGGAGCCAAGGACATATTTTCTCCAAGATAAACCAGAGGGCGTATGTATGCGTCCGTTTGACCATTTAGTTCTAGTAATTTATAGGTGATTTGCTCAAGTTCTGCAGAAGAATAGGTAAGGTTGATGTGCATCATTTTTGCAGAATAATGCAATCTGTCAAAGTGTTCCTTGGCTTTAAAGATCCTTGTGCCGTCTGGAGTATCATATGAACGAATCCCTTCGAAAACGCCATTTCCATAGTGCATGGTCTGATTATAAAGACCAACTTGAGCATCTTTTGCTTTTACAAATTTGCCATTTAAAAAAACGACAGTTTCATCCGTATAATACATAACTTTTAATTTTTAATCCTTTAACAAAAAGGCCTTTCTCTATGTGAGAAAGGCCAAATTTTTGGTAGCAGCAATTCTCACTCAGCCTAGTGCTGAATAACAAAAATGATTGGTGTTGTGATAATTGTCTGCTTCATACCTAACCTAACTTTATTTGTTCATGAAAACTTTGTTATTAACTCTTATACTTCCATCCGTGACAGTCAGGTGATAAACACCTGCTGCCATAGAATCGGGTAGTACTATAGTAACTTTATTCTGATGGGGATCGGATGTTAAATCTTTATAAAGTAAAAGCCTACCCATATTATCTGTCAATGTAAATTCGAAGTCGACTTTAAGCTCAACATTCATGAGTAAAAGCACTTGATTGTTCACTTCGTCAACAACGAAAGCAGTAGCGTCTAAACCATTCCCGAAACAATTGTTTTCGATAGTGATAGTTTCCAAAATTCTTGTCTGTCCATCAATGTCGGTCTGAGATAATCGGTAATAATTCGTTCCTTTTTGCATTTCTTTGTCCAGGAAACGATATTCAGACTTCTCAATAGAATTAATAGCACCATTTATAACTGAAATAGTAGTAAAATCATTATCATCCTGCGATCTTTCAACCATGAAATAGGCATTGCTGTGCTCAGAATCAGTTGTCCAAGTCAATGCTCCCATTCCATCGAGACATTTACCTGAGAAAGTAGAAAGTTCAACTGGGAGGATTGTTCCGTAACAACTACCTTGTAAAATTGGACAGTTTGTGCTAGTAGATCCAGAATTGGGAAGAGTATTTATTGCAGTAAATCCGCTAATCGAGGGTGAATTTGAGTTTTGAAGATTTATAGTACCTGAAATATTTCTTATGTCATCTCCTGAATCAGAGAAAAAGCAATTGAAAATATTTATTGTCGAAGTTCCAGAACCCTCCCTGTTGTAAATATGTTTTCCAACATTGTCACATGAGTTACTGACAAAAGAACAATTCTCAATATTGACAGATGAATTTCCAGTCCCTCCACCTGAGATTAATCGGGTATAAATTGCAATAGCGCCACCTCTACCAGAAGAAGAAGCACTCATTGTATTATTCTCAAATGAACAATTATCAAGAGATAATATTGCACCTCTACCAACTGTTATCGCTCCTCCATACGCTGGTCCACCACTGTAATTGCTATGATTATTGGTAAAGCAACTATTGTTTACTTGAAGTTGAGCTCCTGTTAACGCAATTGCAGCACCTGAAGTTGAAGAAGTATTTACATTATCAGAAAAACTAGAATTGTTAACTACGACAACCGATGATCCATCTGTTCCTTTAACAAAGAGGCCAGAACCACCCTCTAAAGCCTTTTTATTATTTGCAAAGATGAAGTCATTAAAAGTTACGTTGTTGTTATTTCCTTCTACGTTCACTCCGCCTCCTGCCACTGATAAGTGCGAATTGCAGCTTGAACCTCCTCCATTAAATTCAACAGTTGATCCACCGGTTATTACTACTGTAGAGGAGGCGCCGCCTTGTTTATTCTCATCAAATAATAAGTTGTTAATAGTCAGGTTAGTAGCTCCATTGATTTGTATTGCGCTGGCTCCCGATGTTCCTTTGTTGTAACCCGTAACACAAAACCCTTGAAGTAAAATATTTGAACCAGTAACATTAAAAAGTCTGTTAGCGTCTGAACTTGCAAAATTATTGTTGAAGATTGTTTTTGCAGGTCCTGTTCCGATTATTGAGATGCCGTTAAAATTCAATGTTAAATTCACATCGGAATATATACCTGCGTCGATGTAAATCACATCACCTGAACTCAAGCTAGTTGAATATACAGAAAGCAAGTTTGAGAGAGAAAGTTTTGGATTTGAAGGGCTCAATCCATTATTCGAGTTGTTCCCGACGGCAGAGCAATATACATCTCCTGTTATTGAATTATCATTGACATAATAGACCATAGAAAGCCCATATCCTGAGAATAACGAACAAATCAAAATGAATACTATGTTTTTTACGCTGTACACTAGTTTTAGCTGTTTTATTTCAACACACAATTCAAAATTATTACCCTGTTGAAATGATGTCAAAAAAACTACGGCAACCGCTAATTAGCGTAGCGTAAAGTATAAAGAACTGGGTGAATGGTTAAATGTTCTTGGTAAATGGTTAACCTTTAAAAACAGAAATATCGTATGATCTTGATACCGGGATTTCTTTGTTGAGGGTGCTGACCTTTAACTTATAAGCTTGGGATCGTCCGGAAACAGAATCAACAAAATCTGGGTTGACAATATACGATTTGTGCACTCTTTCAAAAGCAATCGCTTCTACCTTTAGGATCTCTTCAATATTTTTAAGTGAAAGCCGATCCATTGATTTTTTTAAGCTCTGATCTTTACCCAGATAATAAGTGATTACATAGTTATCATTCGATTCAAAACAGATGATCGAGCTCACAGAGGTTTTAAGAATAATTTTACCATTCTCATTCTTAATGGATAGGCTTTTCTCGTTTTTTTGTTCAATGTTATTTTCCAATGAATGTTCTATGCTCATTGTTATCAATCTATCAATAGGCATATACAATTCATACATCATCAATAAAGAGGCTGGTAATATTGGGATGATCACAAAACAACTGAAATAGGCTACAAGCATATCAGCCTTCAATGAAAGTAACACAAAACAGATCAATGCAGTCATGAATCCTGAAAGGAAAAATGAAAGCGTTTTGATGATAAGTACTTCTTTGTTTGTTCTTCCTTTTTTAGATAATTCCAAAAAGAGCCATTCGAATACTATTAGTCCTGCCAAATGAGCAATTAATGTAATAACAATGTTTACTTCAAAGAATTTAAAAACACCCAGCACTAGCAAGCTCAAAACAAAATAGATCCCAAATGAGATTGCTATAATTCTATTTCGTTTAATTGCCTGCATTCTTCGCATATTTGGTAATAGTAAAAACTACGATAGCAACTATGATCAGTAATACCCCTGCAATGAAGATCACCAGTCGTTGTTCAAAATTGCGAAGGTCTTTTTCAAGACGCTCATTTTTTTTAGCTAGGTCTCTTTCTTCCTGAACCAATTTAATCTCAAGTTCTTTTTTATTAAGTTCATTCTGATAAGCAAGGTCGTCCAATTGGTTTTTGATAGAAAGACTATTGAGCTCTTCATTTAGCTTCAAATAATCTTTGTATTTCGATGCCGCAGCTTTCCAGTCGCTACGATTCTCCAAAATATCAATTTGTAATTCAAAGATTTCAAGTAAATGAGTTCTGATCTTATTGTTTTCAGAGGTAGACTGTGCAAAATTCAACTCATTTTCTGCTGCAAGAGAATTACTTTCTTTCATAAATATTTTCGCCTTGATAAGATGGTAGAGTATTTTTAAATCCGGCAGATTTGACGCCACCTTGTTTTCCAACTCAAGAATTATCCGTTTAGAGTCGATGAAATTACCATATCTTTCATAGACATCTGCGATTCCAATTTTGGCATAAGCAATTCCTTCAGTATTGTTGTATTTTTTTTCTATGATTAAAGAATTATTAAAAAAATTGAGAGCAAGGTCAAGAGAGTCCAGTTCTTTGTAACAATCGCCAAGATTAAAATAACGGATAGATGTCTGAAGAGGATTCTTGAGTTTTTTCTCTATATCAAGACTTCTATTGAAGAAGTCGATTGCCTGGTCATAATTTCCCTGTAACTTATAAACTGCACCCATGTTATTGAGGCAAGCACTTATTCTACCTTCATCTTTAAGAATGACGGCTACATTGTAGGATTTTAAATAGTAATCAAGTGAGGTCACATAAAACCCACGGTTTTTGTAGATAATTCCGAGTAAGGTATAAGCATTGACTCTGTAAAAAGAAGGATCGTATTGAAGCGTTTTTTCCAATAAAGCATTTGCCTTTTCAAGCATATCCGGAGAATTTGACTCCAAAGCCAGAAAAGCCAGTGAATCCAATGGGCGTAATGCGCTGTCATCCGCCTTTTTAGCAAACGTTAAAAATGCAGATAAACTAAAGAAAATAGAAAATAATACAGATCTGAGACTCATTTTCAAGCCTCAAAGTAACTAAAAAAAGATTAATCCTTTCTAAGTCAAGAATCCTTAAATCCTTGCTTTCGACATTTTACCGAAAGGATTTGGCGTTCTGTAACGGAAAACAACTTCAAATGCTCCTCGTGATTGATTGACAGTTGACAACCCGGAGACAGTCATGTCATAACTGAAACCAATAGTGTAATTCGCATATTCAAAATTGAAATTACCGATGAGAGCATCCTTCAATCGATAGTTTACACCAAGGGAAACAGCCGATGATTTGACAAATCCGGTAATATGAGATCCCTCATTGATCAGGTATCGGAATGTATTTCCAAGGATCAGGTTTTGTAATTTACCCTGTCTCAAGTAGTAAACGCTAGGAATAAATGTGAGATTGGTATTTTCTTTTCCGATCTCAGCATTTGTGAATCCGACGAATTTTGTATCCAATTTCACATCAGAGCCTCCCATAAAGGTAGTGTTGGGTAGATTGAAATGAAATGCCGAAAAACCAATATTGAATTTTAAACCATTGTTTTGTGTAATGTAACCCTGATCTTTTCCATAAGACCAAACAAATCCTGCACCAGCATCAAAATAGTTAGTAGAATTTGCAGAAAGGTTTTCTCCAGATGGTGCATTCTGATCAAATGAACCATTTGCATATTGTGATTCCCATCGCAATGAGTTGTAATCAACTGCTCGCTGACCAAATCCACCCATAAGTCCAAAGCTTAGCTTGCTTTCTTCGGCTAGCTTTAACAAAGCAGCTATGTTTAGATTACCTTGTGTCAAACCCATTTTAGAATCTCCAGCCTTATCATTGATCACTTGCACTCCCAAGCCTAGCGTAGCGTTCCCTTTTGAATTCTTCATGGTGTTCATGTCGTATGAAAAAATTCCAGTCGTAAAAGGTGTCGTAACAGATCTCCATTGCTCTCTGTAGTGAATCGATCCTCTAACATGAATGTTCATACCTGCTTGAGCAGGATTCAAATACAATGGATTCATGTCGTTCATGGAAAAATGAAGATCCTGAGCAGTTACAGTGAAAGAACTGGCAACGAGGAAAAAGAATATGTATAGTTGCTTATTCATGGCCTATTTCATTAATGTTACGTTACCTTTAAATGTCATTTCGGTAGTCATTTCAGACGTTTTAATTCGAATTATGTATACAAAGACAGCTGGATCAAGTTCCTTTGATTTGTGCGTTCCATCCCAACGTTGAGCAGCATCTGTTGTCTCGAAAACAACTTCTCCCCAACGATCAAATACTTTTACATCAATCGACTCGACACAATCCAGATTAATGCTTACCCCAAATGAATTGTTGGTGTTATCTCCGTTTGGACTGAAGGCAGTAGGAATGAAAAGATCTCCGCATACCAGAGGAACTGAGTTTACTGTGATAGTGATGCAATCAGAATCTATACATCCATTGACATCAGTAAGAGTAGCACAATAGGTCGTGGTAATTAATGGACTTACGGAAATTTGACTTCCATTGTTTCCATTATCCCAAGAGATACTTCCATTTCCAGATGCATTGATTGTAATACTTTGACCCTCTAAAATTGAGTTGTCCGGATCGATAGTTATCAACTCAGCGGTAGGAACTGGATCGACTACTACTTGAGTAGTTGAAGTTGAGATACAACCTGTTATATCATCTTGCACCGTTAAAATATATGTTCCAGTTGCAACACTTTCGAAAATAGTTGAAGATTGGAAGTTCGTACCATCGATGCTGTATGAGTAAGATCCAATCGGAGTTGTAAACTCAATTGTACCAGTCGTCACAATACAAGTCGGTTGAGTGGCTGTTGCATTAGGTGCTGTTGGTTCAGTTGGTAATGAGTTGATCACTGCAGTGGCAGAAGTAGCAGAAGTACAACCGTCGACATTGGTTACAATGAATGTATACGATGAACCAGGTGCAAGGCCCGTTACAGTTCCTGATGATCCGGTACTTGTCAAAGAACCAGAAGGTGAGCCAGTCACAGTCCATGTTCCAGACGCAGGAAGTCCACTAAGATCAATCGACCCTGTTGGTGTTGTACAATCCGGTTGAGTAACTGTTCCAACCACAGGAGCAGACGGAGTTGTAGGTTGGGCATTCAGCACTCCTGATGTTGAAGCAGAAGAAGTACAACCAAGATCGTTGGTTACTGTGAACGTATAGGATGTTTCGGCAGCAAGTCCTGAAATCATTGTTGTTGTTCCTGTACCTGTTGCTGAACCAGAAGGTGATCCTGTTACCGTCCAAGTTCCTGAAGCCGGAAGACCACTTAGTTCTATTGTTCCAGTAGCATTGTTGCAATTAGGTTGCGAAATATTGGTAATTATGGGTTCTTGAACCGAAGATAAAGCTGTTATAATGGCCTCTGGGTTAGAAGCAATTGAAGTACATCCTGATATTATGTCGGTTACGGTGAAGGAGTACGGATTTGGAGACAATCCTGAAATAACAGTATTAATTCCTGATCCGGAATAAGTTACATTATAGGAATCTGTAATAGTCCAAGTGCCGGAAGGTAACCCATTTAATTCAACTGAACCTGAGGGTATTGTGCAATCCGGTTGAGTTACTGTTCCTACAATTGGAGCAGATGGAGTTGCCGGTTGCGCGTTAAGAACTCCTGATGTTGATGCAGAAGAAGTACAACCAAGATCGTTGGTTACTATGAACGAATACGATGCTCCAGCAGCAAGTC
>JALRFI010000104.1 GCA_023253775.1 Crocinitomicaceae bacterium
GGGGCTGGAGGAGTATGATCGAGAGGTGATCAATCAACGAATTAAGAATCTGAAAAATGCTAAAGGGAAAAAGTATCTACCTGAGGTCTGTTGAGCCATCTGATGCGACACGCTTAATGCTTTGGGAAAATAATCCTGAACACTGGAAGGTGACAGATACTGAAGTGCCTTTTTCCATCCAAGGGATTCTTCAGCTAATAGAACAGCAGCAACATATTAGATCGACCGGAATGTTGCGACTTATGATCTGTTTGAACGAAAATGACGATGCAGTCGGAGCTGTAGATCTCTACGATGCTGATTTTAGACATTCACGAGCAGCTATTGGGATTTTAATTGGCGAAAGTCAACATAGAAATAAAGGATATGCCAGCGAGGCTCTTGATTTGATTATTGTCTATGCAAGAAAGTTATTGTCTTTAGAGAATTTATATGCCTCTGTGCAAGCGGATAATCACGAAAGTTTGATACTCTTCAATAAATGCGGATTTACGGAAGTGGGAAGGAGGAAGAATTGGTTCTTTCACAAGAAAGAACGTATTGATGAAGTAATGTTTCAATTATGTCTAAACGAAGATTGATCTTTATTGCCGGGGTCTCGATAATTATCATCGGATCTTTTATTCTTCTTCCTAAACTTTTTCTCTTTTCAAAGAGTAGACAAACGACAATTAATCAAACGGAAAAGACAGTTTATCTCTCTGAATCGACTGATTTGGAAGATTTGGCGAATATGCTTTTTGAACAAGAAATAATAGATGACATTGATGCATTTATTGCTGTTGGAGATTACAAAGGCATAAATGAGGGAAGTATTGCTTTAGGGAAATACATCATCTCACCTTGTGTTCAGTATCGTAATGTTTTGAATGGGTTCAAGTTGAATTCAGCAGGAAATGGGAATGCTGAAGTAGAAGTAGATGTCACTTTTAATAAATGTAGAGATCTGAAAGAACTTGCAGGTAAAGCCACAAGACAGATCTATATCGATAGTGCAACATTGATCAATTATCTTCAAGGAAAGGAAGTAATGGAAAAATATGGTTTTTCAGCGGAAGAATTTCCAGCCATGTTTTTGCCCAATACTTATCGAATGTATTACGATACAGATGAGAAAGTCTTTGTAGATAAAATGGCTCAGGAATTCAAGAATTTCTGGAATCAGGAGCGAAAAGAAAAACTAAAGAAAATCGGTCTGAAAAGTCCTTCACAAGCGACTACTTTGGCAAGTATTGTTTATGGTGAACAAGACAGAATTCCAGATGAATGGTCCAAAATCGCTGGGTTATATCTGAATAGAATTCAACAAGGTATTAAATTGCAAAGTGATCCGACATTCAAGTTTTGTTGGGGAGATCAATTAAATGGGGTTCAACGTTTATTATTCGAACACCGGGATATTGATTGTCCATATAATACCTATAAGATTGATGGTCTTCCTCCCGGACCTATTAACTTACCACCTGCACAGGTGGTTGACGCGGTATTAAACGCTGAAAAGCATGATTATATTTTCATGATGGCCAAGGCAGATTATTCAGGTTGTCATGACTTTGCCAAGGAATATGCAACTCATTTGAACTTTGCAAGAAAATACCAGAAATGGTTGGCAAATGAACTCAAAAAACAAAATTGACATAATGCTAAAAAGAAGAACATTTTTTAAGCTTGGACTGGTAGGAACGGCTATCGGTTTGACCAAGCCACTCGAAGCAGGGGAGTTAATAAAGCAATCGTTCGACTCAGAGCCCAAACGATCCACTCCAATTGTCATTTCCACTTGGAACCACGGTTTAGCTGCGAATGCAGAAGCATGGAAGGTGCTGGAAAATGGTGGTTCTGCTATCGATGCAGTTGAAAAAGGAGTTAGAGTAACTGAGGCAGATCTTACCAACAGAAGCGTGGGTATCGGTGGAATGCCGGACAGAGATGGTCATGTAACTTTGGATGCGTGTATAATGGACGATAAATCAAGATGCGGATCTGTGGCTTTTCTTGAAGGGATAGATCATCCTATAAGTGTAGCAAGAGCGGTAATGGAAAAGACTCAGCATGTTATGCTTGTAGGTGAAGGCGCCCGA
Source organism: Crocinitomicaceae bacterium (assembly GCA_023253775.1). GTDB lineage: Bacteria > Bacteroidota > Bacteroidia > Flavobacteriales_D > Crocinitomicaceae > M0103. The sequence continues at coordinate 2,082 of JALRFI010000104.1, forward strand.
CAATTTGCTTTGGATCAAGGTTTTCAGAAGATCAAGACGCCAATCCCTGAAGTGAACAAGCAATGGAAGGAATGGAAGAAAGAACAAAAAGAATTGAATAAACGCCCAGAGATCAATCATGAAAATCATGATACCATCGGAATGCTTGCTATGGATGCGCACGGGAATTTGAGTGGAGCATGCACAACAAGTGGATGGGCTTATAAAATGCATGGAAGAGTGGGCGATTCGCCAATAATTGGTGCAGGTTTGTTTGTGGACAATGAAATAGGAGCGGCATGTGCAACTGGTCTTGGAGAAGCCATCATTCGAATTGCTGGTAGTCATACAGTAGTTGAATTGATGCGACAAGGTTATTCTCCAATGGATGCTTGTCGATTGGCGGTAGAGAGAATCATTTCTAAGCATGATGATCTTACAAATTTACAATGTTGTTTCCTTGCTATCGATAAGAATGGAAATGTAGGAGCACATTCAGTTTATAATGGTTTCAACTATGCTTTAAAAATGGTTAGTACTGAGAAAATGGTTGATTCACCTTTTAATAGGAATTGGTAATATGTTGAGATTTTTCTTTTTGTGTTCAATAACTTTTTTAATGACAGATTATTCATTTGCCCAAGAGGTTCTGAATTGGGAATTCAAACATCCTGTTTCCAATGAATGGATTAATGCCGGAATAAAGGGATCTGTTCAGGAAGTCTTGTTAGCGAAAGGTGAGCTCCCTGATCCGTTTTATGGAAAGAATGAAGAGAAATATGGATGGATCGAAGAGCATATCTGGGAATTCAGATCTTCTTTTGATCTGACAGAAGCTCAATTAAACAGTGAATTCATTGAATTGGATTTTCAATGGATCGATACCTATGCAGACGTGTATTTGAATGATTCTATCCTATTTTTTGCCTGTAATTCTTTTCGACCATATATCATCAGGCTAAATAAAGATCAACTAAAAGCAAAGAATGAATTAAAGGCGATCTTTTATCCACCAGTGATCTATCACAAGGAGATGTATGATAGTTCAAAGTACCATTTGCCGGCGCCTAATGATGCGCACCCAGTTGCGGTAGCTCCATATACAAGAAAAGCTCAATATCAATTTGGTTGGGATTGGGCCCTCAGGATGAATACCTTAGGTTTTATCAAGCCAGTGAAATTATTGATCTCAGATCAGCTTAGGGTCCTCTTGAAAAATGTAACAACGAATTCAATTTTAGAAGATGAAGCTCATTTGTCTTTGATGCTCGAGTTTAATCAGCCTTTGACGAATGGAATTATATGGAAGAGTGAATTATTCGGAGAAGAAAAATACGAAACAGGGCTTACGAAAGTGACTCGAGAGGTTTGGATGGAGCAGCCAAAACTTTGGTGGCCAAATGGACAAGGAGAACAGAATTTGTACGATGATATTTGGACGATATCCGACCTAAGCGGTAACCTTATTCATCAATTGCCAGTTAGATTTGGTGTTCGTACCTCAGAGTTAATTCAGGAAACTGATCAATGGGGTACCAGTTACGTAATTAGTGTAAATGGTCGTCGTATTTTCTGCTTAGGAGCCAATTACATTCCACAAGATATTTTTCCATCAAGAGTAAAAGATGATGATATTGTCCGAATGATTGAAAACATGAAATCATCGAACTTCAATATGGTGAGAGTATGGGGTGGAGGGTATTATCCTGATGATATTTTTTATGAAAAGTGTGATGAGTTAGGGATTATGGTCTGGCAAGATTTCATGTTTGCATGTGCAATATATCCGGGTGATCAGGAATTCTTGCATAATATTGAAGAAGAGTTTAATTATCAGATTCCCAGAATTTCATCACATCCTTCTGTAGTTTTATTCAATGGCAACAATGAGGTTGATGTTGCCTGGAAAAACTGGGGTTTTCAGGTGAGGTATAACATTTATGGAAAGGATGCAAAGGAGGTAGAGCGGAGCTATGAGCGTGTTTTTCAGCAGCTATTACCATCTTTAATGAATAAATATACCACAACACCGTATGTTCATACTTCTCCGCTTAGCAATTGGGGTAAAGAAGAATTCTATAATCATGGTTCTCAGCATTATTGGGGAGTTTGGCATGGAAAAGACCCAATGGAGAATTTTGCGCTGAAAGTAGGGCGATTCAATGCAGAATATGGCTTTCAGAGTTTCCCGGAGTATTCAACGTTAAGTAAATTTTCAACAAAAGAAGACTGGGATGTGCAATCAGAGGTTATGAAACACCATCAGAAAAGTTATGTAGGGAATCTCATGATCTTGAAGCACGCAAAATTGTTATTTGGAATGCCAGAGAGTTTTGAGGATTTTGTTTACTATTCTCAGTTAACTCAAGCCACCGCTGTGAGTATGGCTGTAACTGGACATCGTCTTGATGCGCCGAGATGTATGGGGACATTGTATTGGCAATTGAATGATTGTTGGCCTGCGCCGACATGGTCTTCTATGGACCATTATTTCAACTGGAAGGCGTTGCAATATTGGGTGAAAAAAGATTATCAGTCGGTTGCAGTTTTATCAACAGGTAAAGGCGTCGAATCAAAATATCATCTTGTTTCGGATGTGTTAGACACATTTATGTGTCAGTTAAGTTATTCCGTATTTGATCTGAACGGAAAATTATTGTTCACGAATGATGCAGGACAATTGGTTAAAGGTTTTGAAAGGTCAAAGATTTGTATGAAACCTTTGGAAGGGTTAAAAGACATGAATACTTTGATCTCCTTTGAATGGAAAGATCAAAATGGACAACTTTTTAAAAGATCCTTTTCAAGACTGGTAAAAGATTATACCAAAGCAAATGAGAACGATGTAGTTATCGATCTCCAAGATGTTGGAGATGGAAATTATATCGTGAAATTAAAGGTCAAAAAATACGTCAGTAATTTTTGGATTCTTGCTGAAATCCCCGGTGTAGAATTTGAGGATAATTTCATAGATCTTGTTCCCGGTGAATATACTTTTAGGATTAAATCTGCTGAGCCGTTGAAAAAGGAGCAGCTCAGTGCGAAATGGATGTAATTATCTCCTTTGAAAATAATACCATGGTAATTATATTTGTACCATGAAAATTGAAGATATATTTCAAACCAACTTCAAGTCGGCACAGCAAAAGGCAACCGTAAATCTTCGCTATACATCAAATTTTCTCGGCAATATTCAAAACAACTTCATGGCCCAGTATGAACTGACTATGCCTCAATTCAACATTTTAAGAATTCTTCGTGGAGCTAAATCTGCATTGAATGTGAATAGTGTCAAAGATAGAATGGTTGAAAAGTCTCCTAACACGACTCGTTTGATGGACAAACTCATCGAGAAAGGGTTGATCGAAAGAGTTAGATGCAATGAAGACAGAAGAGTTGTATACGTTGAAATAACAAAGAAAGGGCTTCAGCTATTAGTTGAAATCGATATAAAATTGGATGCAAATTCAATAATGGATTTGAACTTGACAGATCAGGAATCTGAAATGCTCTCAGATTTATTGGACAAAGTAAGAGCATCCTTCAGCAAAGAAATTTAACGTGAGAAACATTTTAGTAGTTTTTACATTCCTGGTTTTTTGTTTTTCAATGAATGCACAGGGTGGTAAACAAAACATGGGGATCTTATCCGTAAGAGTGGTAGATCAACAATCGGGACAACCTATAGAATACGCTTCCTTCCGTCTTTTGAATTCATCTGATTCTACAGTTAGAACTGGCGCATACTCAGATGTGAATGGGAAAGTAGCGATCGAGAATATTCCATTTGGAAAATACTTTGGTGTGATCTCCTATTCGGCATACACGAATGATACCATTCCAGGAATAGAGCTGAGTACTGATATTCCATCCGCAAACCTTGGTACAGTTAAAATCAAACTGGATAATTCACTTAATCTTGATGAAATAAAGGTTGTAGGGACTCTTGATGTTTTAAAGGCCGGTATCGACAAGAAAGTGTATAATGTGGGTGAAGATCTTTCTGTGAGAGGAGGATCAGCCAACGATGTTCTGAATAATATTCCTTCGGTGGAAGTCGATCAGGAGGGGAATATTATGTTGAGAGGTAATGGAACTGTTACCGTTTTAATTGATGGAAGACCAAGCAGTTTGAGTGGTGGAAATGGTAAAACACTACTAGACGCATTGCCTGCAGGTTCTATAGAAAGAATAGAGGTAGTAACAAACCCTTCTGCGAAATATGATCCGGATGGAACTTCAGGAATTATCAATATTGTTTTGAAAAAAAATAAACTCAAAGGCATCAATGGAATGTTCTCTTTAAATACTGGTTCAGGCAACTTTGATGGTGGAAATACAATTGATGGGTCAGCTTCGTTAAGCTACCGGAATGCTAAAGTGAATTTATTTGGGACGTACTCAGGAAACTATCTTGAAGGTTACAGGAATAATTATTCAGATGTTGAGCAGATCTTCTCGGACGGATCAGTATTGATCATTGATCAGAATAGAGTTGGTACGGATCTGAATGCAGGGCAAACATTAAATATGGGCGCTGATTTTTACATCAAGCCAAGGAATGTTATTGGATTTACCATGACCGGAAGTTTAGGTCAAAGAGACAGAACTGGTGACCAGTGGAATAGAACGGCCGATGGAAATGGAAATGGACTCCAATTATGGAATAGATACTCCTTCGATCCGTCGAGTAGAAAAAATCTTGATCTTAATCTTAATTACAAACTTGATTTCAAGGAAGATCGAGGTGATCTAATTTTTGATGTTAATCAGTCACTCGGAGAAGAAAATATTGAAGGATATTATTTACAGGAATACTTTTCGCTAGATACGGTATCTCTTGGTCAACCCGTGATTGATCAACGATTGACTAATTTGGAGACCAATAACATTACTACCGCTCAATCTGACTTCACTTATCTGTTTCCGAAGATCGCCAGTCGAATGGAGGCTGGTGCTAAAATGATCATGAGGGCTCAAAGCGTAGATACGTACTCTGAATCAAGAACGTCTTTTGCAGATCCTTATCTGGAAGACACTCTCGCTAATTTTATTTACAATTACAACGAAAGAATCTTTAGTGCATATGGAATCTTTGGCCAGGAGAGGGGTAAATGGAAATATCAGGGTGGTTTGCGCGTAGAAAAGGCTTACCAGATTCCAGACCTTGTGAGTGACTCAATTCGTATTGTAAATGATTACTTTAATTTATTTCCATCGGCTCATATTCGATACGCTTTGAAAGATAAAAATGAATTAAGCTTAAGTTATAGCCGAAGGATTAGCCGAGCTGGTGCAGACCAATTGAATCCATTTACGAGTTATGCAGATCCCTACAACTTGAGAAGAGGTAACCCATATCTTCAGCCCGAGTTCATTGACTCATATGATTTGGGATATTCAATCGAGAAAAAGAAATTAACTCTTACAACAAGTATATTTTATCGCTACACGACAGGTGTGATTACCAGAGTTAAATTGTTCTATGAAGACAATACGTCAGCCATGACTTTCAATAACATTAACAAAAGTCATAGTACAGGATTCGAAGCGGTTGTGGTTTATAAACCTTTTACTTGGTGGAGGAATACGATCTCTGGGAATGTGAACTATATGCAATACGTGGATGAAGGAAATGAGTTGTTGTTCAATACTCAAAGTTATAACTGGAGTATCAAGTATTCGGGATCGCTGGAATTTTGGAAGAAAACGGCGACCCTTCAATTAAATTATAATTACAATGCTCCGAGAATAACGATACAAGGTGTAGCACAGCGCAAGGGTGCATTAAATTTGTCTGGAGAAAAGAAATTTAAAGAGGGAAAGATAAGTCTTGGATTTAGAGTGACTGATATTTTCAACAGACAAGGATTCTATTTAAGAATCGATCAGCCCTCTATTTATCAGGAATCAACCTTTAAATGGTTGACAAGAAGATATTACGTCACATTCAGTTACAAGTTTGGTAAGTTGGAGATGTCCAAATCCAAAGGTGGTTCAGGAGGTGATGGAGGATTTGATATGTAAGATTTACCGGCCTGTTTTGGATTTTATACCAAGACCAAGTAAAGCTTGATCAAAACTTCCATACTTTTTAACACCCTTCTTTCCTTGATTGGAAAGTACTTTTCTAATGTCAATTTTTGTCTTCATGGCTCAGATTTTTAATTGATACTTAAATCAAAGTAGCCAATAATTGTACCAATCCGAAGACGATTTATTTTAATGATAGGTTGGCTGAGTAACAGTGATTATTTTCCTTTTTATTGTTGAAGATGGCTTATTTAAGAGGAAATACCTGTAAATCATTGTTGTTTTTTACAAGTGTAAATAAACGCCGGAGGAAAATTTCTCAATGTAAACCCAATTTTCACGTCGTTAAAAACATGTTTAATTTGCTTCTTTGCCAATAAGGAGTATTGAAATTGAACGTATTTACCATATTCGGTTAATGAGCGATTCGAGGCTTGAAGTATTGAAACTCTCAGGTCGGTGGGAAACATCGTTAATGGCAAGGAGGAAATTACAAGATCTGCTTTTCCAAGATTATATTGAACAAGATAATCTTCGATCTTTTCTGCGGTATCATGAATAATATGAACACGAGGATCGATAAATTTATTTTTCAGTTGATTATAAAACAGATCATTCAATTCAAAAACCAACAAAGCAGCATCAGGATGCATTTTCTCCAGAATAAGTCCCGTAAACACTCCTGTTCCTGGTCCAAGTTCAACAACAACCCTTGCATTTTCAAAATCGAGATTACGAATCATTTTCATTCCCAATGATCTTGAACTAGGGGTTACAGCACCTACCATCTGCTTATCCTTCCAAAACTGCTTTAAAAACGAACTTGAATTGTCCATGACAAAATTATCTGATCGCTAATTTATTTTTATTAATTACTGCCAATATACTACCTGTTAGAGTTTTTCCAATAAACGGACTGTTCGTAGTATTTGAAATCAGATTTGATTTTTCAAAAATGTAGTGTGATTTTGGGTTGAATACTGTTAGATCAGCTTTTTCACCTTCTTGTATTGGATGTAAAGGAATTTCTGCAATCAATCTGCTTTTAATAGAAATGGACTCGATGATTTTATGCAAGTCAGCTTCTTTGCATGATAAAAGAGCCCCAAATGCAGTTTGTAATTGCAATCCTCCAAAAGATGCGTGATCAAATTCAACGTCTTTTTCCTCTTTGTCCATTGGCCTGTGATCGCTACATATCGAATCAATTGTCCCGTCATTTAATCCATCCCATAAAGCAATACGGTCTTCTTCTCTCCTAAGAACAGGCATCACCTTGAAATCGGATGCAAATCCAAGCACTGATTTCTCATTGTAAACAAGATTCATTAGGTTGACATCTGCAGTCACATTCAATCCTTTCTTTTTAGCTTTTCTAATCTGATGGACACCCTCTTTGCAGGAGATCCCAGTTAAATGCAATTGACCTCCTGTATATTCCAATAATCTGAGATTTCGTTCGATCTGTATTGATTCAGCAACTGCTGCGTCAGCTTTCAGTCCTGTTCTGGTAGATGCCTCACCTTCATTTACCATTCCTTTCCCTGCTAATGAATGATCTCTGGAAAAAGCAATGACCTTTCCATTGAAATTCTTACTATACAACAAAGCACGATACATAATACCTGAGTTCACAGGATGAAGGTCGTCGGAAAACAAACGCACACCGCTAGAATACATGTCGAACATCTCTGCAAGATTTTCTCCCTTTATCCCTTCCGTTATTGCACCAATCGGATGAATTGTCGTTACATGTCCATCACCCTTACGAAGCAAATACTCTACCTTGGTTTTACCATCAATCGGGGGATTCGTAGTAGGCAGTACACAAATATGCGTGTAACCCCCATATGCGGCAGCATCTAGCCCGGATTCAATCGTTTCTTTGTGCTCTTCTCCCGGATCGCAAAAATGTGCTTTCAGATCCACCCATCCTTGCGAAACATGAAGGTTATCACTTTCAATTAAATGATCTGCATCCTCATGAATATCAGATTCGATTCTGACAATCATTCCATCCACAATCAAAATGTCTTTAACATTTCCATTCAAATCTGATTTCGGGTCTAGAATAGTTGCTTTTTTAATGAGGATCTTCATAATTTTTACTTCCAGAATTTTAATAATGCGATTTCAGTAAGCAGAAAAATCAATGCGAAAATGACAAATAGTCTCCAATATTCAAACGGTTTCTCAAGATCAATATTAACAGAACTTTGACCATCTGAGACCAATTTCACAGAAACATTAGGAATATCTGCATTTCCGAAGGCTTCGCCTACTTCATTTTGGTTGAAAAGTTCAACTTTACTCTCTCTTCGATCATTGTTGACACTAATAAATCCTATTCTGTTTTCGTCAATGATCTCAAAGGTTCCTGCCTTCAAAGTTTCGATGGCCTCAGTGCCACTTAAAGAAATAGTATGAATTGAACCGCGTGTATCATTCTTAGGAATGAACTCAGACTTGTCACCCTTTATTTGAATTGGTCTTTCTGTTTTGGACTTGTTGTAAATCGGGTAAACTGTCTCTTCACCAATAGTGACATAAAGGGGACTCTGACGTTTGCTTAATTCTCCCGCTCTAAGAATTATAGAAGGAAATAACGAAGTGGAGGTAAATGATCCGAAGGTTTCATCTAATGAAGAACATAATAAGTAAGAATTTCCCGATTGACTTGATTTAACAAATAAAGGTTTTCCACTTTGAAGTTCAATAAGTTTGTTTGCTGATGAATTAGAAAGATTAACTGCAAATGTCTTTTTAAAAGCATTCATGCTGACATCTGTTTTCTCTTTATCAAACATCCCTTTGAAAAATGGGTCTTTATAGGTGATCGATCTTATCTTGTTCCCACTTTCAGAAATCCCGGTGATCGTTGGAAGAGACAATTTCTGTGAAAGTGCATTCCAGGAATTGTAATTTGGTTTTGAGCCAGGAATTAGAAAAACTGATCCTCCACCACTGATAAATTCATTCAACATGGAAACAACTCCCGAACTGGGGTCATTAAGTCCATTTATGATTACAAGATCAACGTTGGAAAAATCATTCAAAGTTATTTCACCAATACTTTTTTCTTTGGTGATGTAGTAGCTTTCAAGGTCAAGAATTGATTTTATGTTCTGTTTATTATTTTCTTCTTCATTGATTACCAGTACTAGACTATTCTTATCAATAGTATAGGAAAAATAGAATTCATCATCCCAGAAAAGCTGTTTATCATTAACCGTGATCGATCCATGAAACTGACCCATTTTCTTTTCTGTATAACTGATTCTGGATTCTGTATGAGTTTTTGATGGTATGTCAACAAAAACATCCTTTACCAATTCGCCAATTTTAACAGAAACCTCAACATTGGTAAGGTCCTCAGGACCATCATTTACAACACGAAAATTGAGCTCACTGAGCTGACCAGGTTTTCTTATTGGATTAGTAAACCAAAGGGTATCAATAAATAGATTTGAAAATTCCTGAGGAGAATAAACAATTGGATAGTAATAGGCCGAGCTATCCGATTTAAGTTTTGAAAGACCTGAAGAATTCTTTTGAAAATCAGACAATATCACGTGTTGAACTGTTCCAATCCTTGTTTCTTGTTTTTCTGCTTGTTGCAAAGCCACTTTTTGCCATTCAATGACTTGAGGAATTTCTCTTCTTAGGCCGTTCGGTTCTATTTTATCAAGGTAGGAGAGTGCTTCAACTTTGGAAACCAATCTTTTTTCAATCCCATTCAATAAATTGGAACATACCATGAAAAGGATATCATCCGGAGATCGTTCAATAATTTTTCTGGCTGTTTCGCGTGCTTCTGAAATCAATTCACCTTCTGTTCCTTTGGCTGTCATTGAAAATGAATTGTCAAGATAGACACATACAACATTCTTTCCACCATTTAATTCATCCTTAACCGGGATGTAAGGTTGGGCGAAAGCAATGATCAAAGAAGAGATCATTAATAGTCGAGCAGCAAGAACTAAAAGGTGTTTGAGATTCTTTGTTGATCGTGTTTCTTGGTCTACCTTTTTAATAAACTTGAGACTGGAAAAGTAAAGCGTTTTGTAACGTCTGAAATTGAAAAGATGAATAACCACTGGAACCGATAATGTTGCAAACGCCCATAAGAACTCAGGGTAAACGAATCTCATACTCCAAAAATAGCTAAAATTCAGCTAAAATTGTAGGTTCCCTTGAGGTGTTTAAAACTTTTCAAAAGCACCAATTCCAAACAGTGCAAAGTCATATTTAACTGGGTCATCTGGATCGAATTCTCTCAAGACTGACATAAGTTCTTCTAGCGCCTTCCAATCGTCTTGTTTTCGGTTGAGTAAACCAAGATCTCTGGCATTTCGAGAGGTATGTACATCAAGAGGTAAGTAGAGTTCCTTTGGTGAAATTGATTCCCAAATTCCAAAATCCACTCCCTTTTGATTTGAACGGACCATCCATCTGAGGAACATGTTGATTCTTTTGCAAGCAGAATTTCTTGATGGGTCGGCGATGTGCTTTTCAGTTCTTTTTAAGTGAGGAGGGAAAAGTAGTTTTGACCTGAAACTTAGGATGCGATCCGCCATATTGAGCGGTTGTTCCCCTCCGAATGCACTTTCCATTCCTCCTTGATTGTATATGTTGTTTAATCCAAGGAAAAAAGTGTTTAGATCCTCATTTTTAAAGGTCCTGTGAGTAAATACTTGTTCCTTTTTTTTAGGGGAATATTCCATGATAAAATCATACGGCGATTCTCCCATGATAGATAAAAGCCGTTCTCCGCTATCAATTATCATCTTTCGATTACCCCATGCGATAGTCGCAATTAGGAAACCTACAATTTCTCTGTCTTCTTTTCTGCGAAACCTATGAACAAGTTGAATAGGATCTGTTTCAATAAACGAAGGCGATTCGTAGAGATCCGCCTTATGATCAAGAAATTCTTTTAATTCAATGCGATTCATTAGCTTATGAAGATGCCATCTCTCATGAAAAGCTTTCGATCAGACATATTTGCCAATGTTTCGTTGTGCGTGACAATTACGAATGTTTGTCCAAATTCATCTCTGAGATCGAAGAATAACTGATGCAATTCTGCAGAATTTTTTGAATCCAGATTTCCAGAAGGTTCATCTGCAAAAATGATCTTTGGAGAATTGATCAAAGATCTACATACGGCAACTCGTTGCTGTTCGCCTCCTGAAAGTTCATTTGGCTTATGTTCTGATCTGTTCTCAATTCCAAGCTTAGCCAATAATTCCATTCCTCTTTTTTTCGCATCAGACATGTTGTCTCCACGGATAAGAGAAGGAAGAATGATGTTTTCAAGTGCTGAGAACTCAGGTAATAATTGATGAAACTGAAAGATAAATCCAATTGATCGATTCCTAAAACCGGACAATTTAGAGGCTGAAAGCTGAAATGGTTCAATTCCGTCTATTAGTAGAATTCCACTCTCAGGCTTGTCTAACGTGCCAAGAATCTGCAATAATGTCGTTTTTCCTGCGCCAGAGGATCCCACAATTGAAACTACCTCTTTGTGCTCAATAGAAAGGTCAATACCCTTAAGGATCTCAAGAGTTGAATATTTTTTAATGATATTTTTTGCCTCGAGGATCATTTCTTTAATTTGAGACTATGACCCATTTTGTCTCTTTTTGTTTTCAGATAGAGCTCATTATGAGTATTGCTTTCTATCTCAAGTGCCACATTTTCTACAATCTCAAGCCCATAACCAACCAAACCTGTCCGTTTTGTTGGATTGTTAGACATAAGACGCATTTTAGAAATACCTAAATCGCGAATGATCTGCGCACCAATACCATAATCTCTTTCATCTCCTTTAAAGCCTAGCTTTAAATTAGCTTCTAAGGTATCATAGCCTTCTTCCTGAAGTTTGTAGGCTTTTAATTTGTTTAACAGGCCAATTCCACGACCCTCCTGGTTCATGTATATGATCGCACCCTTTCCTTGCTCCTCAATCATTTCCATGGCTTTGTGCAGTTGAGGCCCACAGTCGCAACGACATGAACCAAAAATATCTCCTGTCAAGCAAGAAGAATGAACTCTAACAAGTATCGGTTCATCCAGATTCCAAGTCCCTTTTAAAAGAGCAAGGTGTTCCTGTCCTGTGTTTTTTTCCTTGAACATAACAAGATTGAAGTCGCCGAATGAAGTTGGCATTTGCACATCAACAACCCTGTCGATGAGTGATTCATTTTTTATTCTGTATTTGATTAAGTCCTCAATGGAAACTATTTTGAGGTCAAATTTTTCGGCTATTTCAAGTAGCTGAGGCAGTCTGGCCATTGTGCCATCATCATTTAAGATTTCAACTATCACTCCAGCTGGCTCAAAACCAGCTAACCTTGAAAGGTCGATCGCTGCTTCAGTATGTCCCGCTCTTCTCAATACTCCTCCTTTTTTGGCCCTCAAAGGAAATATATGGCCCGGTTTGCCTAAGTCTTCAGGCTTGGTAGTAGGATCGATGAGTGCCTTAATCGTTTTAAAACGATCAGAGGCAGAAATTCCAGTGGTACATCCATGTCCAATAAGATCAATAGATACGGTAAAAGGAGTTTCGTAAGTGGCAGAATTGCTCTTCACCATTAATTCAAGTCCTAATTCATCACAACGCTCTTCCACAAGTGGGGCGCAGATCAAACCTCTTCCATGAGTGGCCATGAAATTGACGATCTCGGGAGTTATGTTTCTCGCTGCAGTAAGGAAATCACCTTCATTTTCGCGATCCTCGTCATCCACGACAATCACTACCTTTCCATTTTTGATCTCTTCAATTGCCTCTTCTATGGTGTCAAGCCTACTTTTCATATAGTTACGTTGCGTTTGCGAAATTAGTAATTTAATTGCTTTGGCTTATATCTCTTCAATGCTTCTGGGTACTATTCATTCATTAATGAACATATTTATTTATCTTCGTTGACTGGAATTTTCATGGCAAACGAGATTATCATAACAATTTGTACACTATTATTAGTCGCATACATTTTCGATCTAACTGCTAGTACTACAAAAATTCCTTCAGTTATTCTTCTTTTAGGACTCGGTTATCTTGTGAATCATGCATCCATGATGTTTCAAATTAGGATACCGGATCTATCGGATTTATTGCCTGTTTTAGGAACGGTTGGATTAATACTAATCGTGCTCGAAGGTTCTTTGGAGCTCGATCTGAAGGAGTCCACGATTCCGATCATCAAGAAATCACTTTTCATGGCGTTTGTGCCTATGATGATATTTGCATTTGGATTAGCTTATGCGTTTCATGTATACGGTGGATTCGGATGGAGAGAAAGTTTGACCAATGCAATTCCATTCTCAATTATTTCAAGTGCTATCGCCATTCCAAGTGTTAGCCATCTCGGCTCGGAAAGAAAATCATTCGTTATTTATGAGAGTAGCTTATCGGATATTTTCGGGGTGATTTTTTTTAATTTCCTTTTGAGGAATTCAGTTATAAATGTGAATTCTTTTATTATTTTCTTTTTACAGATAGTAATCATTATTGTGGTTTCATTAGTGGCAACAATTGGATTGTCGATAATGCTGCGAAAACTCAAACATCACATCAAATTCATTCCTATTTTAATATTAGTTGTATTGATATATTCAGTTTCGAAAATTTACCATTTACCAGGACTTCTTTTTATTATGCTATTTGGCTTGTCCATCGGCAATCTTGATAAACTAAGAGAAAATAAATGGGTGTCTAAATTGAAGCCGTTGAGAATGAAACGGGAAGTTTTTCGTTTTAAGGATATCGTCATTGAAGCGACATTTTTGATTCGTGTACTTTTCTTCTTATTGTTTGGTTTCCTGATTCAAACTGAAGAGATTTTAAATTTGGAAACGCTCAAGTGGGCAGGAGCAATTGTTGGTTCAGTAGTGGTATTAAGGGCTATAACATTGCTTATCCTTCGATCTGATGTTCTGCCACTTATGTTTATTGCACCAAGAGGGTTAATCACTATCCTCTTGTTCGTATTGATTCCATCAGATGAAATGATCCCTTTTGTAAACAGATCTTTGGTTATTCAGGTGATCCTGTTAAGTGTTATTGTAATGATGCTCGGTCTGATGTTCGCAAAAAGGAAAAAGACTTCAGAGAAAATCGTCCACGACTTAAATGATAATGCTGCATCAATTGAAGATAGCGAAAATAAAGGTGATTAAAGTCTTGTCGATCCATTTTTTGATATTCTAATTTCGTTACCTAGTTAGAGTGATAAGAGACTTTATTTCTCATTTATGTCATTGTCGTTTCTAGTCACTTCTTGCTCTGAGGAAAGGAAATCTACTGTGTCAAATTAATGGTTTTTGTGAAATCCGTTCAATTCTTCTTAATAGATTAGCGAAGATGTCGCAGACTAATGTTTTTTCTTCCAAAAAAAAGCTGTAATCAATTTTTTATTTGAGAAGTCAATTTCTATGTTGTGAATTAGAAGGAAATTTGGATTCTCGTTCCTTTTTCACTAGAAGTAATATCTAGCTTACCATCTATTTGTTCAATTAAGCCTTCAATCAATTCAAAGCCTGTTCCTTTCGATTTGTAATCATCAGGTAATCCCGCGCCATTATCAATTAATGTAATGGAAGTTATGTCCTCATTTTGATGAAGAATAATATTTAGGTCATTGTTTTTATCCTTTGAAAAAGCGTATTTGTAGCTATTGGTAAGCACTTCGTTTGTGATAAGTGAAAGCGGTATGGCTTTGGTGACTTCAATTTTGATCTTCGGATTGCTATTGATTTCAGTATTTACATTTTTACCAAACCCGAATGTACTGTCAATATTTCCCAAAAGTGATTTTAGGAAGTCATAGAAATCTACCTCTTGATAATTCTTACTATGGTACATTGAACTTTGAAGGGTCGATAAGGAAAAGGTCTTTGAAAGAATGTTTTCAAACAGTTCATGATGATAATCATCCCTTGTTCGATGCATCTCTCCCCTTATTAGGGCTGCAATAACAGCGAGATTATTTTTAACGCGATGGTTGATCTCTGCTAAGAGAATTGATTTTTCGTTCACGAGCCTTTCCAATTGTTCCCTTAATTTATTCTTAGAGTTGTTTTCGATCGTAAGAATCAATAATTGCGTTAACGCAATAGCGAAATGTTGTTCATCGCTGGACCATTTCCTAATGTTGTGCAAGTTCTCAAAACAAATGATTCCCTTTAGTTTTCCTTCTGAGATGATTGGAACTTCCATCATTGAAGCGATATCATGTGGGATAAGATAGGTCTGGACAAGTTCAATATTGAACTTTTCACTTGCAGCATCTTCACTAATAATGATGTCATTTTTTGAAATATGCTCAAAATAGATGGGAAAGTCCTTTTTTTTCAAAGGTCCTTCTTTGTAGAACTTTTTATCGCCGTGGTCAAATGCAAGGATAGAATCAAGTCCAGATTCTTCATCATCCATGATCCAAGCATTTACTCTTTCAACCTTCAATAACCGAGCAGCTTCATGCAAAATGTCCTGTGTTATTTCATGAATGTTTCCATCAGAAATCGCTTTGGATTTTGATAATCGCTCAATAGATAAAAGAAAAACCGATGGTTTAGATAGAGCCATTATAAAGTGGTTGACTCGTGAAAATACAAAACTTCCTGATTTGAGCAAATCCTATTCGCTTGATTTTCTAAAAAACTTGCTATCATTTCTTAATGCAAGTCATGAGCTCAAGAAATAGGAAAAGAATTTATAGTTGCTCATCTTTAAGTTCCTGTTTTTGCGATTCTCTTTGGATCAGTTCATTCACCAGTAAAAAGTCAAGGAAATCTTTAAGAAGTTGAAAGTGTTGTCTCTCTTTTCTAAGTGTAGTATTGATTCTGATGGGGTTTCTTACGACTAAAGTGGCTCTATGAGTAAATCGATTATTCTGGTAGAAATCATTGAGGAATTAGATGAATCAGATAGGTAACCTAAAATATGTTTAAATGCACTTCTAAAAACACAGGAGGCTACGGTCATTTTTGAAGAGCAAAACGAAGAAGTTTCAGCAAATACAAGTCTCCAACAATAAATCAACGGATGCATCCCAAGAGAAATTACTTTTCACGTATTCTTTCCCATTTTCAGAGATTCGTTGATAGAATTCTTGATCAGTAAGTAATAGATTGATCCAATGCCTGAATTCTTCATCATTTTCTGCAATGACTATATTCACTTTGTGAATAGCGCCAATTGCTTTAGCTGGTTGCGGGGTTGTTATGCATGGAATGCCGGCCGCCATTGCTTCAAGAAGTTTATTTTGCATCCCAGTACCAATGAACATTGGAGCAAAGAACAGTTTTCCCAAAGAATAAGCTTCACGGATGTCGTCAAACCACCCTAATAATTCGATCTGGCTGCATTTATTAGCTGCTTTTATAACTCTTCGTGAAGGAGATGCGCCAGCAATTAAACATTTGTAGTCACTGTCGTGAAGGAATTTTGAAATATAGTCAACAGTTTCAATGTTCGGAGCATAACTCAAGTTTCCTATAAAGACCAATTCGAATCTTGGCTCATTTATCCGTGTATTAAAAAAAGAATCGTTGACACCATTAGGAATGATCTCGACTTTATTTCGTTCGGGATGAAAAATTGTATTTCTGTCAATTTCACTAATGATGGTTTTATTTTCGAAATAATCAAAAACTCGGGTTTCGAAACTTTTAAGTCGCTTGTGTTCTAATTTGAACAACCATTTCAACACGAAAGGAGCAAGGATAATTCTTTTCTCAATACCTTTTGACAGGGAATCCATATAGTCTAGTGTTTTAGGGCATTGATGATAATCCTTCACATAACTAGCGACACGAACTAACTGACAATAAATATGGTCTGGGGCTATTCTCTGGATTTCAGCGTTGATGTTTTTTGAAATAGTTTTAGAGAAAAAATATGAAACCTGAAGAGGGTCACTTTTAAAAATCCCGAATAGTAGCCGAATGAATATACCTGTTTTTAATAGGGGGTAGACGTTTATTTCTTTACAATAAGGCTCCAATTCTTTTTTTGAATTTTCGCTAACGGTTTCATCAGTCAGTGCAAAAAGATAGACGTCAAATTTTTTTGATAAACCCTTGATCTGATGAAAAGCACGTAATTTATCCCCTTTCTCTAATGGGAAAGGAAATCGTGAAAGCATTACCACCAGTTTTTGTCTATCCACCATTTAAAAAAGTATTCAAACGATTCGATGTTTGCTCGACTGAATAATGATCCTGAATAAATTGAGTCGCTTTTTGTCCCAATTCTTTTCGTAGTGTTTCATTCGTTGATAAAGCTATCACTTTTTCAACGATCTCGTCATTCGACTCAACGATGAGCATTTGTCCTTCGTCAGGAATCCCTGATGCTCCTTTTCTTGTTGTAATAACAGGAATCCCATAATTCAGCGCTTCGAGGATCTTGATCCGAACACCAGATCCACTTTGAATGGGGGACACAAAAATGCCTTCAGATTGATACCATTTTTCGAGGTCTTCAATGAATCCCACTGCGATAACTCCATTTTCAGGATCATCTATTTTATTGACATCCATGTTGGAACCTGCTATCTTAATTTTTATCGATGGGAGAGATTTTTTGACTTTAGGGTAAATGTCATTTATCAATACTCTGACCGCTTCACTGTTGGGTTCCCAGTTCATACTACCTAAATGAAATATGTTGCAGCACGAATAATCTTTTTTTGGATTGACCTCTGGTTGAGTAAAAGGAATAGTAAATGCTTGTTTCACAGAGAATTCATTTAAAATTGTTTTTTCGTCTTCTGAAGTGATTGTAATAATTCCTTCAACCGAAGAGTATACTTTTTGTTCAATTCGTATTAATTGCTTTGAAAGAATCTTGTAATACCATTTTTTCAATGGATTTCTTGAATGCTCTGATAATTGACTCCAGATTTTGTGTTCGACATTATGAGCCCTTATAAATATCTTGCCTCTGTATTTCTCTATTATGCGTGGCAATGGCCCTGAAGAATAAAGGCCATCTAAAATAATTACATCGAAATGATTAATAGATATTTCATTCATTACCAGATCATTCCATTTCTGATCATTGAATCGTTCGAAATTATAACTTATCCCTTTAATCAGTGCGAGGAGAGCGTTTTGGACCTTAAAGGAGGTATCGATAAAGACATTTACAGTTTGAATTTTATTGAAAAGATCTTGAGGGTAGGCTTCCTTTATAAATGGGTGTTTATTGGTTGATACGGTAATATTTTTGACGTTATGACCTCCTGAAAGTAATAATTGAAGAAAATTGTGACTAGCTCGACAACCTCCGTCAACAATAGGGAAAATAGGCTTACTTGTTAAGAGGAGAATCTTCATGCTTTTTTGAATTTGAAGCTGAAAAATTTCGTCCAGGTTTCTTTATTGAAAACCGGGGAATCATTTGCGGCTGCTCTCATGAGAATGATTGCAATAGGTGTTAGAACAATGGATGCGAACCACATTCCAAGGAACGGGGAGACAACACCAGAATTTGCCAGACTGTCCCCAACACTTATGAGCACAAAATAGATCATAAATAACAATGCGGCAATAACCACAGGGGTGCCAAAACCTCCTTTTCTAACAATAGCTCCTAACGGTGCTCCAATAAAGAAAAGGACAATAATAGCATATGTTAGAGCAAACTTCCTGTGGAATTCGATCCAATATCCATCAAGGTCATTATTTATTCCTTCGAGATAATCTTCCTGACCTTTTATATTTTGATTCTTTCGTCTGATCCAGGATTGTGCATTTTGAATTGCTAATAGTCTATCCTGACTATTCAATGAATCAAAATAGATCGCTGATTCATTTTTTGTCCTCAAATTCTCATTGACTGTACCTTCAATATCGTTATAATTTAATGATTCAAAATAGGGGTGATCTGCTTTCATGGCGACCAAAAAATTCATTTGGATGTTCGCTGCGTTTCTTTTAACAGAATCTATTTCTTCACTGATTTGAAAGACATTCAACATTTCATGCTTATCATTGAACAAGTCTTCTTGAGACCTGCTCAATGTAAAGCCAGAAAGATCAATTTTATATGTAGCTCGAGAAAAACTAGACCTCCTGGATGGTCTATTGCTATATTTTGATGGATGGATTTCACCATTTGGCAAGAAATTCGGTGATTGTGGTTCTAATTCCTCGGCGATATACCCCTTTTTTAACTCGAAATACAAGTATTTGCCATTTTCTGATTTATAGATTTTTCCTTCATCCGCACGAATTGTTTTTATCTCATCAGGGGAGGTGTGATCATGTATAAGAATGCCATGAAATGAAGATTCGGTCCCTTCATCTACTTTTATTGCATAACCATCTAGCTCATTACTGTAGACTCCTGGCGTGATTATCGACGAGATCTTTGTGTTTTGAATGTCATAAATAAGAGAATGCCATTTCAAATTGGATACTGGAATAACATAATTAGCAAAATAAAAGGTGCCAAATGCTATAAAAAGTACAACAACCATCAGAGGCTTCATAATTCTATACAGAGAGAGCCCGCTTGATTTCAAAGCTGTAAGTTCATTATTTTCAGCCAAGTTTCCAAATGTCATGATTGAGGAAAGTAGAATGGCTAATGGTAGTGCCAATGGGATCAAACTAGCAGAGATATAAAAAAGCAATTCTAGGATTACAGCCGTACTGAGCCCTTTGCCCATCAGATCATCTAGATATTTCCAGAAAAATTGCATGACAAGCATGAACATTGAAATCGCTAATGTAACCAGAAAAGGACCTACAAATGATCGGATACTAAATACGTAAAGGCGTTTCAACTTGAGAAGTTTGTTCAAAATTACGTATTAAACGCAATTATTTCTTGCGGATTGTGAAGAAATCAATTATGCTCCTAAGACTCTTTTTAGATCGCTAAGTGCCTG
>JALRFI010000106.1 GCA_023253775.1 Crocinitomicaceae bacterium
TATTAGCTACGATCAGGTCTTTTGTTCCATGTGTCCATGAATAGAAACCTTCACCCGTTTTAACTCCTTTCTTTCCGGCAGTAACCATGTTTACCAATAACGGACACGGAGCATACTTTGGGTTTCCGAATCCGTCGTGCAACACTTCAAGGATCGCCAGACATACATCTAATCCAATGAAATCTGCCAATTGAAGTGGTCCCATAGGATGAGCCATTCCAAGCTTCATCACCGTGTCAATTTCTTCAACACCGGCAACACCTTCAAACAACGTATAGATCGCCTCATTGATCATTGGCATCAAAATACGGTTCGCAACGAAACCAGGATAGTCATTTACTTCAACAGGAACTTTGCCTAATTTTCTTGAAAGATCCATGATCAGGTTCGTTACTTCATCTGATGTAGAGTAACCTCTGATGATCTCAACCAACTTCATAACAGGCACAGGGTTCATAAAGTGCATTCCGATCACTTTATCAGCTCTTCCAGTTACACTCGCGATCTTCGTAATTGAGATCGAAGATGTGTTCGTAGCAAGGATTACCTCCGAAGAAGTCAATTTATCAAGATCAGCGAAGATCTTCAGCTTTAGATCTATGTTTTCTGTAGCAGCTTCAACTACCAGTTCAACTCCTTTAACTCCCTCTTCCATTGAAGTGAAGGTTTTGATTCTGGAAAGTGTTTCATTTTTCTGAGCCTCAGTTAAAACTTCCTTCGCAACCTGACGATCAAGGTTCTTGGAGATGGTCGCCAATCCTTTATCCAAACTTGTCTGAGAAAGATCGATCAAGTTTACCTGATATCCTGTTTGAGCAAAAACGTGGGCAATTCCATTCCCCATAGTTCCTGCACCGATCACTGCAACATTTTTCATTCTTGTAATTTTTTCCTACAAATATAACCACTTGAAACTATCTTCGTTCCCGTTTGTTAGTTGAATTGAACAATACTCGAAAGAAGATATGGACTCATTGACTCAGGTCGTTTTAGGTGCAGCAGTGGCAGAGGCCGTGGCAGGAAGGAAGATGGGAGCGAAGGCAGCCATGTGGGGGGCGATAGCGGGTACCATACCTGACTTGGACGTCTTTTTAAGAGCATTTTATCATCCCATTGATGCCGCACTAGTGCATCGAGGATTTTCACATTCGATCTTATTTTCTGTCATCTTCGGACCCGTGTTCGCCTGGTTGACCTATCATTTGTATAAAAAGAAATATGAGCTTAAAACCTGGAGGTGGCTGTGGTTTCTAACTTTAATTACTCATCCGATCCTTGATATGTTTACCAATTACGGGACTGAATTCTTGTGGCCTATTTCCACGAGGATCACTTTTAACACTGTTTTTGTGGTCGATCCACTTTACACGGTGCCGTTTATGTTCTTTTTATTGGTAGCGCTATTTACGAAACGCGAGTCAGAAAGAAGAAGGAAATGGAATATGACTGGTATTTACTATTCCTCGGGGTATTTGTTGTGGGGTGTGATCGTTAAACTTTTTATTCTGTCGGGTACGACTTCAAATTTTAAAGAGGCAGGTTACGAAATAAAGACTGATATGGTAACGCCTATGCCATTGACCTCATTTTACTGGATGATGCTGGTTGAGGATGAAAAGAACTTTTATGTGGGTTACAAATCTCTCTTTTATGCGTTTGAAAAGATGGATATTGATACTGTTCCCAAAAATCAAGCTCCTTTGGATCAGCTAAAGTGGAAAGGAAAGAACTATTCAGAAACCCTAAAGTTTATTTCCAAAGGTTGTTATACCGCAGAAATGAAAGGAGAGGATACATTGATCTTTTACGACATGCGCTTTGGGTTGCTGTCAAAAATGACCGCGAACAAGGAAAAACACCCTCTTTTTGGATATAAAATGGTTATTGACAACAACACTGTTCAAAAAACCGATAATTTCAGAGGTAGGGGTATGTCAAACCACCTTAATTTTGGATGGTACGTTAATAAAATCTTTAATCATGAATAATTTCCTCCTTTCTGCAGTATGTTTCGCATTGATCTTTCAGGGATGTGCTCAGTCTGAAAATCAAGAAACCAAAAAGGAGGCAAAGGCTGAAACTACCAATACGATCGTGAAGGTTGACCAGCAGAATGCATCGGTGGAATTTAAGATCACAGATTTTCTTTCTGACAACGAACAATTGGATCAGGATGTTGAGCGAATCTTCAGTACTCTTGATGATACGGCAATCGTGGCGCAATTGATCATGCCTGCAATAGGTAGATTAGGCCAAACTGAAGCTACGATCAAATCACTGATCAATAAGAGACAGATCGGTGGAATATTAATGTTGAACGGGACGAAAGAGCAATTTACGAACTGGATCAACGAATTCGAAGGGATGAATGATTCGCTAGGTGCGCTTCCTTTTCTGTATAGTGCTGATGCCGAGCCAAGTCTTGTCAATCGTAAGATCACAGGTTCTACACCGGTTAAAAAGGCCAATGAATTGACATCCATCGATGAGGTAAGGGAAGTGGCGGATATCATTTCAAAGGATTTAAATGAAATTGGGATCAATTACAATTTCTCACCGGTAGTAGACATGTCTCCAAATAAAACGGTAGGTTTCAGAAGCTTCGGTGCGGTTCCTGCGAACATCATTCCATGGTCGGATGCATTCATTCAACAGACGCAACAACACAACATTATAGCAACTGCGAAGCATTTCCCTGGCCACGGATTAGTATCAGGTGATACGCACAAGGCTTTGCAGATGATCGATGGAGAATTGAAAGAGATTGGAAATTACCCGACGTTGATCAAAAACGGAGTATTATCTGTGATGGTCGCTCACATTGCTGTGAAAAACAATCCGAAATACGATACGAAAGGAATGCCAGCAACCACTTCAGAAACGATCGTTACCAAGCTGTTAAGAGAAGAGTATGGTTTCAAAGGGTTGATCGTTACCGATGCC
>JALRFI010000217.1 GCA_023253775.1 Crocinitomicaceae bacterium
ATGTGTCCATAGTCACCGTCACTATCATGCGTGAGAACAAGATCATAATCACGTGCTAGGTTCCAACATGCTGCCTCGGCTGCTGCAGGGTTCCAGCGTGTGAATTGCTTTTGAACATCATCTTCCCACCAATCTTCAAACCCTAGAAACACTGTGTCAATGCCACGACGTTGCCAAAATCTAGCCATCTCCTGCCCACGTGGATCTGCCGCAGTATAGGTCAAGTATCCAATGGTCCATGCCAGTTCAGGATGATCTGCAGCGATTGCTTCTATCACACTTTGAACAAAATTTCGGAATGGCTCTCGAACAGAATTTTCATAACGTTTACGATTCAGGTCAAACCAGTCTTTATTGTTATTCGGTGCCAAATCGATGAAAAACTGCAAGAAATCTTTGTTAAAATGTGCCATTTATCAATTTATTTCTTCAAAAATAACAAAGTATTCCAAGCCATTTTCAGGGCATCATTTGATAATTAAGTACTTTCGTCAAACAAATATTCGATTTATGAGACATGTATCCCTTCAGAGCATCGAGAATGCGATCAAAAAAATAGACAACCTTGACGACGATGGACTGGAAAGAATTTCAGAAACAGTAGCGCTTGCTCAAGAAACACTTCTTGGGTATGCAATGTCTGCTGCGATCGAATACAATAACCCAAAGCTTGAAGGTCTGCTGATCTATTATTTCTGTTTATTGAACGAATGTTTTGTTCAGGAAGGTCTCCGTTTACGCGCTGTGACCGAGGCCGATATCGATGAATTTGAAGATCCTTATTTCGAACTTCTTGATACCTATTTCGACACTGACAATGATGATCTATTGGAGGAATTCTGTGATCAACCCAATTTAACACAATTCATGGCCATCGAAGTTTCAACTGAAGATGATGATGGCACTGCCCTTGACGATGAGACGGCAACCCAACTTTTCATTGTAAGCCTTGCTATCATTACACTATTAGGCAGAGCAATTATCGAATAAATGAAGTCTCCTCGGGAAATTGTTCAACTAATGATGGAGAAGGATGCCTTCAGCCAATGGTTGGGCATTGAGGTGCTTGAAGTTGGTTTGGGTCATTGTTCGCTGAAAGCAATCGTTACAGAAGAAATGACCAATGGTCATCAAACACTTCACGGAGGAATTACTTATTCAATTTCAGATTCAGCATTGGCTTTCTCTTCCAATTCAAGAGGCTTCAGAGCTTTTAGTATTGAAACCTCGATCTCCCATATTAAAAAATGTTTTCCTGGCGATACACTTACTGCATATGCAAAAGAAGTAAGCAGAGGTAGAACGATCGGCATCTACGAAGTGGAGATCTTCAATCAAAATCAAGTCAAAGTTTCCCATTTTAAGGGTACTGTTTTTATCTCCACAGAAACATGGTAATTTTTTAAAATTACTTATGTATGCATAAAATATTTTTGTTACTTTTAGCCGAATTATTTTTTGGCAATGAGCGACAACCCCGATTTTCTGTATGACTTTGTGATCCGCCATTCCTGGCACCGCATCTCCAGAATGTATAATGCGAAAGCTGCTGATTATGACATGACTATGTCTATCGGCTTTCTTTTAATGAATGTAGATAAAGAGGGTACTCCAAGTACTGCTTTGGGTCCAAAAATGGGAATGGAACCCACCAGTCTTTCCAGAACATTAAAGACAATGGAAGACAAAGGTTTGATCATTCGAAAGGAGGACGCAATTGATAAAAGAAAGGTGCTTGTTTTCTTGACCCAGGAAGGAGTCGAAAAGAGAAAGTTGGTTAGAGACTTCGTACTAGGTTTCAACGACAAGATCTTTGCAAAGATTCCAGCATCCAAAATGAAAGCATTCTATGAAGTCGCTTTTAAAGTGGATGCATTGATAGAAGAAGAATTAAAGAACAAAATAGTAAACAAATGAATAGACATATCAGAAAAGTAGCCGTATTGGGTTCTGGTGTCATGGGGTCAAGGATCGCATGTCACTTTGCCAATATCGGATGCCAGGTTGTTCTATTGGATATCGTTCCCAGAGAACTCACTCCAGAGGAACAATCTAAAGGTCTTACCATGGAGCATCCTGCTGTTAGAAACAGGATCGTTAATGGATCACTTGACTTTGCATTGAAATCGAATCCATCACCTATTTACAGGAAATCTTTTGCTACAAGGATCAAGTCCGGAAATTTTGATGATGATATGGCATTGATCAAAGATTGCGACTGGGTGATCGAAGTGGTGATCGAACGACTGGATATCAAACAACAAGTATTTGAAAAAGTAGAACAATACCGTACACCGGGAACATTGATCACCTCAAATACTTCTGGTATTCCGATCCATATGATGCTTGATGGAAGAAGCGATGATTTTAAGAAACATTTCTGTGGAACGCACTTCTTCAATCCACCAAGATATCTTCAGTTATTGGAAATCATTCCTACTCCATCAACTGATCCTGCGATCGTTGACTTTTTGATGGATTATGGTTCAAAGATTCTTGGTAAGAAGACTGTTCTTTGTAAAGACACTCCGGCATTCATCGCAAACCGAGTTGGGGTTTATTCCATCATGGCGCTGTTCCACGCGGTAAAAAGTATGGGACTTACTGTAGAAGAGGTCGATAAATTAACAGGACCTGTATTAGGAAGACCAAAATCTGCCACCTTCAGAACTTGTGATGTTGTCGGTCTTGACACTTTGGTGCACGTAGCAAACGGTTTGAAAGCCAATTGTCAGAATGATGAGGCGAAAGAATTGTTCGAATTGCCTGATTACATTTCAAAAATGGTTGAAAACAACT
>JALRFI010000236.1 GCA_023253775.1 Crocinitomicaceae bacterium
TAAATCTGACGTCAGAAAAAGCAAATGAGCATTTGATCGCTGGTGCTCGAAAAGTTATTATGTCTGCCCCCCCAAAAGACGATACACCTTTGTATGTAATGGGTGTTAACCATCAAAATTATAGTGGTGAAATAAACATTATTTCAAATGCATCCTGCACGACGAATTGTTTAGCACCCATAGCTTTTGTTTTAAATGAGAATTTTGGGATAAAGTCTGGCTTAATGTCAACAGTGCATGCTGTTACCGCAACTCAAAAACCAATTGATAGTCCGTCAAATAAAGATTGGAGAGGAGGAAGGGGTGCGTTTCAAAATATTATTCCATCCACTACCGGAGCGGCGGCTGCAATTGGTAAAATTATACCAGAATTGAACGGTTGTCTCACAGGAACTTCCTTTCGAGTTCCTGTATCGAATGTTTCATTGATCGACTTTACAGTTAATTTAAAAAAACCAACGACGTATGATGAAATCAAGAAATCCATGAAAGAAGCATCTGAAAAAAAATTATCGGGCTTTTTAGGTTATACTGAAGAACCTGTTGTTTCATCTGACTTCATTGGAGATAAAAGGATTTCCATTTTTGATGCCAATGCCGGTATGATGCTAGGAGATGATTTTGTTAAAATTGTTTCGTGGTATGACAATGAAACAGGTTATTCAAACAAGTTATTGGATTTGATTCAATATGTGCATGAAAAAAGTTTGAATTAATGGACTTATTGTAAATAGTAAAATAATTAATTATATTCGTTCCTACAACTCAAAAGTATGAGACAAATACTGATCTATTTTGTACTGGTATGTTCATTCACTGTTCAGTCACAAATCAATGTTAGTGGTACTGTCACCAATGAAAAAGGTGAAGTAATGCCATTTGTTACAGTTAGCGTAAAAAGCAAGAACAAGGGTACAAAAACCGATTTTGATGGAAAGTATGTGCTTGATGGAGTATCAGAAACAGATACAATCTCTTTCTATTTCATCGGTTACCAAAGGTATGAAAGCCTTATAGGATCAAATACAAAGTTGGATGTCGTTTTGATTTCGGAGGCACAGGATCTTGAAGAGGTAGTTGTTGTTGGATATGGTGAAGCGAAAAGCAAAGAATTTACCGGTGCAACTTCTAAAGTGCAGGGCGATGATGTTGAAAAAATGAACGTCTCCAGAATGGATCAGGCACTTCAAGGACAAGTATCCGGGGTTACGATCAGTACCAATTCAGGTTCTCCTGGAGGAAGCTCAAACATTCGAATAAGAGGGCTCTCTACGTTTGGTGATAATGATCCGTTGATCCTGGTTGATGGTGTCGTTTATGATTCAGAAGGATTGAACGCATTGAATCCTGCGGATATTAAATCGATCAATGTTCTGAAAGACGCAACAGCGGGAATCTATGGAGTTCGTGCGGCAAACGGGGTGATCATTGTAGAAACAAAACAAGGAAGGATCAATGCAAAGCCAAGAGTGGAATACAACGGATATTACGGAATACAGACGACGGCTAAAAGACTGGACTTGTTAAACGCAAGAGAATATGCTGTAATTAAGAACGAAATGTTTGGATTGGGTGGTCAGCCTATGCCTTATGTCAATACTGAACTAGGTGAGGGAACAAATTGGCAGGATTCAGTTTTTCAAAGAACTCCTGTACAAAGTCATAATATTAGCTTGACTGGTGGAACAAATACCACCAAATATTCTCTTGGTTTAGGTTATTTTGATCAGACAGGAATAGTTGGTGGAGAGAAAGCTAATTTCTCTCGTTACAATGCTCGATTGAATTTCCAGACTGAACTTTCGAAGAAAATGGATTTCAATTCTGTATTCCTTTACTCAAATGATTTTCGCAGTACGTTACCGGAGAATGGAATTGGATCAGTTTTATACAATACCATTAATGCATTCCCAGATGAACCCGTTCACACACCGGACGGTAATTATTCTTACCTCGAAGAAGTTAGTGACATCATTAATCCAATTGCTCAAATCAACAATCAGTACAATGGGAGCATTGCGAATAAATTTGTAGGTAAGGAAGAGCTCGTTTATACCTTTAACGATCATTTAACTTTTACGAATAGATTCAACTATAATTATGCTCAGGTGAACACGAAAGTGTTTTCTCCATTGGTATGGTATGGGGATGGTAAGTATGCAAACACTGCATTGAATGCTGATCTTGAGTCTCCATTAGTAGAGATTGCTCAAGATGTGTTTATTGAAAGGGGGGCGGCTGTATATGAAGAAAGATCCTCTTTCACAGACCTTACCTATGAGAGTTATCTGAATTATGATAAGATTTTTGATTCTGTTCATCGTGTGAAGGGAACAGGAGGTATTAGTATTTTCCAGAGAAGAGGAGAATCTCTTAACGGGACAGCATTTAATATTCCAAACAACTCAATAGAGTATGCTGATATTTCTGCAAATACTGCCGATGGTGGGTATTTGAACAATACAGGGTCATGGGAATTCACAGAAAGATTACTGTCGGCATTTTTAAGAGCTGAATATTCGTACAAATACAAATACCTATTCTCTGCTATTTTAAGGAGAGATGGATCAAGTAAATTTGGTCAGAACAGTCGATATGGGTTTTTCCCTACTGTTTCGGGAGCATGGCTATTGTCTGACGAAGACTTTTTCAAACCGAAGTGGATCGACTTGTTCAAGATCAGAATGAGCTACGGTATTTCAGGGAATGATCAAATTCCAAATTTCGCATACAGAGCCTTACTGAATGGCGAAGGAGTTTATGTATTTGACGATGTCATCACACAGGGAGTGGCAATTGGAAGACCAGCTAACCCGGATTTAAAATGGGAAACAACACGCCAGTTCAATGTAGGTGTGGATCTAACGTTTTTAAAGAACATTGATTTTACCGCAAATTATTTCATCAAGAATACTTTCGATCTTTTATTCCAACCTGAGGTTACAGCAATTCTTGGTTCTTATGGTCCCGGTGGTTATCCACCGATCATCAATGCTGGTGATGTAAGTAATAAAGGATTTGAATTCGACTTAGGCTATACAACGGATACCAAAAAGGATTTTGTAACAGGCTTCAACTTCACGTATACCATGGTGAATAACGTCGTTATGAGTGTTCCGGAGGGAGTAGATTATATTCCGGGAGCAAGCTTCGGGGTTGGTGGTGATATTGCTACACGATTTGAGCAGGGATATGAAATCGGCTATTTCTTTGGTTACGAAATGGATGGAATCTTCCAAACACAGGAAGAGATAGATAATGCTACCGTTTATCAGGAGGGTGCAAAACCGGGAGATATTCGTTTTGTAGATCAGGACGGCGATGGGATAATTAATTTTAACGATGATTCAGATAAAACGAATTTGGGTTCTCCAATTCCTGATTTCACAATGGGTCTTGCACTAAACATGAAATACAAGGCATTCGACTTATCGGCAAATTTCTATGCTGTTATCGGTCAGGAGATCATCCGGAATTTTGAAAGACAACAACCTTATGCGAATCAATTGGGTTATATAATAGATCGTTGGACAGGACCAGGAAGCACAAATGAGCATCCGAGAGTGACTACCGAACCAACGAGAAACACAGTCTTTTCGTCCTATTTTGTGGAGGATGGATCATTCTTAAGAATGAAGAACATTCAATTGGGCTATAAGTTGCCAAAGAAGATATTGAAGAAAATGAAAACTGAAAACTTGAGAGTGTACGTTTCTGCGAATAATCTATTCACATTAACGAAATATCAAGGTTTTGATCCAGACATTGGGTCAGCAGGTGTATTGGCAGCAGGTGTGGATTATGGTTTATACCCGCAGGCAAAGTCGTACATGGTTGGATTACAAATTGCATTTTAATATGAAGAAGGGAATACTTATCGTTACTATCGGATTATTTGGGGTTATCTTTTCTGGATGTGAAAAATTCCTGAATGTTGATCCGCCTTATACCCAAGATGCGGAAAACTTCTTTGAGACGAAGGAAGATTATGAACGTGCATTAGTCGGGGCGTATGATCTTTTGCAGGGATCATTTTTATCACTCTGGATTGGTGAAATAGCATCTGATAACTCTATTGCGGGAGGAGAAAGTGTAAATGACTCTCAAGGCCTTCATCAAATCGATGCAATGTCACATGGGGCTGTGAATAATGAGCTTCGAAATATTTTTCGATGGAATTATGCTGGAATCACTCGAGTGAATTACATCATGGAAAACAAGGATAAAATTGATTTTCCGGGGAAAGGAGAATTGATTGCTGAAGCACGTTTTTTGAGAGCGTATTACTACTTTGAACTGGTAAAATTCTTTGGAGGCGTTCCTTTAATCATTGACAAAAGAATAGGAATAGAAGAGGCAAGAAATATTCCAAGATCTCCAGCTTCAGAGGTGTATGCTCAGATAGAGGATGATCTGATCTTTGCAGCATCCGTATTACCATGGACATCATCAGTCAAAGGAAAAGCTTCCAAAGGAGCAGCTTTAGCACTCTTAGGTAAAGCATATTTATATCAGGGAAAATATTCAGAAGCGGCTAATACCTTGAATGAAGTTAAAAACAGTGGTGTTTATGCTTTGATCAGTGATTATGAGCAATTATTTTCAGTTTCGAATGAAAATAATTCTGAAACCGTATTCGATATTGAATATTCAGGATTAGAAGGTGGAAGTTATGGATGTTTGATATGTCTTGAGGGGAATGCGGCTCCCGGATTTCATGGAATTAGACAATATAATGGTCCAGTTTATGGGGATGGTAACAGCTACAATCTTCCAACTCAAGATCTTTACAACGCATTCAACTCGTCAGACCCAAGAAGAGGACATTCTGTTTTAGATATTGAGGCTTTTATTGCCGCTCAACCAAATCCTGAATCAATTTCTTATGCCATAGGTGCTGGTGGTCATACCGGATATTACAATAACAAGTACATTAAGCGTCAGGGAGAAATAGGATTGCCAGATAATGACTTGACAAGTCCAGTTAACTATAGAGTGATTCGCTATGCAGATGTACTTCTAATGCTTGCTGAAGCTAATTTTCAACTTGGTAATCAATCCACTGCGCAACAGCTGGTTAATTCAATTAGAAGCAGAGCTGGTATACAAGGGATTCCGGTAAATTCATTGAATGTTATTTACAATGAACGAAGATTTGAATTATCGGGTGAGGGACATCGATTTTTTGATCTTGTGCGAACTGGACAAGCGTCAACAAAAATTTCAGGCTTCTTACCAGGCAAACATGAATTATTTCCAATTCCTCAAGTTGAGATCGACCTGGCTGGAGGCACTTGGTCACAAAATCCAGGATATTAATTTTTAAGTTATGAGAATTTCGATTTTTATTCTAGTCGCCCTTACTTTGTTTTCTTGCACAAAGGATCCTGTAATGGGATCTGCTCCAACTGCAGCGGATGCACAATTCAGCTACATCGTTTCCTCAACCAGTGCTAATGTTATTGAATTTACAGCGGCAAGTGAAGACAAGCAATATCTTTGGGATCTTGGCAATGGAATTAAAAAGCAAGGAGCTAATATAGTTGGGGAGTATCCATATGCAGGAACATACATTGTAAAACTAACTGTTTTTGGACAAGGTGGTAGTGTTAGTTCTACACAGACGATAACTATTGATCAGGATGATTTATCATTGTTGAACAACCCAATTTACAATATGTTAACCGGTGGTGTATCAGGACCTGGATTCAAAGTTTGGCATGTTGATTCCGCAGCAGTTGCTCACATAGGTGTAGGTCCCGACCCAGAAAGTGCAGCCGGTGCAATTCCTGAATGGTGGTCAGCAAATCCCAATGAAAAACCGGGATGTGGAATATATGATGATAGTTATGTTTTCCATTTGAACGCTTTCAAATTTGACATGATTACCAATGGAGATGTGTACATACACAACAGTCTTTCTTCAACTTTTCCAGGTTCGTTCCAGAATTTATTTGATTACACGGCACCCTACACAGACCAACTCGATGAATCATGGCAATTAACCGAAGGAACCCAAAATTCAATTACAATTTCCAATAATGCTTTCATTGGGTTTTTTACAGGCGTTCGAACATACAATATCTTAGAAATGACAGATACAACAATGCAGTTGCAGTACAAGCATCATGAAGGTGGTTTGTTGTGGTATTTGAAACTAAAAAGCGAATAATTAAAATGAAAAATCTTCTATCCTTTCTGGCATTAATGCTTTTAATCTCGGCTTCATGTGTAAAAGATGAGGTGGTTCCTAATCCTGTAGACCCCTCTAATCTACAGGTCGATATTTCTCATACCAGTGGCGATGTTACAGTCAATGCTACTGCAGATAATGCAAACTTCTATACTATTGTATTCTATGATCTTACGGATACAGTTTGGGTAGAGACACAGACAGGTACTGCAAATTATACATTTGCTCAGTCAGGTACTTACAAAATTACGGTAAGAGCCAACACGACTCATTTAGACTTTATTGAAAGTTCTGAGAATGTGGTAATTTTTGTGGACCAAACACCTTCGGGAGCACCTTCTTCTGGATATGTTTCTTCATCTACTTATCCAGGGTACACGTTGGTATGGAGTGATGAGTTCAATGGTACGACTTTATCGCCAGATTGGACATTCGACATCGGAACCGGCTCTTCAGGTTGGGGGAATAATGAACTACAATATTACACAGATCAAAATTATTCGTTGAACAGCGGATATCTTGAAATTCACGCAAAATCTGAAACTTTCAATTCTCAGGAGTACACTTCAACACGATTGAAAACTCAAGGATTGAAATCATGGAAATATGGAAGGGTTGATGTACGAGCTGCACTCCCATATTCCAAAGGTATTTGGCCTGCTATCTGGATGTTAGGGGACAATATAACATCAACTGGTTGGCCTTCATGTGGTGAAATTGATATTATGGAGTTAATCGGTGGCGAAGGATTCAATGATAGGACGGTATATGGAACTGCACATTGGGAACAAGCAGGGCATGCGCAATATGGCAACGATTACTCATTGGCCGCTGGTAAGTTTGCAGATGAATTTCATGTATTTTCAATTATTTGGGATGCTAACTCAATTAAGTGGCTAGTGGATGATGTTCAATACAGCCAGATAGATATTACGCCAGCTGAATTAAGCGAGTTTCAAGAGAATTTCTTTTTAATTCTTAACGTGGCAGTTGGTGGTAATTGGCCAGGAAGTCCAGATGCAACATCTGTTTTTCCTCAGACCATGTATGTTGATTACGTACGTGTATTTCAATAGAAAAAATGAAAGGTGCTGTACAACTTTTAGTCTCATCGTTGACTGTCATTTTATTCTCTTGCGGTGTAACGAGCCCTATTATAGTTACAGTTGAAGAAAATACACAGCTTGACCCAATAGAAGCTTTACTTTCCAAAATGACTGTAGAGGAAAAAGTTGGTCAGACTTGTCAGATTACACTCGATGTGATCACAAAATTTGAAAACGATAGAGCTGTTTCTCCAATTGAATTGAATGAGAATAATTTAAAAGAGGCCTTGCTGAAATACAAGGTAGGATCTGTGCTCAATGTCGGGTATCATACCTTAAGTCAGGAAGAATGGAGTACAGTATACAAATCTGTGCATCAGCACTATTTATCCGGTCAATCTAAGATCCCTGTCATATATGGAATTGACGCAATACACGGGATGAATTATACCAAAGGCAGTACATTATTTCCACAAGAAATTGGTTTAGCGGCGACATGGAATACTGATTTAACAAAACGAGTTGCTGAAGCAACAGCATATGAGGTAAGAGCCTCTGGTATTCCTTGGAATTTTTCTCCGGTGCTCGATCTTGGAAGACAACCACTATGGTCAAGACACTTCGAAACATTCGGGGAGGACCCTTATTTATGTGCTGAGATGGGAAGTGCTATGATTAAGGGGTATCAAGGTGAAAATACTGACAACATTGACTCCCTGCACGTGGCTGCATGTATGAAACATTTCGTTGGATACAGTGCTTCTTTCAGTGGAAGAGACAGAACACCTGCTTGGATCCCTGAGAAATATATGAGAGAACTGTATTTGCCATCATTCAAAAAAGCAGTTGAATCAGGAGCATTAACTGTGATGATCAATAGTGGAGTTGTAAATGGAGTACCCGGCCATGTTAATTATCATCTTCTCACCGAAGTATTAAAAGGTGAATTTGGCTTCGAAGGTTTTGCTGTTTCCGACTGGGAAGATTTCATAATGCTGCACACTGTGCATAAGACTTCATCCACATTAGAAGATGCATTTATATCTGCTTTTAACGCAGGTGTGGACATGAGTATGGTTCCTTTGAGTCCTCAATACAAAGAGTATTGTGAAATAATGGTCAAGGCTGTGAATGAGGGGAAGATCAGTAAAGAAAGACTTGATGATGCGGTAAGACGAATATTGAAGGTGAAACAAAAATTAGGATTGTTTGAGCTTCATAATTATGAGATCAAGGATTACCCGAATTTTGCATCTGAAGAATTTAAAGTATTGGCTGAAAAAGCTGCTTTAGAGTCCATCACTTTATTAAAAAACACGAATAACACATTGCCTCTTAAAAAGAATCAGAAAGTGTTAGTTGCTGGACCGACATCAGACAATCTCGTTTATCTTAATGGCGCATGGACACATACCTGGCAGGGGGCCGATACTAATTTTAACACCAAAGGTTGTAAAACAATAAAGCAAAGTTTTGAGTCTTTCCTTGGTAAGGAGAATGTTCTTTTTTCGAAAGGTGCTGAATTGTTTTATGAGAATGGATTTGAAAAAACGAGAAACCTGGATCTTGATGATTACAGGAAAAAAGCAAAAGAATCTGACATAATCATCTTGTGTTTGGGTGAATCTCCGACAACAGAAAAACCAGGAGATATTCATTCCTTGAATCTTGACAAGGAGCAATTGATCCTAGCGGAAATTGCATATGAACTGGGAAAACCCGTAGTCATTTTATTACTGGAGGGTAGGCCTAGAATCATCAGAGAGATTGTAGATGAGTCTGGAGCAATCGTACAATGTTATTTACCAGGAGATTACGGTGCAAATGCGATCGTTAAGCTGTTATACGGTAAGGAAAACTTCTCAGGTAAGTTACCGTATACCTATCCTAAATATGACGGCGTAATAGAGTTTTATGATCATCCAAAGAGTGTGGATAGATCTAAATCAGGTGATTTTAGCGCATACGATCCTCAGTGGGATTTTGGATATGGTCTTTCTTATTCAGAAGTAGAATATTCAAATATTTCCATTTCCTCAGATCTTTTAACCGAAGGAGAAAGTTTGACCGTGAGTGTCGAGATTAAGAATAAAGGACAATTCTCAACAAATGAAATAGTCCAGCTTTATTTGACAGACGAGTATGCGTCTTACACTCCAGAAGGGAAGAAATTGAAGCGATTCAATAAGATTGTATTGAATCCAGGGGAGCTTAAAAAAGAAACTTTTACAATAAGCTCAGATGATCTTATTTTCTATGATCACGATGAAAATAAAATACTGGAATCAGGAAGCTATGTGTTAACGGTTGGTAATCAAAAAATTAATTTTTTCTTTAACAAGAAATGACCCATAATTATAAAATAGAATTTGAAAAGTTCTTTTCATATTCGCTCTCAGTCGATTGCTTGATCTTTGGTTTTGAAGAAGGAGAAATTAAACTTCTGCTTATCAAAAGAAATATGGATCCATTCAAAGGTGATTGGGCTATACCCGGTGACCTTGTATACCCAGAGGAGGATTTGGAAGAAGCAGCAAGTAGAATACTCTTCGATCTCACGAACATTAAGAATATTGAACTTCATCAATCGCAAACTTTTGGAAAACCCGACAGACATCCTCAAGGAAGAGTAATTACGTGTGCTTATTTTGCAATGGTTAAAATTGATGAGGTGAATGCAATTGCTTCGTCTTGGGCTAATGAAGTCAAGTGGGTTCCAATTCAAAGGATTCCTAAATTAGCTTTTGATCACAATGAAATTTTTAATAGCTCACTTGAATTATTGAAAATCAAACTAAGTAATGAGCCGATTTGTTTCGATTTGCTTCCGGATAAATTTACCTTGAATGAACTGCAGCAGCTTTACGAATATGCTTATAAGGTGAATTTGAATAAAGCAAACTTTAGAAAAAAAATAAAACCTATTCCGCTCATTGAACATAATGAGAAACAGAAGAATGTGAAACATAGACCTGCGAAATTATTTTCATTTGATGAACATAAATTCGAGAGGCTTGTTAATCAAAGAAATTTTAGGTTCAAGATGTAAAAAAGTTTGGAACTTATTGTATAAAGTACTATTTTTAATTTACTAATTGTATTAAATACCATTACTATGAAAAAAGTGTTATTATCTATCCTATTTATACCGTCATGTTTGTTTGGACAAATTGAAGGTATGTGGAAATTATCTCCAACAGCAGGAGCATTTGCTGTAGGGCCGGCTCAGGGAGACGGGTCATGGTACACCAGCAGTGCACTCGATGTTACTACGAGAGCATGTTTCTTTGATGATTCAATTTCATTTGGAGCAGCAGGTGATTTTACTCATTACATGGATGGTAATACATGGCTTGAAGCATGGCAAGGGTCAGGACCGGATGGATGCGGTGTTCCAGTCGCTCCTCATGATGGCACAACGAATGCCCCATTCACGTATTCATATAACTCAGCAACTGGTGAGCTTACAGTAAATGGAATAGGTGCTCACATTGGCTTAGCAAAAGTAACGAACGCAGGAGAGTTGAGTTCAGCTACACCTCCTCCGGTGCCTTCATCAATTACCTACCTAATTTCCTTTTCGAACAATGATAACACCATGACAGCAGACATCAATTTCGGCGGTGGATGGTGGAGATTTGTATATCAAAGAACTAACGCGATTACGATTCCAGATCCCAACGTTACTTTTAGGGTAAACATGTCCGATTATGCAGGAGTCATAAATACAGGTGTTTATGTCAATGGAACTTTTAACTCGTGGTGTGGAACGTGCAACCCTCTTACAGATATGGGGAATGGTTTATGGGAAGCTACATTACCGATCCCAGCGGGTTCTATTGAATTCTTGTACACAGTGGATGGCTGGGCAGTTGCAGAATCGTTCACGGGGACAGAATCTTGTCTTGACCCAATTCCAGATGCAAACAATAATCGTTACGCAGAAATTTCGGGTACTGACGTAATTCTTCCAGCATATTGTTGGGAAAGCTGTTCACCTTGCGTGACCATTGACCCTCAGTTAGTAGGCACATGGAAATTAAAAGAAGCTGCTGGATCTCTTGCAGTTGGTCCGAACCAAGGTAGTGGTTCTTGGTGGTCAAATTCTGTCGCTGATGTTACAACAAGAGCTTGTTTGTTTGATGACTCCGTAAGATTTGAAGCAAATGGTTCGATGACTCACTACATGGACGGAAATACTTGGTTGGAAGGATGGCAAGGTATGACACCAGAGGGATGCGGTTCACCGGTTGCTCCACATGACGGCACTACCAACTCACCATACACCTACAACTACAGTAATGCAACAGGTGAATTAACAACAATTGGAATTGGTGCTCACATAGGACTTCCAAAAGTTACAAATTCAGGAGAGCTAAGCGCAGCTTCACCACCTCCAGTTCCATCATCTGTGACGTATTTGATTACATTGGCAGATAATGATAATACCATGATTGCTGATATAAACTTCGGCGGCGGATGGTGGAGATTTGTGTATGAAAAAACGAACATTGTCGTTGCTCCAGACCCAATAATCACATTCAAAGTAGACATGTCTGAATACACAGGAACTATCAACACAGGTGTTTTTGTAAGTGGATCATTTAATAACTGGTGTGGCAATTGCGATCCATTAACCGATAATGGAAACGGAAGTTGGTCGGGTCAAATTCAATTACCGGTTGGAAATCATGAATACTTGTTTACAGTCGATGATTGGACAGACTTTGAAAGTTTCACTGGAACTGAATCTTGCTTAGATCCTGTAGCTGATGAATTTAACAACAGATATCTTGTAGCGAGTGTTGATGCTAATTTGATGAATGTATGTTGGAATAGTTGTGATCCTTGTATTCTTGGATTAGAAGAAGAGAACAACGCTAATATTTCGATTTATCCTGTTCCGGCAAGTGACATCCTACATTTTGAATCCAATATCCTATTCAAATCTATCGAGATTACTGCCGTAAATGGAGAATCTATTTTGAAAAATAATTCAGTTGGTCAGAATGGAGATATTAATGTCTCAAAATTGTCATCCGGAGCGTATTTCATTCTTTTCGAAGATGAAAAAGGTCAGATATACAAAAGACTTATCATGAAATAAAAATTAATTATTTTTAATAAGGGAGGGTGACCTCCCTTTTTTGGTATTATGAAGAAAATTTTTATTCTGCTATTTCTAACTTGCAGCATCGGATTGAATTCGCAAGTTTTAACTCTTAATGGAACTGCTTTAACACCTTCAGGTGGAGCTCCAAGTAACTGTACTGCAGGCGGTTATAAAACATTGAATTCTGCCAATGTAAGTGGAAACTGTGTCACTTTTACTACCGGTGCTTTTCAAAACGGAGCAATTTGGGCATGTAGCGGGATTAATTTAAATCAATCTTTTAAACTGAATTTCAATATCAACTTTGGTAATGTTACAACTACTGGTGATGGAATGGCTTTCCTTCTTCAAACTGAAGGTGTTCCTCAGGTAATTGGGGGTGCCGGAGGTGGTTTGGGTTATGCGCAAGGAAATGGTTCACCTTGTCAGGGAGCCCCTTGTCCAATATCCCCTTCCGTTGCAGTTGAATTTGATACATGGAATAACATTCCAGATGGACTTAATGATTTGGTCTGTGATCACTCTTCAATTCAAACAAATGGGGTTATGACAGCGGGTAATACGTTGGCTGGTCCTGCATGTATGTTATCTGGTGGTGCAACCGTAAAAGACGGGCTTGATCATGCTGTATGTATTACGTGGGATCCTGCAATCAACAGATATACTGTGTTTTTTGATGGGGCTCAAATAATGCAATACAACGGTAATATCAGAACTCTTTTTGCTGATCCAACAAACGTATTTTGGGGCTTTACAGGGGCGTCCGGTGGGAGCGCCCAAACTCAAAGAATTTGTTCAGCAACAATGCTCACAAATATTGCATCTCCATCCTGTTCTTGTACAGTTCCTGTAGCGACTGCAACACCAAATCCTCAAACTATTTGTTCCGGCAATCCGACTGGCGTATCCTTGTCCTCTTCAGTAGTAGGTACGACTTATGCTTGGTCTACAACAGCCAATGCAAATATCACGGGTGAAACGACTTCAGGTGGATCCGGAGCAACAATTACAGACGTGCTGACCAATACAACAAATGCTACTCAATCTGTTACTTATACGGTTACACCCACTGCCTCAGGTTGTGTCGGAACAGCTATTACAGTGCCGGTGACAGTGAGTCCGGTTCCATCGATCAGTAATATGACGAATGTCACCTGTAGCGCTACTGCTTTCTCATCTACCCCTCTAAATGGTACTAATGGAAGCGTACCGGCAGGTACAACCTACAGCTGGGGAGTCCCTGTGGTTACGGGTGGTATAACTGGTGGATCGGCAGGATCTGGGACCAGTGTAACGGGAACTCTTTTAAATCCTACGAATACGGCCCAAACCGCAACCTATACGGTTACGCCTACAGCTGGGTTGTGTCCGGGTGCAACTTTTATACTGACAGTGACGGTTAACCCAAGTCCAGCCATTAACAATATGACAGGAATAACTTGTAGCGGAACGGCTTTTAGCTCCACACCTGTTAATGTAACAAATGGAATTGTACCTGCTGGAACAACATTGAGCTGGGGAGTGCCAGTCGTAACTGGCGGAATGACCGGTGGAGCTGCAGGATCAGGGATAAGCGTAAATGGTACATTGTCCAATCCAACATCTTCGCCGCAGACAGCAACATATACAGTTACACCGACAGCAGGAACTTGTGCAGGTCCTACATATACATTAACAATAACAGTAAATCCTTTAAATACGATCGCAATAGGTACAAGCCAGATAGTTTGTATCAATACTCCAATGACTGCAATCAACCTCGCAACAACGGGAGCCACAGGAGCTACGTTCTCAGGTTTACCTGCTGGAGTAACAGGATCATGGTCAGCAAATGTTGCAACGATTAGCGGTACACCGACAGCTTCGGGGATATTTAACTATACTGTCACGACAACAGGTGGAT
This sequence comes from Crocinitomicaceae bacterium, assembly GCA_023253775.1. Lineage (GTDB taxonomy): Bacteria > Bacteroidota > Bacteroidia > Flavobacteriales_D > Crocinitomicaceae > M0103. Next base: position 14,256 of record JALRFI010000236.1, read on the forward strand.
GTCCTCCGGCGACTACAACGGGAACCATTACTGTAAATGCCCAGAACACGATCGCAGCTGGTACAAGTCCGACTATTTGTATCAATACACCAATGACTGCAATCAACCTTGCAACAACAGGTGCAACAGGTGCAACATTCTCGGGTTTACCGACGGGAGTTACAGGATCGTGGTCAGGAAATATTGCTACGATTAGTGGAACACCTACAGTCGCGGGACCATATGCGTATACTGTGACGACAACTGGTGGTTGTCCACCAGCGACGACGACTGGTACGATCACAGTAACACCTCAAAACACCATTGCAGCTGGAACAAGCCAGACAGTATGTATCAACACTGCGATCACACCAATCAACCTTGCAACAACAGGTGCAACAGGTGCCACTTTCTCAAACTTACCTTCAGGAGTAACGGGCTCATGGTCAGCAAATGTTGTTACGATTAGTGGCACCCCAACTGTATCAGGGACATTTACCTATGCGGTAACGACGACGGGTGGATGTCCACCGGCAACAACGATTGGAACGATCACAGTTTCACCGAACAATACAGTAACGGATGCATCATCAAATCCTATAGTCTGTATCAATACAGCAATCCCTTCTGTGACCTTCACTACAACGGGAGCTACAGGTATTGGAGCAGCAGTGAATCTGCCTGCTGGAGTTACAGCGAGCTTTGTAGGAAACACGATCACCGTGAGTGGAGCGCCTACTGCGTCAGGAACTTTTAATTATTCGATACCTCTGACTGGAGGATGTGGAACAGTTACTGCTACAGGAACGATTACTGTCAATGCACAGAATACGATCGCAGCTGGTACAAGCCCGACACTTTGTATCAATACTGCTATGACTGCCATCACTTTAGCAACAACAGGTGCAACAGGTGCAACATTCTCTGGTTTACCGACGGGAGTTACAGGATCATGGTCAGGAAACATTGCAACGATCAGTGGTACACCAAGTGCGTCAGGGTCATTCAACTATACAGTAACTACAACTGGAGGATGTCCACCGGCAACAACGACTGGAACGATCACAGTTACGCCTAACAATACAGTAAGTGCATCATCATCAGACCCAATTGTTTGTATTAACACGGCAATTCCATCAGTGACCTTCACTACAACTGGAGCCACGGGTATTGGAGCAGCAGTTAATCTACCTGCAGGTG
>JALRFI010000062.1 GCA_023253775.1 Crocinitomicaceae bacterium
CCATCTGCTCGAATTCACGCATACGGAAAATGAATTGCCTTGCTACGATCTCATTTCTGAACGCTTTACCGATCTGCGCAATTCCAAATGGGATCTTCATACGTCCCGATTTCTGAACGTTCAGGAAGTTTACAAAAATACCTTGAGCCGTTTCCGGTCTCAAGTATATCGTCGCTGCATCTCCAGCTACCGAACCTAATTCTGTGGAGAACATCAAATTGAACTGTCTTACTTCCGTCCAGCTCTTCGAACCCGAGATCGGACAAGCGATCTCCAGATCTACGATCAGATTGTATACCCCTTCAAGATCATTGTTCTCCAAAGTTTCACGCATTCTGTCTTCGATGCCTTTGATCTTGTCTAGGTTGCGCAACACATTTGGATTGGTATTGCGGAATTGTTCTTCATCGAAATTAGGACCAAATTTCTTTTGTCCTTTTTCGACTTCTTTATCTATTTTCTGACGAATCTTTTCGATATGTTCTTCGATCAGGACATCAGCTCTGTATCTCTTCTTGGAATCTTTATTGTCGATCAAAGGATCATTAAAGGCATCAACGTGACCAGACGCTTTCCATGTGGTTGGATGCATGAAGATCGCAGCATCGATACCAACGATGTTTTCGTGCATTTGCACCATCGCTTTCCACCAGTATGACTTGATGTTATTCTTCAATTCAGAACCCAACTGTCCATAATCATAGGTTGCAGCTAAACCATCATAAATCTCTGATGACGGAAAAACAAAACCGTATTCCTTTGCGTGGGAGATAACCTCCTTTAATTTGTCCTCTTTTTGTTCCATGGTCACAAAAGTAATTGGTAATTCGAAATCTCTATTCGAGATCAGGAAATTATAATTGAGAATTGATCGTTTCGATATAGTTCAGGATCTTTTCTTTTCCGAAAGCAGACTCACTTGAAGAAGTAAACAAAGGAGGAAGTGCCTCCCAGTATTTAAGCATTTCCTTCTTGTACTTGGCGAGGTTCTTCTGTAGGGCCGAACTCGACAATTTATCGATCTTAGTGAATACCATTGAGAAAGGAATACCTTGTTCTCCACACCAGTTCATGAATTCAAGATCGATCTTTTGTGGTTCCAATCGGCAATCAATTAGCACGAAAAGATTCACTAAAGATTCTCTTTGAGTCAGGTATTCGGCAATGAATTTTTCCCATTTGTATCGTGCAGTCTTCGATGCCTTCGCATAACCATAACCAGGAAGATCGACAATGTACCATTCGCCATTGATCAGGAAATGATTGATCAATTGAGTTTTACCTGGCTTTCCTGAAGTTTTGGCAAGTCCCTTTTTCTCCGTAAGCAGATTGATCAAAGAGGATTTACCCACGTTCGATCTACCGATAAACGCATATTCAGGTAGCCCATCACTTGGACATTTCTTGTGATCCTCATTCGAGATGACGAAAACCGCCTCTTTGATCTTCATGACTTTGGTTTTTAAAATTTGCCTCTGAGGTTCTTCCCTGGAACTTTTATGGTATCGTTCACTTCAATTTTCTTTGAAAAGATCCATACTCCACCTTTCACATTACCCTTGACGATCAAATTGACTTCATCCTTCATTGAGTATTTTAATGCTGTGATCAAAGCACCATTTTCAAGCGCCATCTTTAATGGAAACTCAACGGTGGATTCTCTGTTGGCTTTCATTTTTGACTTTTTCTCCAATGAAAGTATTCCCATGTATTGGTCTTCCAGGTAGACTTCTACTTTGGATTTTTTCAATTTCACGCCAAACCAATTCGGGTTGTAAACTTTAACACCAGCATTGAACTTGATTTCATTGCCTTCTCTGCCTTCCATTTTAAATCCTTCTGAACCTCTGAATTCCGGAGCTTTAAGCGCACAAGATTGTATCAACAACAATAGAGGTAATACCCACCTTAGTGTTTTCATTATTTCGATAATTCTGTAAAGTGCTTGTAGAAATATGGAATTGTTTCAATTCCTCTGTAGAAATTGAACAATCCGTAATGTTCGTTTGGAGAATGGATCGCATCGCTATCCAAACCGAATCCCATCAGAATCGTTTTCAATCCAAGAACTTTTTCGAACATCGCTACGATCGGAATACTTCCTCCACTTCTTACCGGAATAGGTTTAACACCGAATGTTTCTTCATATGCCATGGATGCGGCTTTGTAAGCAATTGAATCAATTGGGGTAACCGCTGCTTCTCCACCATGGTGAGGAGTCACTTTGACTTTTGTTCCTTTAGGTGCGATCGATGTAAAGTGATCCATGAATAATTTGGTGATCTCCTTTGGATCCTGATCGGGAACCAAGCGCATAGAGATCTTTGCATATGCCTTCGATGCGATCACAGTCTTGGCACCTTCGCCGATATATCCACCCCAGATTCCATTCACGTCAAGTGTTGGGCGGATCGAACCTCTCTCCATAGTTGAATATCCTTTCTCACCATAAGTATCTTCCATGTCCAAAGCTTTGCAGTATGCTTCATGAGAAAAGGGTGCTTTGGCCATTTCTGCTCTTTCCTCATCAGAAAGTTCGATCACTTTATTGTAAAAACCTGGGATGGTAATTCTGTTGTTTTCATCGTGCAACGAAGCGATCATCTTTGTAAGAATATTGATCGGGTTGGCTACACAACCTCCGTATAATCCTGAATGAAGGTCTCTGTTTGGTCCGGTTACTTCAACTTCAACATAGGATAAACCTCTTAACCCGGTGGTAACTGAAGGAACGTCATTGGCAAGCATTCCGGTGTCAGAAACCAGAATAATGTCTGCTTTAAGTCTGTCAACATTATTCAGCGCAAACTCTTCCAGGTTATCACTTCCCACCTCCTCTTCACCTTCGATCATGAACTTAACATTACATGGCAATTCACCAGATCTCATCATCGCTTCAACCGCCTTAACATGCATGAACATTTGTCCTTTGTCATCACAAGCTCCACGTGCAAAGATGGCACCGTCAGGATGTATCTCCGTTTTCTTGATAACCGGTTCAAAAGGTGGATTTGTCCAAAGATCGATTGGGTCTGCTGGCTGCACATCATAGTGTCCATATACCAAAACTGTCGGTAGTGACGGATCAATGATCTTCTCACCATAAACGATCGGATAACCTTTAGTAGAACAAGCTTCAACATTGTCTAATCCAATTGCAGTAAATTGCTCGGCAATAAGGTGTGCAGTTTTTTCTACCTCTTTAAAATAAGCAGGATCCGCAGAAATCGAAGGGATCCTTAACAAATCCAAAAGTTCGTTTAAGAATTGTTCTTTGTGTGAGGAGATGTAACTTTTTGTGTTTTGCATTTTGATTTTTTTCGTAGAAAACCAAAAATCGTAAATATTCTTCAAAAAATTGGCGAGATTCTTATTTTTACTGAACTTCGTGCAACCTTAACTGTGTTAAGATTGTCTTAACGATATTAATTACTTATAAAGTTTATGAAAAACATTTTATTCATTGCATCTCTTTTCTTTTGTGTTAATGGGTTAAATGCCCAGATCACAGTTACAAATACTCAAACACCGAACTCTCTTGTGCAGAATATTCTTTTGGGGTTTGGTGTTACAGCTTCTAATATAACAGTTAATGGAAGTGCAGCCAATGCAGGAATCGTTCAAGGTAATATCGCTTATTTTAATTCGTTAGGAACTACCTTCCCAATATCTTCCGGAGTATTACTTACAACTGGAAATGCAACTGCAGCTATTGGGCCAAATACATCTGGTTCGTTCACAAACAATGTTCCTGCAACGCCGAATGTTTCTTCAGATCCACATTTGAATGCGATTGCAAATAGCGGTGTGACCAACGGGACAGTTTTGGAATTTGATTTTATTCCTGCTGGAGACACCATTTCTTTCAATTATATTTTTGGTTCAGATGAGTACCCCGAGTTTTCACCTTCCTCATTCAATGATGCATTTGGATTCTTCCTCTGGGGCCCTGGTATTAGTGGTCCTTATAGCTTAGCCGGTTATCCTTCAGGAGGAACAAACCTGGCAATTATCCCAGGAACGACCATTCCGGTTACTATTAACAACCTTGGACCAGGAGCCGGTCAATACCCTCAGTATTATGTAAACAATTTAGGTGGTGCGGGATATGGCACAGCTATTCAATATGATGCTACAACTGCTGTCTTGTCTTGTAATGCTTCTGTTCAATGCGGCGAAACCTATCACATAAAACTGGCTATCTGTAACGTTGGTGACCAAGCTTATGACTCCGGGGTTTTCTTACAGGCGAATTCTTTCTCCTCAGAAGCTATACAAGTAGCCGTTGCAACTGTAACTGGCGACACAAGTGTTTATGAAGGTTGTTCAGAGGCAAACTTGATCTTTATTAGACCTGAATCGCAACTCGGTGATACAATGATTGTAACATATGAAATTTCTGGAACTGCAATTGAAGGTCTGGATTTCAATGATATTCCTAATCCTGTGACATTTCTGCCTGATGAAGATACAGTTGTTCTAACCATTACCCCGACTGCAGATGGATTTTCTGATAATTTTGAATATGTGACGATTACTTGTACGACTATTTCACAATGCGGTGACACAATAGTTTCAACGGGAACTCTGTATATTCTTGATTCGATACCGATTCCAATTACGGAAACGGATCCTGTTGTTCTTTGCGCTACCGATTCTGTGCTTGTGTCAGCCACAGCTACCGGGTTGTATGGACCCTACACTTACGAATGGCAAGATGGACAAACAGGAACCACTGCATATTTCCCTACGATCCAAGGAGTAATGCAAGGGTCCGTAGATTATTTGATCACTGTTACAAACTCTTGTGGCTATACCAGTGTTGATACTGTGACAATCACTTTAAATCAAACCCTAATGGTGGATACTCTTTTTTCGTTCCCTGCAACCTGTGAGCCTATAGGAGCTGTTTCTGCTGTTATCAGCGGAGCTACTGGCGTTCCGAATTATGAATGGCATGGACCAAATGATCCTAATAGTGCCGCATTTATCAATGCTTCAGTTTGGCAAAACTTATCTTCAGGTTGGTATTATTTCACAATTGAAGATGACGTATGTACTGCAAACGATTCTGTCTTTGTTGACATTTTAAACCCTCCTATGGCCGCCTTTACTGCTACTCCAAATGATGGGTGTACACCTTTAGATGTTTTATTTCAAAATAACAGTCAGAATGCATCGAATTTCCAATGGGATTTTGGAAACGGCAATTCTGCTAACGTTGGAAACATGGATCCACAAACCCAGACTTACACGAATAGTGCAGTTGTGAGATTGATTGCGAGTGAAGGTAACTGTGCAGATACTACTTATGCTACAATTACAATCAGCATTTGTGGTTGTACAGATCCACTTGCATTAAACTACGATCCAACAGCAAATATCGATGATGGAAGTTGTTTCTATCCTGAACCTACAGTATACGTTCCAAATGTTTTCACTCCAAATAATGATGGTGACAATGATTTGTTCTTCTTGACAACAACGAATTCTACGAATATTGAGCTCACTATTATTAATCGATGGGGTAACGTTGTTTTTGAAAAGAGTGGTGTTAATCCAGCTTGGGATGGCAAAACACAAAACGGAAGCTTAGCTGGAGATGGTGTTTACTTCTATAAGTACAAAGTTGATGGATTACAGGATCAATATTTAGAAGGACATGGATTCCTGCAGTTGATCAGAGATTAACCCTGAACATTAAAGATGAAAAAGAGAGAGGAGGTCAGAAATGACTTCCTTTTTTAATACAGGAAATTATTGTAAGGGTAACGAACTTTAAAGATCTCCTTAACTTCTTGGTAAATAATTTGCTTTAGTTCTTCAATATTCTCTTTGTCGGTAGCCGAAATGAATACGCACTTGGTTTGACCCATTTTTGCCATCCAGGTTCTTTTCAATTCTTCAAGCGTAAATTGATCATCTTCTTCTTC
>JALRFI010000079.1 GCA_023253775.1 Crocinitomicaceae bacterium
GGAACCGACCCAAACAGTGGTCGTAAGATGGATAAGTTAATGAAAATATGGGGTAGAGAGTATGATAAAATAAAAACTTATATTGATGGTATATCATTTGCTAATGTATTAACATATGACGGTTCGGAAAATATGCCAAAACAGTCGTCGATAGAACAAGATGGAGTAATTGAAGAAGCATTGCCAAATGCCATGTTCAAAGTTAGATTGGATAATGGGCATGTGATTACCGCACATATTTCTGGAAAGATGCGTATGTTTTACATTAAAATTCTTCCAGGGGATAAAGTAAAAGTGGAAATGTCTCCTTACGATTTAACAAAAGGTAGAATATCATTTAGATACAAAAATTAAAAAAATGAAAGTAAGAGCTTCAGTTAAAAAAAGAACGTCAGATTGCAAAATTGTAAAACGCAAGGGGCGTGTTTATGTAATAAACAAAAAGAATCCTAAATTAAAACAACGTCAAGGTTAAGATTATGGCACGTATTGCAGGAATAGATTTACCGAAAAATAAGAGAGGTGTAATTGGATTAACATACATCTTTGGAATAGGAAGAAGTACTTCCAAAAAAATTCTAAACGATAACAATATTGATGAAAATATCAAAGTTTCGGATTGGGACGATGATCAATTGTCAGCAATTCGAAATTCCATTAATGAAATTAAGACGGAAGGTCAGTTACGTTCAGAAATACAGTTGAATATTAAGCGATTAATGGATATCGGTTGTCAAAGGGGCATTCGTCATAGAAATGGTCTTCCACTTCGAGGACAAAGAACTAAGAACAATTCTAGGACAAGAAAAGGTAAGAGAAAAACAGTTGCAAACAAGAAAAAGGCAACTAAATAATAAGTAATAAGATGGCAAAGTCTAATCAAAAGAAGAAGAAAAATGTCAAAGTAGATGCGGCTGGGGAAGCGCACATTCAAGCTACCTTCAACAACGTTATTATTTCTTTGACTAACAACGCTGGTCAGGTTATTTCCTGGTCATCGGCTGGTAAAATGGGCTTTAAAGGTTCTAAGAAGAACACTCCTTATGCTGCACAGGTTTCGGCTGAAGATGCTGCGAAGGAAGCTCATGACTTCGGATTACGTAGAGTAAAGGTTTATGTTAAAGGTCCAGGTGCCGGTAGAGAATCTGCTATTCGTGCCCTACATAACGCCGGAATTGAAGTAACCGAGATCATTGACGTAACTCCATTACCACACAACGGTTGTCGTCCACCGAAAAGACGTCGAGTATAATAGTAAATGTTTAACCGTGGGAGGCTAAAGTTATCGAAGGAAAAGCCTTAATTCATAACTCTCTCACATAATTAAAATAAAGATGGCAAGATACAGAGGTCCAAAATCAAAGATTGCACGTCGATTCAGAGATCCGATATTCGGACCTGATAAGGCATTGGACAGAAGAAACTACGGACCAGGTCAGCACGGTCCTTCTAAAAGAAGAGGTGGAAAGCAGTCAGAATATGCGATCCAGCTAGCTGAAAAGCAAAAAGCGAAGTATACGTATGGTATTCTTGAGCGTCAGTTCTCAAACATGTTTGAGAAGGCATCTAGAATGAAGGGTATTACTGGTGAAAACCTACTTCAACTTTGTGAAACTAGACTTGATAACACAGTTTTCCGTTTAGGAATTGCTCCTACAAGAAGTGCTGCTCGTCAGTTGGTTTCTCACAAGCACATTACAGTAAATGGAGATGTTGTTAACATTCCTTCATATACTTTGAGAGCAGGTGATGTTGTTGGTGTTCGTGAAAAGTCTAAGTCACTTGAAGCGATCACTGGTTCATTGACTTCTAACAGCAAAAAATACGATTGGTTAGACTGGAATAATTCTGATATGTCTGGAAAGATGTTGAACATTCCATCTCGTGAAATGATTCCTGAGAATATCAAGGAGCAGTTGATCGTCGAATTGTACTCTAAGTAATCGATACATTAGCATCAAATGATGGAGCCGTAGGGTTCCGATATTTATAAACAAAATTGGTTTTGGGCCAAAGGGTTTGATCGAACTTCTTCAATCTTTCCAACCGCGCAACCTGAAAACAAGTAAAAAGAAGAAAAAACATGGCAATTTTAGATTTTCAAAAACCTGACAAGGTGATCATGATCCAGTCAGATGAGCATCAGGGACAATTCGAATTCCGTCCTTTGGAGCCTGGATATGGTATCACGATTGGTAACTCATTAAGAAGAATCCTTCTTTCATCACTTGAAGGATTTGCTATTGCTTCAGTAAGGATTGAAGGGGTAGATCATGAGTTTACTACAATTAAAGGAGTGGTTGAAGATGTTACTGAAATGATCCTAAACCTAAAGCAGGTTCGCTTCAAGCAGCAAATCGAAGGGAATGATTCAGAAACAGTTGTTATTTCTATTTCTGGTCAAGATCAATTGACAGCCGGTGACATCGGAAGATTCACTTCTGCATTTCAGGTTTTGAACTCTGACCTTGTGATCTGTAATATGGAACCATCTGTTAAATTGGAGATGGAACTAACGATCATAAAAGGAAGAGGATATGTTCCAGCTGAGGAGAACAAAATTTCGGGAGCACCTTTCGGTACGATCTTTACTGACTCGATCTTTACACCGATCAAGAATGTTAAGTACGCAATCGAAAACTACCGTGTAGAGCAAAAGACGGATTACGAAAAACTTGTTTTCGATATCACAACTGATGGATCTATTCACCCTAAGGATGCGCTGAAAGAAGCGGCTAAGATCTTGATCCATCACTTTATGTTGTTCTCGGATGAGCGAATTACTCTTGATAGTGAAGTGAAAGCTGAAACTGAAGAGTTCGATGAAACGTCATTGCACATGCGTCAACTTTTGAAGACAAAACTTGTAGATATGGATCTTTCAGTAAGAGCGTTAAACTGTTTGAAAGCAGCTGACGTTGAGACTTTAGGGGATCTAGTATCTTACAATAAGAACGACCTTTTGAAGTTCAGAAACTTCGGTAAGAAGTCTTTGACAGAATTGGAAGATCTTGTGGACAACAAAGGATTGTCTTTCGGAATGAACGTTTCTAAGTATAAATTAGATAAAGACTAGTATCGCAAATTGATTTAATAATGTCGTAATAGGTGGCTGAGCTGTAGCGATACCAAAGACAAGCCTTAGTTAACCGTTACTTACGAAATTAATGTTATGAGACACGGAAATAAAGTAAACAATCTTGGAAGAAAGTCTGCCCACAGAAAGGCGATGCTTTCTAACATGGCTTGCTCGCTAATTCAGCACAAGCGTATCAGCACGACTGTTGCTAAGGCAAAAGCTCTTAGAGGTTATGTTGAGCCACTTTTAACAAAAGCAAAAACAGACTCTACGCATTCACGTAGAACAGTATTCAGCTATCTTCAAAATAAAGAAATCGTTACTGAGCTTTTTAGAGAAGTAGCTCCGAAAATTGCTGACAGAGAAGGTGGGTACACAAGAATCATCAGAACTGGTTACCGTTTAGGTGATAACGCTGAAATGTGTATGATCGAACTTGTTGATTTCAATGAGATCTATACAAATGAGAAAGCGAAGAAGACAACTCGTCGTTCAAGAAGAGGTGGAGCTAAGAAAGAAACAACTGAAGAAGTGGCTTTAGAAGCTGTTGTTGAAGAAACACCGGTTGCGGAAGCAACAGAGGAAGTTGAAACAGTTGCTGAAGAATCTGCAGAAGAAGTTGAAGCTACTATAGAAGAATCAACAGAAGCATCTGAAGAGCCAACATCTGAAGAATCGTCTGAGGAGTCTGCTGAAGAAAAAGAATAATGAAATCTCATTATATTATAGGGGGCAATGGAAACATTGCCCCTTTTTTATTTAAATTCTAATCAATTCGATTTGAAATTCTAACTTTGCACAAATTTTTCAGAATGGCAGAAAGAACCCCAGCTGTTTTACTCCTTGCCGATGGAACGGTTTTCAATGGAGTAGGAATTGGAAAGATAGGAACTACAACAGGTGAGATCGCCTTTAATACGGGAATGACCGGATATCAGGAAGTTTTTACTGATCCATCTTATTATGGACAGATCCTAACAATGACCACGGCGCATATTGGAAATTACGGAGTGCATAAGGATGAGATTGAGTCTGATTCCATGAAAATTGCTGGTTTAGTGACTAAAAAGTTTTCAGAAATCTATTCGAGACCATCTGCCAATGGATCCCTGGAAGATTTGATGCTAAAAAGCCGAACGGTCGGTATTACGGATATCGACACAAGAGCTTTGGTGAGACATATCAGATCAAAAGGAGCTATGAATGCGGTGATTTCTTCTGAGATTACAGACATTTCTGAACTACAGAAAATTTTGGATAAAACCCCTTCAATGGACGGTTTGGAACTTTCATCAAAAGTTTCAGTTCATGAAGCGTATGAAGTAAAACCTGAAAATGCTCAGTTCCGCGTTTCATTGATCGACTTTGGGGTTAAGAAGAATATTGTTAGATGTCTTGTTGAAAGAGGTTGTCATGTGAAGGTTTTCCCTCTCAATTCGACAAAAAAAGAGATGGATTCTTTTGATCCTGATGGATACATGCTATCAAATGGACCAGGAGATCCCTCTGCAATGCCTGAATCAATTAATTTGGTGAAGGAACTTGTTGAATCAGGAAAGCCGATTTTTGGAATTTGTCTTGGACATCAGATCTTAGGTCTTAGTCAGGGATTGAAGACCGAAAAGATGTTCAATGGACACAGAGGGATCAATCACCCAATAAAAAATTTAAAATCAGGAAAGGGAGAAATTACTTCTCAAAATCATGGTTTCGTAATTTCTAAGTCATCAATAGACGCTAATCCGGAAATAGAAGTTACGCACAAACATTTAAATGATGGCACAATCGCTGGTATTGCTATAAAAAACAAACCTGTTTTTTCTGTGCAATATCACCCGGAAGCTTCGGCAGGCCCTCATGATTCGAGATACCTGTTCGATCAGTTTATTGAAAACATGAAAACATTTAAAAAATGACACAGATCGCAAAAGTAATTGGTCGTCAAATTCTTGACTCAAGAGGAAATCCAACGGTTGAAGTTGATGTAATTACAATGAATGGTTTTGTAGGTAGAGCTGCAGTACCATCGGGAGCATCTACGGGGATTCATGAGGCAGTCGAATTGAGAGATGGGAATAAGGATTTCTACCTTGGAAAAGGAGTGACCAATGCCGTTCGCAATGTGAATACATTGATCAACGATGCTCTTCATGGAGTGGATATCTTTGATCAAAAAGGGATTGATTCGATCTTATTGAAACTGGATGGGACAGATAACAAAGGAAATTTAGGAGCGAATGCGATTCTGGGAACTTCCCTGGCAGTTGCAAGAGCTGCAGCTACTGAGTCTGGATTGAGTTTATATAGATATGTTGGTGGAGTCGGAGCGGTAACTATGCCTGTTCCAATGATGAATATTTTGAATGGTGGTTCACACGCTGATAATAAGATCGATATCCAGGAATTCATGGTGATGCCATTTGGCGCATCTTCTTTTTCTGAAGGTTTAAGATGGGGTACTGAAATTTTCCATCACCTAAAATCCGTTCTGAAATCAAAAGGAATGTCAACGAATGTCGGTGATGAAGGGGGATTTGCACCGAGTTTGGAATCCAATGAAGAGGCAATTCAGGTTGTCATCCAGGCAATTGAGAAAGCTGGATTCAGACCAGGAGAAGATGTGTATATTGCATTGGATGCGGCTTCTTCTGAATTTTACAAAGTTGAGACTGGAAAGTACAGTTTTGAATCTACAGGAGAACAAATGACTTCTTCGGAAATGGTTGGTTTCTGGAAGGAATGGTGTAGTAAATATCCAATTGTATCCATTGAGGATGGGTTAGCAGAGGATGATTGGTCTGGATGGAAAGAAGCCACAGTTGCTCTTGGAAACAAAGTTCAGCTGGTTGGAGATGATCTTTTTGTTACCAACTCCAAGAGACTCTCTATGGGGATTGAGCAAGGAGTGGCAAATTCTATTCTGGTAAAAGTAAATCAAATTGGTTCTTTGACAGAAACGATCGAAGCAGTTAATCTTGCTACTAGAAATTCTTATACTTCAGTGATGAGTCATCGAAGTGGAGAAACAGAAGATAGTACAATTGCGGATCTTGCAGTGGCCTTGAATACAGGTCAGATTAAGACAGGATCAACGTCTCGAAGTGATCGAATGGCAAAATATAACCAGCTTTTGCGGATTGAGGAGGAATTAGGTGAAAGTGCTATATATCCAGGTAAGAAATTTAAATTTCTTTAAGAACTCCTAAAATAGCGTTAAATTAATAACGAAGAGGGGAGGTAGTCCCCTCTTTGTCTTTTATTGACTATGATTTTGTTATACCTTTACGAAAACTAAAGCAACTTTGCACGTACAATTGCGTCTAAGAAATGAAATCAAATTGTATGAAAAACTTTTTATTGATCTTTCTGTTTTTATTAAGTGTTCCAGCATTTTCTCAGCAATCAAATGCATTTTTTGGGCAATGTCTTCTGGAAGTACAGAACAAAGAAGATATGATGGCGCTTGAAGCGACTATGAGACAAAATCCATATGCAAGAGTTGTTCGATTAGACTACGAAACACAGCGTGCCTTTGTTTTGACAAAAGAAATTCAAGAATTCACTGAAGACAATTTTGTTTCGTGGTTTGGGGAATTCGCGGATCGTGTGCGTTGTGTTCAAATTGGTGTTCAAGGAATTGATATGGTTAATCCGTATCCTTTTGAAAATTGTGAGAACGATAAATAATGAAATTAGGTAGAGATTTATTTCTTGCTGTAGGATTACTATTTTCTTTTGCTGTGCTTGCACAGCAACAATTACCGGTGAATTGTAATCTGGCAATACCAGGTTGTTCTACCCCCTCTTTTCCAATTGTTGGTACTCAACCTGCTTACAATGTTATCGATTTTACTTCCGGTTCTATTTCAAACCCAAGTTCTAATCCGCAAGGTGTTAATGCAGGTTGTCTTCTTTCTGGAGAAACAATATTAACTTTCATCACAATTAATATTGTATCATCAGGAAACCTTCAATGGTCAATTATTGGTACTCAAGGAGGTTGTTTTGACTGGATCATGTGGCAAATGCCAAATGCTGATCCTAATCTTGCTTGTGCTGGAATAAACGGAAATACTTTAGCTCCTGTGGCTTGTAATTGGAACGGAACATGTAATGGGAATACTGGTATGGCAGCGGCAGGAAATTTACCTCCAAATGGCTCGCCTTCAAGTTATCAACCTCCAATCAATGTAACTGCAGGTTCAGCGTATATGCTGTGTTTGTCCAATTATAGTTTTACAAATCAGAATGTTAATTTGAATTTCTTTGGTTCGGCTCAGGTGGTTTGTGGTGTATCAGCCGTTGACCAAACAATTTGTGAAGGATCAAGTGCCTCAGTTACAATTTCTACTCCTGGATTAACAAATCCTCAGTTCAACTGGCTTGTAACTAATGGTGTATCTAATACTTCGGGAGGTACAAATGTTACTGTTACTCCAGCAGTAACCACAACTTACCAAGTAGAAGTGTATCAACCTGCTACGGTCTCTTCATCAGCATTCCTTGATACTGCGGAGTTTACAATAACAGTAGTTCCCCCCCCAGCCCCGAATGCGGGCATTGATGATACCGTTTGTCTTGGTCAGCCAATATTTTTAAATGGTACCATTAGTAATTCGGCTAATACTGCTTCGTGGCAATTCTTAACAACTGGAATAACTCCAACTCCCACAGTAAATTTCAGCCCTAATTTTAATTCTTTGACCCCAACAGTTACTGTGAATCAACTGGGACTATATCAATTTATTTTACGAGAAAATAGCTCGATTTGTGGAATGTACAGAGACACGGTTACCGTTTTAGTATCTAACATTACACAGCAGGTGTCGTTCGAGGAACCTTCTTGTGGGGGATTCAGTGATGCAATTGTTACAATAGATAGTCCACTTGCTGAAGAATATAGTTTTGATAACGGATTAACTTGGCAATCATCTAATGTTCAAGGTGGATTCGCTGCTGGAAATTACACTGTATGCTCTAGAAATTTTGCAGGATGTCAAACTTGCACATTAATTTCAATTACGGATCCTGATGATGTGGTGGTTACCGTTAGTAACGATACTTTGATCTGTGAAAATGGTGCCGCGACGATGATCGCCTCAGCGACTGGTGGTACATCTTATTTATATCATTGGAGTCACACGTTAAATACAGCTCCAATTCAGCAAGTTGAGCCTGACATAGATACTGATTATACAGTGTATGCCGAAAATGAAAATGGGTGTCTTTCAAACACTGAGACCATAAGTGTTACGGTAAGGGACCCGCTTACGGGTACTATCTCTCCCGACGTTACCATTTGCCCTGGATATCCAACAAATTTATTCGCCACTGCATCGGGTGGAATAGGTGCTCCATATCAGTTCTTATGGAGTTCTGGAGAAAACAGCAATGGGACTTCCCATTCAATTTCGGCAAATCCAGCTCAAACTTTAGTGTATTCAGTTACGGTGACTGATGCGTGTGAATCGACGCCTTTAGTGATGGTTGTTACGGTAACTGTTGCTCCTTTGCCATTACCGTTGATTTCGATCACGAACAACAATCAATGTGAACCCGCAATTGTTGAGTTGATTAATGAAACAGACCCTGCCATGGTTGCAGGGGTTTATTGGGAACTCTCAGACGGTCAAATGTTTGTGAACCAAGATACTGTTTACACGTCGGAATTATGGTCCGGACTTTATGATGTTCAATTGATTGTTACTTCTCCATTGGGATGCGTGGATTCAATGACATTTTATAATTACATAAATGTAAATCCTCAACCTGTTGCAGATTTCAGATATTCGCCAAATCCAGTATTGCAATTCAACACGAATGTAGTATTTGTCAATTATTCTTTGAATGGAGATACCTATGATTGGATTTTCGAAGATGGTTATCCATCATACTCACAGCTAGAAGATGTGCAAGTACAATTCCCAGATGGGGAAACGGGACAATACGAAGTAATGCTGATCACCACCTCCGAATTTGGGTGTTCAGACACTATAGTGCAGACCGTAATCGTGCTGCCTGAAATTTTATTGTATGTTCCAAATACCTTTACCCCAGATGATGATGAATTCAATCAAAATTGGGGGATACATATTTCTGGAATAGACATTTATGATTTTACATTGTTGGTTTTCAATCGTTGGGGTGAAATCATTTGGGAATCTCATGATCCTAGTGAAACTTGGGATGGAACCTACAACGGTATTTACGTCCCTCAAGGTGTTTACACATGGAAGTTGGAGACTAAAGATGTACTTAATGATGCTAAG
>JALRFI010000129.1 GCA_023253775.1 Crocinitomicaceae bacterium
AAAAAATCGATGGCAGCCGCTGAAAAGGCGGAGAATAAGACCTATGTAGACATGAACAAAGCATCTATAGAGGAGTGGAGTAAAAAGAAATAACTGAACTTTTTTGTAACCTTTTCAACTTTTTCCCCTATACTTGGGATATAAATTTTATCTTCTTATTATGAAAAACATACTTGTAGCTGTATCGATCGTCGGAATGAGTTTGACTACATTCGGGGCGCCTTTAATGATGAAATCCGAATCGTCGTACGTAAAAGTAGATAAGAAGAAAAAGAAAGCCAAAAAGAAACGCAAGCACGGAAAGTGCGAAGCGTACAACGGATAAAAAGAAGCCCCAGTTTGGGGCTTTTTTGTTTCTATACATTTCCTGTCGCATGTTATCAAACTTTTAGATAGCTTTGAACTATAGGACAGAAGGAATTTCGAAAATCAAAACCATTTGCATTGAGTTCAGACGTAAAATTGGCATTGAGTGAACGCTTCAGCGAACACCGCATACATGAGCTCCCTGTTAAGGAAGGAGAAATGCCTTTGTTATTACTGGAGCTCGAATCCAAAAGCCCGGTGTCTGTGCTGATGACAAATGGACTTTCGAACTTTAAAATGAAGGTGCATGAAAAAATGGCCGGAAGAGAATTCAATGAATTGTATTTCTGCCTACCGAGCTACTGGGAATGGAGTGATCTCGAAAATCCCAGAATGAACTGGGTATATCCATGGATCCAGCGTTTAACAAAATTCGTTATTGAAAAAGATACCTGGTTCGGTCCCGGGCACACCATGCCGTGTGGTCAGGATATGCAATCGTTGTCGGATACCATGTTGCAGAATCATTTCTTCCTATCAGATCCTATCCTGCTGTCGGAGGAACTAAAGCCGGTTGAGGTGAATGGGAATACGATTCACTTCCTGGGGATCATCCCTATTTTCCCGGACGAAATGGATTACAAACAGGGCAAAGGAACATTCAAGTTACTAAAGAAGTTAAGCCAACATGGGGTTACGGAAAAACTGGACGATTACCGAAGCACTACCCTCAAAAGTAAATGGATCTTGAGGAGGTAATTCCTTCATATTATCAAGTATTTTTAATAAAAAATTTTGTAAGTTGCTGTGTAATACTGCGACTATGAATTCACGTGTTCAACTTTTTCTTTGTTTTATCATTTTTTGGTGCTTTCCTATTTTCTCTCAAACTGAAATCCCCGGAGCTCACAGGATAAATGTTGGAAAAGACTCAATATCAAATGAAAATTGGAGTTTTTTGCAGCAATATTCCAATGCCTATTCTTCAAGGTTGGTATCAGATCAGGGGACTATTGCTACAATCGTTGGGTCAAGACCGATTAATTACCTCAAGAATGGTTCCTGGCAACAAATAGATCCAAAGTTGAGACAAAACCCGAATGGGTGGTTGGCGGCAGATCAACCGAATCAATTATTGGTATCCAATCAAGGAGAAGTGTTTTTCAAGGCGAACAGCAATTCTCCATTTGGATTTAGAACTGGGATGATCGGATTATCGAATAGCTCATTTTCAGACGATCCGGTGTTTTCTTCAGAAGAGAATTCCGTTGAATTTTTCTATGGTCAGGTAAAAAAGAAGATCTATGTTTTTGAAAACGCGGTAAAATACCATTATGAAATTGATGAATGGACTGAAGGTGCACTCTCAATTTCCGAAGAGATAGAAATGATGAAAGGATCTAGCTACATAATTGAAAATGAAGAATTGATTATAAATGACCCTGATCAAGAAACACTTGCTAGATTTTCGGCTCCTGTCGTTATTGATGCTCATGGAGCTTTTACCCTAGGAAAATATCATGTTAAGAAAGTAGAAGATCGACTCACCCTATCCATTACGGTGGATGAATCATGGATCTTAGATCAGACAAGAGCCTTTCCGGTAATTATTGATCCAATCGTTACCGGTCCTACATCCAATTGGACAGGAGGAAATATGCCTTCCTGTATTATGCCGGCATATAACCGAGACTCTATTTTGGTTACAATTCCTGGAGGTGTTATGGTAACTGGGTTATTTGTTACGGGGAGTTTTTATGCTGATCCTTTTACAACAGCTACTATGGGACAAGGTGAAATGAAATACAGCACCAATTGTGGGGCATCACAAGGTTTTATTGTCACAGGCGCCAACTCTTCTTTTCCCGGAACAGCTTATCTTGACAGCGTAAACATATTGAATCCGCTAACATGTTGTTTCCCTGAAACGTGCTCAGATACTTCGTTCTGGTTAACAATGATGCTTGGAAGAATCGGTCCGGGAACAGGTTGCAATACGTCATACATCAGATATGATGCAGCCACTACTTTGTGGCCATTTAAAGCGGTGATCGTTGGTAAGACGGTCGAATCATATGGAAGTCAATGGAACGTAATTCAGACCAGTATTTGTTCAAATACTTGTGAGCTAACGGCATTGGCTTATGCCATGAATGGTGTACCTCCATATACCTTTTCTCATCCGTGGTCAGATGAAATAGTAACACAAGGACAAAGTATAGGTTGTGGTAATGGAGCAAACAACCATCAGTTTACGCTTACAATTCCAAATTGTCCGGTCTATTGTGACTCAAATTTCACCTCACTTGTCGTTCCGCCAGCTGTTATCACTGATGCATGCGGAAATACAATTACAGGTATGCCAAGTGAAACGATCACGATAAAACCGGCTCCGCATGTTTCGTTCAATGGGAATACTAATCTTTGTTCAGGTGAGGAAACGTCAATTCTTCTGGATGCATGTTTAACAGGTGCGCTGGCATATTGGGAAGGGAATGGCACAAACGGCGTTGGTGGTATTTATCAGGTCATGAATAATCAATCCGGAACGACAGATTCAACTCAGTTCATTGCCTATTCATCTCTCAACAACTGTCAGTCGGATACTACATTAATCACAGTTTACAACAGCCCTGTTCAGGCAGCCATTTACTCATGGAATCCAAATCCTGCGATTGTTTCTGAATCGATACAATTCTCCAGTGGTTCTGGAGGGGATATCATCAGCTGGGAATGGACGATCGATGGAACAACAGTGTCAGACCAACCTCAGTTTGAAATAATTGAAAACAACCCCGGAGAATATGAAGTTTGTTTAATCGTTACCTCTTACCCAAATTGTCCTGACACACTTTGTAAAATGGTCACAATTGCGCCTGCCACAGTGCTCGCGCCAAATATCATTACTTCAAATGGCGATGGTGTTAACGATCTTGTTGCCTTCAGATACCTTGAGTTTTATCCAAATAACAGAGTTTCGATCTTGAACCGATGGGGAAATCCCGTTTTTCAAGAAGAAGGGTATCAGAATGACTGGGATCCAAGAGATCTCACAGAAGGTGTTTATTTCTATCACGTGATCATTAATGATGGAGAACAAGAACTTCAAGGATTCTTCCATTTGGAAAAGGAATAGAAGGAAGCTAATGGTTTGTGTATGGTGCGTATCCCAAAGGCATGAACTATTCCTTGTTAGGGGTTCGTTTTTCTTTTTTAATTTTTATTAATCCCCTTTGGATAAACTAAACGAAATACCAACATTAATTGCGAGCCCTCCTATTCTAAATATATTGGCCCGGGTTCTTGCCTCATCTGAAGTTGAACCACTTAAATATTCAGCTTCTTCATTTTTAAATGGAAAAGTATATCCTGCACCAACATTTATATAAATTCCGTTTTCGATTCTGGATCTAAATCCTGCACTAATCTGAACAGCTTTATCAGGTTTAATTCTATATTCTGCAATTTCATCACCTGCCACAGGCCAATGACTTATAGTAACCGTCATTGAATCATGTCCTGAGGCATCAAATAAGTATACACCAATCATTGGGTCAAAGTCTGGATTCCTAAAAGGATACAATCTAGTGCCTAAGCCTATTTTTGCAGAATTCATTGAACCTATTCCTATTCCACATCCAAAATTGATATCAATAATCTTATAAAATAAAAAACTAAAATCTAGTCCGGTACCGTAAGGAGCTTTCCAACCTGAAGTAATTCCGCCTCTTAATTGTAAAGGTTGATAATTCTTGTATTTCAAAGGACTGTAAGGTCTTGGCGAAATACTAGCGAAATACTCTGAAGGGAACGCTTTTGTAGAACAAAAGAATAATAACAATGATGCTAAAAGCGGCCTCAATATTCTTGTCATAAGGTAAGATTATTTTTGATTTAACTATATGCCCCAACTTATCAAATAAAATGTGTCCAAAAATAACGGTTTGCATATGGCTTGTGGCGGTTTCGAAGCACTTTCCTGTCCACCGAAACCAAAGTTGGCTACGGAGTGAAAACCTTGCCGGCAGCCGTTCACCCGCCATAAGCTATATGCCTTGTTGTAAACCGTTTTTATTTTAATTTTTCAATGTCAGTTTTAAGCGTTTTAATGTTCTCTTTAATGTGCTTTTCGATTTCAACGTAGTCGTTCAGGTTGTAAGCACTAATTGTATTTATTTGTTCCAATGTTTTTGAATTTACGATTCTCAATTCATAGCCCCACTTCATTTTGGTGCTATTTAGTTCGTCATATCGTTTGTCAAAGCGTGTCAGAATCAAAAAGTCAACATCCACCTTTTCAATAATCGGAGGACAATATTTTTTGTCAAATACTCCTTGATACGCAACACCCATAAGTGCTTTATATGGAAATGGTTTAACCTTAATGTTTTCGAACTTATTAAGCTCAGTCTCAATAACGGGATTGAAGTCGTAATTGTGCATTGCATATTCATATCCATTTGCACACTGAACAACAATCAGTTCCAGAGTGTCAATAATTGTTGTGTCTTTTAATGGACTTTTTTCACTTTCAATATTTGAACTATCGTTAAAGGTACTTTCAGTATTCGCTTCTTTTTCTTCAGTCCCAGTCTGTTCTTTCTTATCTGTCGAGTTACAGCCAATTATTGTCCACAGAGAGAGGAATAGTATAATTTGAAAATATTTGATTTTGTTAATTAGCATCTTCTTTTTAAATGGTTTACAACTAGTTTATATGCTTACTAAAAGTAAACATATTTACCCATTTTGGAATGATATGCTTACCTTTTTGATTCTTATTCATAGATCATCAATTGGACTTTTCACTAGAAAAAGCGACCTTGGCATTCGTTGGTTTACAAGCTATTCTGAAATGGCAAATATGAGGGTGAAAACACTGAAAAATTCACTCATCGGGAAATAGAATAAAAAAACCAGAGTTCGTGTCGTCGCTTTCGCTCTCACACTCACTCTGGTTTTTGTACCCGAGGCCGGAATCGAACCGGCACTCCGTTGCCAGAACAGGATTTTGAATCCAGCGCGTCTACCAGTTCCGCCACTCGGGCATCTTCGGTATTGAAGTGGCTGCAAATTTACGCTTTTAATTGAAAAAACAAAGCCTTCAATTATTTTCATTCTTTTCTTATCTTGAACGTAAATTTAAAACCTACAACTATGTTATACGGAGCGATTATCGGTGCGGTGGTAGGATTAGCATACGCACTTTACATGCAGAACAAAAAGAAAAAAGAACAAGACGGATCCGGAAATTGATCTACAGGATATTTTTCAGGGGCTTTGCCCCTTTTTTTGCTTCAGATTCTGATACCTTTGTACTCGTATGAGTAAGATCCTGATCAAGAATATCAAAGCACTGGTGCAAGTCGGAGAGCATATTCCTTCCGTAATAAAAGGAAAGAAAATGGGTGAAATCCCTATGATCGAAAGTGCTTTCCTGGCCATTGAAGACGGTGAGGTGATCGCCTATGGATCAATGGAAGACTGGGGGGGGATCGACGATTGGCGCGATCTGGAAGTGATCGATGCCGACGGAAGATTTGTATTGCCTGCTTTTTGTGATGCTCATACCCATACCGTGTTCGCCCGAAGCCGTGAGGAAGAATTTGTAAACCGGATCAAAGGTTTAAGCTATCAGGAGATCGCTGCTAAAGGAGGTGGCATCCTGAACTCTGCCCGCAGATTGCAGGAAATGGACGAGGATGAACTGTTCGAGAAAGCCTTCGCTCGTATTGAATTACTGAAGTCTTATGGTACCGGAGCACTCGAGATCAAATCTGGATACGGACTAACTGTAGATGCTGAGCTGAAAATGCTTCGTGTCATCAAGCGTCTGAAAGCAGCGTGCGGTATTGAGATCAAAGCTACGTTCCTTGGGGCACATGCTTTCCCGGCTGAATACAAAGAAAACCACAGCGCATACATTGAGCTGATCAAGAACGAAATGTTACCGGTCATCGGTAAAGAAGGGCTGGCCGACTTCATCGATGTCTTCTGCGAAACGAATTACTATTCCGTTGAAGAGATGGAAGAGATCCTGCTTGAAGGGAAAAAATACGGGTTGATCCCTAAAGTGCACGTGAATCAGTTTACCGTACTGGGTGGCATTCGAAAGGCGGTTGAGCTGGGTGCTTTGTCTGTGGATCACCTCGAAGAGCTAGCCGATGATGACGTTCTTGCGTTAAAAGGTTCTGCCTGCATGCCTACCTTCCTGCCAAGCTGTTCGCACTTTATCAATATTCCATACGGTAATGCCCGCTTGCTGATCGAGAATGACATTCCATTTGCATTGGCGAGTGACTTTAATCCGGGAACAACGCCAAGCGGAAACCTTTCTTTCGTGTGGTCCCTGGCGTGTTCAAAAATGAAGCTCACTCCCGAAGAAGCATTCAATGCCTTAACGGTTAATGCGGCTTATGCAATGGGCTTGAGTGATACCCAAGGAAAGATCGCTTTGGGTAGAAGATCACCGATCATGATCACCAAACAGATCCCTTCACTCGCCTACATTCCGTATGCTTTTGGAGATCAGCTCATCGAGCGCATGATCTATTGAGAAGGAAACATTAACTTTAACCCATGAATTGGTTTTTTCCACTGATCTTCTCGGTCTTTTTCCTTCAGCTTCCTGTCTTTTCACAGGGAACGACCAATGAATTGCTGTGGGAAATTTCCGGTAAGGGGATCAAAGGGAAAAGCTACCTCTACGGTTCATTGCATTCCAACGACAAGCGAGTGTTCAGATTCCAGGATTCCCTGTACCATGCTCTAAACAGTGCACATCAGATGGTTCTGGAAACAGATATCTTTTCGATGTTCACTGAATGGGATACCCGAAAAGAAGAGGTCAAACTTTTGTATGACAGTGATGGTAATCCGTATACAGGAACCGCAAGAGCAACCAAAACAAAATATGGAGACGAGGACGGAATGCCTCAATTCCTCGATGCCTGGTTTCAGCAATATGCTTACAACACCGGAAAACAATTTGTTCCGCTGGAAACGGTGGAGGAGCAGCTCGGTTTGCTGGATGGGTTCAACATCCGTTCTTCGTCCGATCAGTTGACGGAGCTGGTCAACAATTACGTGCAACAACAGATGCTGGAGATCTACCTGGACGGTGATATCAAATCGCTGGACAAGATCATGCGCACGACGCTGAAAGCCTACCCGGATGCCTATGAAGAATTCATTGTGGCCCGCAATAAAAAAATGGCCGAAGGATTAGACACACTCCTGGCAAAAGGAAGTCTGTTCTGTGCGGTAGGTGCCGGACATCTCTACGGTGAACAGGGCATCATTCAATTGCTTCGCAAAAAGGGATACAAGCTAAGATGCGTGACGGCGATCTACAGCGAGGATCCTGATCTTAAAAAAGAGGTGAGATCTGCCAATAAGTATACACTTACCGATCCCGCCGGATTTAAAGCGGTCTTCCCGGGAAAACCAATGGAAGAAACACTGGGTTCAGGAAACAGATTACTCGTGTACAGAGAAATGGGACAGGGAAATACGTACTCCATAGAGATCATCCCTTATGATGTAGAATACTCATTGAACGATTACGCCGCGATCTATATTGCCTCTCCTGGAGCGTCACCCGCAAGGTGTTTTTTACAGGATGATGGTACTGAAACGTGTCAGGGAATTTCCGACAGTTACCCTGAAGGATTGCACTGGATCCGGATCCTTCGAAACGAAAAATATCTCATTGTTGCCAAAGCTTATGGAGGCAATAAATTCATGAATTCGAACCGCCCGGAGCTCTTCTTCGACCGCATCACTATCGAATAAAATCCGCAATATTTAAAATTATTTAGCGAAACGATTATCTTTGGTGCATGTCATCATTGATCAACAGAACGCGCAAATCAGAGCTGCGGGAGAAGCTCCTGGCGAACAAATTATTGTTGCTAAGAGGACCTCGCGGATCAGGGAAAAGAACCCTTGTCAGAGAGGTACTTCAGGAGCTTGGAAAAGGAACGGTAGAGGTCGATCTCAGCACCCGAAAACTGCGAAAGAAGTTTAAGGCATTAAGCACCGAAGAAAAAGAAGCATTGTTTGCTTCCGGAGAATTCATCCTGTTGAACGAGGCGCAATACCTGGAAGATCTTCAGGAGCTGATCGAACAAGTGCTGTCCGGAAAATGGAAGGGTACCTTTGTACTTTCCTGTTCGTTTGATCCTTTGCTGGATGAGGTACTCAAAGAGGTGCTCGAACTGCAAGGACTAGAGATCTACATCGACACGATCTCCTTTTATGAGCTGACCAGCTATTTATCACTTCCTGAGGTGGATAAGAACATGGAGCAGCGCCTGATCTTTGGAAATTATCCGAAGGTAGTGGCAGAAGGCAGCAATGGGGAAGAAGTGATCGAGCTGTTGAACGAAGTGCTCGAAAGCCAGTTCGGAGTAAATACCAGAGTCAATAAACAGGATAAACTAATGAGGGCACTGGCAGTGATCTCCCATCACGTTGGTGAACCGGTTTCCTACAATGAGATCGCTTCGAACAGTGGTCTGGACAATGAAACCATCGAACGTTATGTTGATCTGCTGGTTGAAAATGGAATACTGATCCGGATCCCAACCTTATACAGTGGTCACCGCTATGAATTGAAAAAAACGCATGTAATCTTCTTCTCAGATAACGGAATCCGAAACGCCGTGATCCGAAATTTCAATCCGATCGAGTTTCGTCTCGATCTGGATCAGCTGTGGAAGAACTGGTTGATCTCAGAAAGGATTAAATGGAACCGAATGAATGGAAGAAAAGCCAACTATTTCTTCTGGCGAACACATACCAAGCAGATGATCGATTTCATTGAGGTGAATGAGACCGGAAAGTTTGCGTACAAAACCACCTGGGATAAAAAGAAGAAGGTAAAGTTTCCGGCAATGTTTGGCGAGCTCTATCCCGATTATTCTCAGCATACCTTGAACAAATCTACGTACTGGACCTTCCTGAGTAAAAAATGAGAAAGTTCACCGATAAAATAGTAGACTATATCGTTCAGGAGAACCTGGACCTAAAGCACCTGACGATCGTGCTTCCATCGGAGCGCGCCATCAAATATGTTTCGGCTTCCTTGTACCGTCATTATCAGAAACCGGTGCTGGCTCCCGAAATGGTAACCATCGACAAATGGGTGAACTCTTTGTCATCACGAACGATCATGGATCGTACCCGCTTATTAGTCAAACTCTTTTCGATCCAGTTGGAAGATCCGATCGATCCGAAGGATAGCTCCTTTGATGAATTTATCTCCTGGGGGAATACCTTGCTTTCCGATTTTGACGAGATCGATCGCTACCTGCTGGACCCAAAAAAGGTCTTCAGAAACCTTGCGGAGATCAAGGAGATCGAAAACTGGTCGTTCGATTCTACGGAGATCACGCCTGCCAAGCAGCGCTTTTTGGAATTCTGGGACAAGCTACCCGGGTTCTATTACCGATTGAACGAAGTACTGGATCAGGAACAGAAATGCTACGCAGGAAGCGCATACCGTGAATTGTCGCAGGAGATCGACCGCTGCTTCCGGTCAGACAGCAATAAAGTATTCCTCTTTGCAGGGTTCAACGCTTTGTCGGGAGCAGAATTGAGCATTATCCGACAGCTACATACGATGGGGCGTGCCCACGTGCTGATCGATTCCGATACGTATTACCTGAATGATCCGGTGCATGAAGCAGGTTCCTTCCTCCGAAAACTGAAAGAGGAA
Organism: Crocinitomicaceae bacterium; assembly: GCA_023253775.1. Classification (GTDB taxonomy): domain Bacteria; phylum Bacteroidota; class Bacteroidia; order Flavobacteriales_D; family Crocinitomicaceae; genus M0103. The sequence continues at coordinate 10,028 of JALRFI010000129.1, forward strand.
TTGAAGGTGAAACAACTCAATTTTGAGGAAGAGGAGCTCTTAACTGCAGAGAAGGAAATCAGGGTCATTGAATGCGTGCAGACCACAGGTCAGGTAAAAGCGGCGGCAGACATTCTCAACTCCATGGCTTCGTCGGATCTGAAAGATACGGTGGTCTTACTGGCAGATGAATCGCTTATTGGACCATTGCTCAAGAATATACCTTCCAAAGTAGGAAAGGCAAACATCACGCTTGGTTTACCGCTGAAGAACACCTCCATCCGAACATGGGTTGAGCTGCTCTTTCAATTGCAGGAGAACAAAACAAGATTCAATACCGAAGCAATCTACTTTCAGGATCTGATAAAGATCTGGAACCATCCGCTGGTACTAGCGATCACAAGTCCGGATGAACAGCGAAAGATCACCTCGTTGGAGATGGATTCGATCAAGTACAACAAGATCTTCAGAAATGCATCCAGCATCTCGGTTTCAGAAAAGCTGGACGGTTTGTTTGCCCACATACTCACCCCATGGAACAAAGACTGGGAGACTGCCGTGAATTCGATCAGAAGATCCATTCAATACATTATCGAGCACTTATCCGAGAAGGATGAATTCAATAAAGCACTCTGCTACGGATTCGACAATTCAATGATCGAGTTTGAAAATCTGGTAGCGGAAGGCTTACCTGAAATGACCTTGAGAAGCTTTAGACATTTAATGCAGGCACACTGGTCGAATGTGAGTATCGCTTACCATGGGAACCCGATCGAGGGCTTACAGATCATGGGGCTGCTGGAAACACGTTTGCTTGATTTCAAAAACATGATCGTGTTGGGAATGAACGAAGGCAAGATGCCGCCTACCAATCCGATCCAGACCCTGATCCCCATGGACCTCAGAAGATATCTGGGATTACCGACACCACGGGAGAAACAGGGGTTGTTTGCACATCACTTCTATCGTTTGTTGCATTGCAGCGAGAAGGTCTTTATCACGTATAGCTCAGCGAAAGAAAACATTGGAAGCAATGAAGAAAGCCGCTACATTCTGCAGCTGAAACTAGAGCTGAGCAGAGTAAATCCGAACATCAGGATCCACAATGAGATTTACAGCGTTTCTGAATCGGAAGTGATCTCTTTGGAAGGACAAATGGTTGAAAAGAGCCAGGAAGTCCTCGAGCGAATGCATGCCATGATCAGCTCTTCCATTTCAGCATCGGCGATCAATAAATTCCTGACTTGTCCGCTGGACTATTACTTCAGGTACATACTTGAATTTGGAGAAGAGGAAGAAATCGAAGAAGACCTGGAGAGTAGAACCCTGGGCAGTTTCATTCACGAGGTGCTGGAAACCTTATACAAACCCTTTTGTCGTCACGATAAGGATGGAAATTTGGTTTCACCTTCACCGCCTGCATTAGCGGAAACCGATGTTCAGAAAATGCTGAAGGACTTCCCGAGTCTTTTACATGAACAATTCCTGAAGCGCTTCAACAATGATAAAAATGCATTCAGCAGCGGAAAGAACCTGTTGAGTTATAAGATGGCGCATGAATTAACCGAGCGCTTTCTGAAGCAGGAGATCCGATATTTGAAGGAACTTTCTGAGCCGCTCTTTATCGAATATCTTGAGATTACCCTGAAGAGTGAATTGGAGGTAGACGTGCATGGACAGAAAATGAAAGTGGGCATGAAAGGAGTAGTTGACCGGATTGATTCAATCGGCGACAAATACCGGATCATTGATTACAAAACCGGAAAGGTATCAGAAGCAGATGCTGAGATCAACCTTAAAAAAGCGGAAGAAGGTTTTCTTGGCTTTGACAAAGCAAAGCACCTAGTTCAACTTGGGATGTATAGCTACATGTTCTTGAGAAACTTTGGTCACTATCCGTCAGAAGTCGGATTGATCTCAATGGTCAATGTTGGAAAAGGATTGATCCCTTTACAGGATAAAAATGGAGATTCATTAGAAATGATCACAGATACTTTCCCTGGCTTTATGGAGGCTTTGATGAATGCAATGTTTGATTCAACAATTCCATTTACTCATACCCAGAGGCAATTCTCTTACTGTAAGTATTGCGAATAAAAAAACCTGAAAAGAACCCTTTGTAAAGACGACCCTGTAGAATCGTAGAGGTAGGAGCTCTTTTCAGGTACCTGCAAGGAAAATAAAACCAGAGTTGAACAATCGTTATTGTGTCAACTTATACCTATGACGAAAAAAGGTTAGAAAAGGTTGGCTGAAAAAAGTAAAAAAAATAAAAAAGCCCGCTTATGCGAGCTTCGTATCGAAGTTTAAAAAAGGAATTAATATAACTCCATTTTTAATGCTGATCTGTAATCTTTGATCTCTTCTCGGTTGATCTTGTGATCTGCAGCCTTCAAAAGGTTCAACAGATAAAGGAAGTTTTCCTTGTCGTCGATCTCGATCGGATATTCATTTCCTTCTTCATCTTCTTCGAACTGAGCCTGAACATCGAAAGAGTTTCTTTCTCCTATAAATTCATAGCTTAAACGAAGCACTTTGGTAACAAGAGGATCCTGTTCTTTCAAAGCATATTCTCTTAATTCCTTAAGATCATCGATCAATTTAGAAGCAGAAAGCCCCTTTTTTTCAACTTTCTCAATAATCGCGTCTAACTTTTGGTTTGCTGCTGCAATTTTCATAAAGTGTCAGAAAATAAATACCCACAACCGTTATCAGTTGTTCGGTGCAAAGGTAATCAACTTGAGAAATAATTCACCATATTACTACGATTCATTAAGAATTTTTCGTTTTTTTAAAGTTGGGGTGAAAATCAGCACCCTATCCTGATTGAAATCTTATTTTTGTAAAAATCCACGACATGAGTGCTCTTGTTTTAAAAGGTATCGTTACAGGATTTATCTTAAGTATTATGATTGGGCCTGTGTTCTTCGTTCTTCTGGAGACCAGCATCCGTCGTGGAGTTCGAGCAGCAATTGCTTTGGATTTCGGGGTATTATTAAGCGACATTATTTATATTCTAATCGCTTTTGTTTTTTACTCTGAAGTATCTGCCATTGCTGCAGGAAAAAGTCAGGGAATCTTAAAACTGATCGGTGGAGTATTGTTCCTTGCGTATGGAGTGGTCTCCCTCTTTAAAAAACCAAAAGAAGTAAAAGTAGACTCAGTTGGCAATGTAATTCACGGATATAGTGATTACATGTTTTTGGTTCTCAAAGGTTTTTTATTGAACTTGGCAAATCCCCTCGTAATCTTTTACTGGTTCTCCGTAATGACTTTGGGGGAGAGGGCATCTGTTGGAGAACAAGATTCGCATGAAATATCGATCGTTTATTTTCTAGGAGTGATTCTCCTGAGTTTTTTTTCAATTGATATCTTAAAGATCTTTGGGGCTAAAAAACTGAAACCGCTAGTTACAGATAAGTTATTGCACGCGCTCAACCAGTTGATCGGAATTGTATTTGCTGTTTTTGGTATTTTCCTGATCATTCAAGGGTGGATCAAAATGTAACCGATGATGGTCAAAATTGTTATCTATTATAAATCAAAATATATGAAGTTCAATCTTCTGTGTTTCTCTTTTTTAGTATCAGTTGTAAGTTTTGCTCAGGAAGTAAAAAAGGAGAATTTATCAAAGAAGGTAAATCTGTATTGGGATTATCATAAAACTCAGCCTCAAGCTTCCGGCTATTATTATTTGGACGAGTTAGGAGAAACAATGGAAAAGCACGGTAGATGGCTTTATTACTCCAAAGAAGGTGTATTGGAAGAAGAACGGAATTACTACCGCGACATGCTGCAAGGGAAAGTAGTTAAGTATTTCCCGAATCAGAAACTACGTCAGGAAGGATACTTCTATATGGATCGTCAAGATAGCGTATATCGTGAATGGCATGAGAACGGTAATTTAGCTGTTGAGGGAATATATAAAATGAATCAGGCCACAGGAACCTGGAAATATTTTTACTTCGATGGTAGGCCAAAAGCAGAAGAGGAAACTAAAGCAGGGGTGGGCTATTTATGGTCTTTTTGGTTGCCAGATCCGGATCATACTCAAACAATCACGAATGGAAACGGAGAAATGACGACCTATCATACCACTGGTCGTGTGAAGGAATGGTACAATTACAAGGACGGACTCAAGCATGGTCCCTTCGAAGAGATTAGTATCTACGGATACTCTACCCTTAAGGGAAGCTTTAAAGACGGAGAAAAGGACTCCACATGGACGTATTACTATTATACCGGTGACATTGAAAAGCTTTCGAACTATGAGAATGGAGTCTTGAATGGGGTCTACTCATATTTTTATGACAATGGCAAACTTAATGTGAGTGGGAAATACCTGGATGGCAAGAAAACGGACAAATGGATCTGGTATACCAATCAGGGGAACAGGGATATGGAAGGCACTTTTAATGAAGACCTTCAGGATGGTGCTTGGACATACTGGCATCCAACGGGGGAAGTATCTTATACGGCACATTACACCATGGGTAATCGCTCAGGCGAGTGGACCTACCTGTACAAGAATGGTAAGGTCTTCAAAAAAGGAAGCTTCAAGGACGACGAAAAATCTGGTCTTTGGGAAACTTGGTATGAGGACGGTACACTTCTTATAAGTGGTAAATACCTAGAGGGGAAAGAAGAGGGGGAATGGTTGAACTATTGGGAAAATGGTGAGCTGAAGAACAAAACAACCTTCAAGGCAGGGGAGATGAATGGAAATTGGTATTCCTACTATCCAACAGGGGCTTTGAAGCTAGAAGGTAATTACAAAGACAACCTGAGGACAGGAAAGTGGGTAGATTACTTTGAAAACGGTAAACCAAAGGACATTGTGACCTATAAGATCTTCAAGGAAAAGTCGAAGGTTGATTATGGGATCATGAAAAACCGAATTCGTTTGGAAAGCAGACAAAACGGCTATGCTGCCTCCTATTCTTCTAAAGATTTCAAATTAACGGAAGAAGGAAATTACAAGAACGGCAATAAAGACGGAGAGTGGAAGGCCTATTATCCAGGAGGGAGAATTACTGCTGTTGTATCAAACTACAAGGAGGGTGAGCTGAATGGGGTCATGAAAAACTATGATCGCAAAGGGGCGATCTTACAGGAAGCAGAATACAAAAACGGATTGAAACACGGAAAGTTCGTTATGTACGACACGAAAGGAAAACCGATTGTAACGAAAACCTTCGAATACGGAATGGAAGTGATTCGTGGAAATGCGATGGGGAATGGCTCTTTCAGTCCGAAATAAACGAACTAGATCAACGCTTGTAAATTCGAGGTAAATAGCTTCACCGCCATTGCAAGTAGGATAATCCCAAATACCTTCTTTAAAATAGCAATACCCCCTTCTCCGAGAAGCGACTCAATGCGTTTTGTCAGTCGAAGTACCACATAAACGATTAATATATTTACAGCGATAGCAATAAGGATATTGACCTGGGCGTATTCCGCCTTCAAAGAAACTAGCGTTGTCATGGTTCCGGCTCCTGCAATGATCGGGAACGCCAGAGGAACAATACTTGCAGTTTTTCCGGTTGCCTCATCCCTGAAGAGTTTAACGCCTAGTATCATTTCAAATGCCATCGCAAAGAGGATCAGAGAACCTGCTACCGCGAATGATTCGATAGTTACACCAAACAACAGAAGTATAGATTCTCCAAGCAATAGGAAACAGATCATGATCACTAATGCCACGATACTGGTTCTAAGCTCGTGAATGGATCCTGAGCTTTCTTTGATTTTGATTATCAATGGTATTGACCCTATTACGTCAATAACTGCGAACAAAACTGTACTCGCTTTAAAGATCTCTTCCCAGCTGAATTCGGTGAAAAAATTCATAGGTTTATTTTAAAGTACCGTTAATAATGGCTTGGACAATAGCTGGGAAAAACTCTTTCTCCAAGGCCTGAATTTTTGCTTTGATCTCATCAGGATGAGAAATATTCTCCAGATTGGTGGAAAATTGAGCGATGATCCTTCCTTTGTCAAAATGCTCGTTGACCCAATGAAAAGTGATTCCCGATTGCCTATCTCTAGCTTCGAATACCGCTCGATGTACGTGGTTACCATACATGTTCTTTCCACCATATTTTGGAAGAAGTGATGGATGAACATTCAGGATTCTTTCTGAATATTTTTCGATCAACTCAACAGGGATCTTACGCAAGTAACCTGCAAGAATGATCAGATCGATCTCACTATCTGTTACCAACTGAGTTAAAAACTTCCCGTCATTGGCCTGTTCATTCGAGATTACTTTTACTGATAATCCCTGCGCTCTGGCAGAAGAAACAACAGGAGCATCCTCTTTATTGGAAAGCACAAAAGAGAAGCTTACCCCTTCATTATCTTTAAAAGACTGGATGAGGTTTATAGTATTCGAGCCGGTTCCTGAGGCAAATATCGCAACGGATAGTTTCTTCATGAGCCAAAGTTAGAAAAGATATTCCGCTTCTGTTTGGTCTTCTTACGTATCTTTAAAAACAACTTTTTAATCATGGAAAAGAACCACCCGTTCATATCTTATACAATGAAGCACTATTCCGAGGGTAAAATAGCTCAGAATGCAAAAGAGTTTAGAGACTGGGCGGAAACCCGACGATCAGTCAGACACTTTTCTGATAAGCATGTACCCATTGAAGTAATGGAAGAGCTGATCATGACAGGTTCCTCTGCGCCTTCAGCTGCGCATAAACAGCCATGGACGTTTTGCCTGATCTCTAATAAAGAGCTGAAGGCAAAATTGAGGGAGCTTGCCGAAGAGGAAGAATACCGCTCCTATAATGGTAGAATGAGCGAAGAATGGATCAAGGATTTGGAGCCTTTAGGAACCGATTGGCACAAAGAATTCATCGATGTCGCACCCTGGATAGTTATAATTATGAAAAGAGCTTATGAAGTAGATGCTGAAGGAAATAAGCTGAATAACTATTATGTATCAGAATCGGTGGGTTTGGCGGCCGGATTCTTCTTAATGGCCGTGCATAATGCCGGTTTAGTGGCCCTAACACATACTCCAAGCCCCATGAATTTTATTTCTAAAGCACTAAACAGGCCAGAAAATGAACGGCCTTATCTGCTGATACCTGTGGGTTTTCCCGCTGATAATGCTGTTGTCCCCAATCTTTCAAGGAAGCTAAAGGACAGAGTTATTGAATATTATCTCTAATTATTTTGTTTTTTAGCCTATTGTTTTTTTCTTTGCAGGCTGAATTAACCCCTTAAAAAGAGAAGAAATGTCTGATGTAAAATCAAAAGTTATCTCAATTATTGTAGATAAACTGGGAGTAGAAGAAAGCGAAGTAACGAACGAAGCGTCTTTCACTAATGATCTGGGAGCGGACTCTCTTGATACAGTAGAGCTTATCATGGAGTTTGAAAAAGAGTTCAATATTGCTATTCCAGACGACCAGGCTGAGAAGATCCAGACTGTAGGTGATGCTGTCGCATACATCGAGGAGAACGCAAACTAATCATCGAACTTATTTTACAAAGAAGCCCTGTATGGAATTAAAGCGTGTAGTTGTAACAGGACTTGGAGCCCTGACCCCGATCGGGAATAATCTTTCTGAGTACTGGGAAGGACTGAAAAATGGGAAAAGTGGTGCTGCACCCATCCAGCAGTTTGATGCATCTTTGTTTAAAACCCAATTTGCCTGTGAAGTAAAGAACTTCAATATTGAAGACTTTATGGACAAAAAAGAGGCAAGAAAACTAGACCAATTTGCTCAGTATGCCATGGTCACGGCAACAGAGGCCATGGCAGACTCTGAGCTTATGGAGTCGAACCCGAACGTAGATCGCATCGGTGTGATCTGGGGTTCAGGAATTGGAGGGTTAAAAACCTTCCAGGATGAATGCGAATCTTTTTTTGGCGGAGACGGTACTCCCCGATTCAATCCGTTCTTCATTCCCAAAATGATTGCTGATATCGCAGCGGGTCATATTTCAATCAAGTTCGGTTTAAGAGGACCGAATTATGTTACAGTTTCAGCTTGTGCATCTTCGACAAATGCGATAATTGATGCGTTTAATTATATCCGTTTGGGTAAAGCTGATGCGATTGTAACAGGAGGTTCTGAAGCCGCTGTGAACTGTGTAGGTGTTGGTGGATTCAATGCTTTAAAGGCATTGTCTACCCGTAACGATTCCCCTGAAACAGCCTCAAGACCTTTTGATGTGGACAGAGACGGCTTTGTATTAGGTGAAGGATCAGGGGCGTTGATACTTGAAGAATACGAACACGCAATGCGCAGAGGAGCTAAGATCTATGCCGAAGTAATAGGAGGAGGTATGTCAGGTGACGCTTACCATATTACTGCGCCACATCCGGAAGGTTTGGGAGCAAGAAACACAATGGTGGCAGCATTGGAAGATGCTGAAATCGATATTACTGATGTGGATTATGTTAATGTTCATGGGACATCTACACCATTAGGAGATATAGCTGAGGTGAAAGCAATTCAGCAATTATTTGGTGAACATGCTTATAACCTGAACATCAGTTCAACAAAATCAATGACGGGTCACCTTTTGGGTGCGGCAGGATCAATCGAAGCGATTGCTTGTATCATGGCTGTCAAACATGATATTGTACCTCCGACGATCAATCACTTCACAGATGACCCTGAATTAGATAATAAACTGAATTTTACGTTTAACAAAGCACAAAACAGGGTTGTAAACGTAGCCCTTTCCAATACTTTTGGTTTCGGAGGACACAATACAACCGTGATCGTGAAGAAATTCAAAGGCTAATTTGAAATTCAATCTTTTCCCGAAAAAACGAACCAATGAAGAACTTGATCTGATCAGGTTCATGGTGCTTCATTTTGGGTATCGCCCAAAAGAGGTTTCGTATTTTGTGAAAGCCGTAACGCATAAGTCATATACCAAAACCAGTGATGATTACAGCAATGAACGCCTTGAATTTCTGGGTGATGCCATTCTGGATGCAGTAATTGCAGAAATGTCCGCTAATCATAAT
>JALRFI010000133.1 GCA_023253775.1 Crocinitomicaceae bacterium
AAGGGTAAACCGGACATTTCCATAATTCTTCCATGTTATAATCCTCCTTTAAACTGGGAAAAAATTGTCGTTGAAAGCTTCAATACTCTTTCGTCTGCATTTTTCGATAAATCTTTGGAGCTAATCATTGTGGATGACGGAACGGATAAGGTTCGAATAAAAGAGGGCATCAGTTTTCTAAAGAATCAGATCGACACATTCTCCTTTGCCGAACACACCGAAAACAAAGGTAAAGGTTCTGCCATCCGCACTGGAGTCAATTTAGCTAATGGAAATTTTATCATTTATACAGATATTGACTTCCCCTACACTGTAAAAAGTATTCAGGACCTTTATTCTACTTCATTGTCAAATTGTGATGTTGTTTTGGGCCATAGGGATACTTCCTATTACTCTCATACGCCTTGGGCCAGGAAGGTTATCTCTAAATCTCTACGATTTTCATTGAAAACGCTGCTTAGGTTACCTACGGATGATTCCCAATGTGGATTAAAAGGATTTAATCATAAAGGAAAAGAAATATTTCTTCAAACCAAAATTGACCGATTTCTGTTTGATCTGGAATTTATCAAATTAGTGTCAAAAAAGGGGTTGAACATTCAAAATTGTGAAGTTCAACTAAAAGAAGGAGTTGTCTTTAGTAAAGTCAATTTCAAAATCCTTATACGAGAAGGCTTGAACTTTTTAAAAATCCTTTTCCGATAATCAAAGACTCATTAATTCTTTAAATCGAATTGCTTGTCTTCTTGAGATCTCGACCTTTTCCCCTTCTCTCAACTCCACCTGTAGGCCTCCATTAAACCAGTTCTCAACTTTTGTGATCCATTGCATGTTAATGATAAACTTTCGATTCGCCCGGAAGAAATACTCAGGATCAAGTCTGTCCTCAAAGCTATTTAATGATCTTAATATCAATGGTTTAAATCCATCAAAATAAACTTTTACATAATTCCCTTCGGACTCAAGCATTCTGACTTTGCTCAATTCGATAAACCAGCACTTCTCTCCATCTTTGATGAACACCCTATCATTGACTGTCAAAGGTCTATTCTTTCGTGTTAGCGCCGCGGAATTCGAAGAAACGAAATCATCCTCGTTCGTATTTAATTTTTGAACAGCATCCTTTAATCGATCAGGATCTACAGGCTTCATTACGTAATCAAGTGCATTTACTTCAAAAGCCTGCAATGCATATTCATCGTATGCCGTAACGAAAATCACTCGCGGTATCTCATCGAGATGTTTTAACATATCAAATCCAGACATTTCCGGCATGTTCACATCCAAAAAAATAAGATCCGGTTTTAATTCATTGATCTTCTGAATGCCCTCCTCTCCGTTTCTTGCCTCATCAATGATCTCAATTTCAATGTAATCCTTTAAAAGAAGTTTTAATTCCTCTCTTGCCAGACGTTCGTCATCAATGATTAATGTTCTGAATGATTTCATAACTCTGTTTTAAATGTTAATCTGGCGATCACCATATTCTTTTGTTGTATCAACTCAAATTCTGCCGCACCTTTATACTGTATATCTAATCTTCTTAATACGTTCTGAATTCCTATTCCAGTATCTTTTTCATTTCTCAATTTCCCTGAATTGATTACTTCGATGATCACTTGTTCTCCACTTTTTCTTGTTTGTATTTCAATCTCCCCCCCATCGATAAGATTAGAAATCCCATGTTTTATAGCATTTTCGACAAGCATTTGCAGAATAAACGGCGGCACAGGAAAAATTCGTAACGATTCATCCAGTTTCCAGCTAATCTTAAGACGCTCTTCAAACCTTATCTTTTCGAGCTCAAGGTAATGAGAGACCATATTGATCTCATCTTCTAGCGGAACCAAAGTCTCTTTGCCATATATCAATGATTTACGCAAAAGATTAGAAAGAGTAGTGAGTGATTCTTTTGCCTTTGAAGGATCAAGTTCAATCAAAGCACGTATGCTGTTCAAAGAATTAAATAAGAAATGAGGATTTAATTGAGACCTTAAATTCTTCAGTTCAATCTCATTTTTAATAGCTTCTAACGAAATGTTATTCAGCTCTTGCTTTCTGGATTTTTGAATAAAATGAAAAGTAAAGTAGATCGCATTCCAGAAAAGAACCAAGACAAGTATTGCCAAAATATTGATCACCACCGAAAGGACACTGAATTGTTCAAACTCTTTTGGATTGATCACGAAAGATGAAAAAGTCGTTTCTCCAAAGATCAATAACGAACATAAAAATGAAGCCAATATTACTCTGGGTAGTAATGGGCTTGGTCTTAATTCCAGCCAGTTCAGCTTAATAAAGACATATCTCATGATATGTGTACTGAAAACAGAGAAAACTACAAGCATTGAAAGATGAAGCAATAGCTCTACGTCTACTTTCGATGGTTCATCAGCATAAGTAGCAAGCAATATCAGTGCACAGTAGGAACTCCATCCGATCGATTGCGCCGCCCAATATAGCCATCTACTTGCACTCATATAACAAAAGTAAAAACCCTTTTATCAAAACCTAAATCTAAAGTATGATCGGAGATAATTCTTGCTTTATGGATAATTTTTCATTTGGAATGTTTTTTGACAACTTTGAAGCATGGTTCTAAGATTGTTAATTCTGTTTCTGCTTTCTTCGATGAGCAACGCCCAGACATTCCAGAATAATGTTTTCGGAGGATCAGTTGGGCTAGTATTAAACACAGGGACCACGATCAACTCGATAGGACTTAAACTAAATGGTTATTATTCTCAATCTTTCTATCAATTCAATGCTGGAACCGAATTAAGATTCAATCTGAGCAGCTACGGGAAGAGAAAGAACTTTTTTGAATCAAGAAATGGAATTGGCCTTGTACTATTAGCTGGTCCGAATGAACACAATCCAGACTTTGAGCTAAGTGAATTACATCATAACACGAGCTCGTTATACGGTCTAGGATATAATTACATTTGGTACACCGATAATGTGGGTACATCGCAGCGATCAGGAGGCTTTGGATTACACTTGAACAATTTCAGTATTTTGATTGAGAATGATGTTTTTGCCGGGCAATCCAAAGATCGCTTTCGAACCGGGGCATTGACATTGACCTATTTATACGGTGCTTTCAAATTTGCTTTAGGAAATGTGATCTGGACTGGCGAAACAGCCGGTTCCGTTTGGCAGAAGATGCCTCTAGATAAATGTCCTTCCGGCTTTAGAGTTCTTGAAGATCTGCCCTATGGAAAAACAAGTCATGGGGTAATCTACGGAGGTCTCTCCTATTCCCTTCTCTATGGTCAAATTAGCAGATTCCGTATCGGCGTTGACAGTGAACAGATCAGGCATTCCATTCAAAACAGGCTTATACATGATTTGATCTTTCTCCCTTCCAATGTTCAACGAAACACCCCTCATTATCCTAGGCTTGACAACGATGGTTGTCCAGTTTTTTACAGAAATGCAATTCGAAAAAATCGATTATTTCTCCAATTAGGTGCTAATGATACTTGGTCTTACTAATTATTTTTAATTATTTACTCTTTTTATGATTATCGAAAAATCATAATCTATTCAGAAAATTTCGTCCTGAAAATAGCTCTCAGATATTAGATCCAGCCCTCAAAACTGAATATTCTTTTTTACTTTTTCTTTGAATAAATAGTTTGTATTATAACTTCTTAAATTATTCAAAATAGGAAATTAAAAGTAGAGTCTAATTAAGATGTTTATGCTAACTTTGCGCCCCGTAGTTACAATTTATTCGTCATGTCCAATTCAACAAAATATGTCTTTGTAACAGGGGGTGTAACATCGTCTCTTGGTAAAGGGATTATCTCTGCTTCATTAGCAAAATTACTCCAAGCCAGGGGCTATTCTGTTACCATTCAAAAGCTTGATCCTTACATCAATATTGACCCGGGAACTCTTAATCCATATGAACATGGAGAGTGTTTTGTAACGGACGACGGAGCAGAAACGGATCTCGACCTTGGACATTACGAGCGTTTTTTGAACGTACCAACTTCTCAAGGAAATAATGTAACAACGGGAAGAATCTATCAGTCAGTTATCGAAAAAGAACGTAGAGGAGAATTCCTTGGTAAAACTGTGCAAGTAATTCCTCATATTACAGATGAGATCAAAGAAAGGATTCAGATACTAGGTAAAGAAGGTAAGTATGATATCGTGATCACAGAGATTGGAGGTACGGTAGGTGATATAGAATCCCTACCTTATGTAGAGGCTGTTCGACAGATGCTTTGGGAATTTGAAAACGATTGTATTGTTATTCACTTAACTCTTGTGCCCTACCTTGCTGCAGCCGGTGAATTAAAAACAAAACCAACGCAGCATTCGGTGAAGCAACTCCTTGAACTAGGGGTTCAACCTGATATACTTTGTTGCAGGACAGAACACGAACTAGACCTTACACTAAGGAAGAAGATCGCAAAGTTTTGTAATGTTTCAATGAATGCAGTGATCGAATCGAGAGATGCTGAAACAATCTATGATGTACCACTATTAATGCAGGCTGAAGAATTAGACAAAGTAGTTCTTGAAAAACTGGGATTATCCTCGAAATCTACTCCTGACCTTAGCAATTGGAAAAACTTTATCGATCGTCTTAAAAATCCTAAATCGGAAGTAAACGTCGGTTTAGTGGGAAAATATGTAGAATTAAAGGATGCTTACAAATCTATTAGTGAAGCATTCATCCATGCAGGCGCTGCTAATCATGCACGAGTAAATGTAAAATGGATACACTCTGAAAAATTGACAAAAGTGAATATTGAAGACGAATTGAGTGGACTAGATGGAATTCTTGTTGCTCCCGGATTCGGTTCTCGAGGTATTTCAGGAAAGATAGAAGCAGTTCGATACGCCAGGGAAAATAAGGTCCCATTCTTTGGTATTTGCCTTGGGATGCAGTGTGCCGTAATCGAATATGCTCGTCACGTACTTGGTTATGAAGACGCTCATACCACTGAGATTTCAGAAGATTGCAAATATCCTGTTATAAGCATGATGGAAGAGCAAAAGAACATTTCAAACATGGGAGGAACAATGCGTCTAGGAGCATATAAATGTCAGTTAAAGCCCGAATCCAAGGTTTCAAGCGCATACAATACGGACAAGATCAGTGAAAGACACCGTCACCGTTATGAATTCAACAATGATTACCTGAAGGATTTTGAGGCAGCGGGTATGATCCCAACAGGAAAGAACCCAGAAACAGGTCTTGTAGAGGTGGTGGAAATTCCTGAACATCCTTGGTTTGTAGGCGCACAATTCCACCCTGAATATAAAAGTACAGTTGCTAATCCACACCCACTTTTCGTGGCGTTTGTTCAGGCAGCTATTGAAAACAAAAAGTTGAAATAATTAGAATGGATAAAAATACCATTATCGGTTTAGTACTAATCGGATTAATACTTTCCGTTTTTACAATCTATAACCAACCGACTGAAGAAGAAATTAAAAAGCAACAACAGGAGCTTGCTTTAAAGGAGAAAAAAGAATCCGACAAGAAAGCAAAGAAAAAAGTTGATCTTAAAAACCCAGAAAAAGCTGAACAACAAAGTAATACTACCTCTGTTTCTACAGTTAAAGAAGGTGGAGAAGGAAGTCTTGTTTTCCTTGAAAATGACAAACTAAAGATTTATTTCTCTACAAAAGGAGGACAAATTTCCGCAGTGTATCTTAAAGAGTACAAAACCTACGAGGACTACAAGAATAAGAAGGAAAATCCAATGCGACTATTCGCTGAAGGAGACGCTATTAATCAACTAATTATTCCACTGAAAGACAAGACAATACGAACATCTAATT
>JALRFI010000163.1 GCA_023253775.1 Crocinitomicaceae bacterium
TTCTCTAGATCCCCTTCTTTCTTCAAATCCGCCAGAAATTCTTTGTAATCAATGTTCGTAACTTCCTTATGATAGATAAAAAATCCATTCACAGAAACCGTATCATCTCCAACAATTGCATTACCTGAAGGAACATACACAAATGATTTCGTAAGGATCTTTTTAAGATCCTTTTTATCTTTTTCGAATTTTACCGAAAGCAGTATGAGTGCACCAATTAAAAGTGCACTTGAGAAATAAGTAGTTTTCATATTCTAGTTTTGCAGAGGATAACGAAGGACATAGACAAGGTTACGTTTCAACTAAATTATTCTTTTAAACTCTTTAGATCCTTCCAAAAATCGGGATAACTTTTTGCTACTACTTCAGGATGATCAATCGAAACACCACCTTCAATAAACATGCCTGCAATAGCCAATGCCATCGCAATTCGGTGGTCCCCGTGTGGATCAATTTGAGCAGAATTCAATTGACTCATCCCTTCGATAATCAACAAGTTGTCATTTTCATAAATGTTCAATCCAAGCTTTGAAAATTCACGGATAAGTGACTCGGCACGATTACTTTCTTTGTTATAAAGTCGGTTTGTACCCTCAATTTTACTTTTTCCTGGAATAAATGCAGCTAAAGATACCAAGGCAGGGAATAGATCGGGACAGTTTGATGCATCGAATTCAAATGGATGCAAATTACTATCCTCCGCCTTCAGTCCATCATTCTCATTTTTTATTTTGCACCCTGATGCAAACAATACATCCATGATCATTTTATCCGCTTGGAGACTATTGAGAGCTAGACCTTTAATCTGAAGGTTATATCCTAATGCTGAAGCAACGATCCAATAAGATGCAGCGCTCCAATCACCTTCAACAATGTAGTCAGTTGATCGGTACTCTTGATTTCCTTTAATTTCAAAGGTGTCATTCGCCTTCACTTTAACAGGAATGCCAAATTTTTTCAAGGTATTGATGGTCATGAGAACATAGGGTCTACTCTTGAGATTTTCCACCTTAAGCACTGAATCCTTCTCGCAAAGTGGAAGAGCCATAAGAAAACCAGAAATATATTGTGAGCCATGACTACCATCTACGATAATTTCCCCTCCGGATAACTTTCCATTCAAACGGACTGGCACACTGCCATTCGCAGTTTCAATTTGGACGCCTAATTCAGGGAACAATTCACTGTAGACGTCTACTTTTCTCTTCCGCAACGAACCTTTTCCGTCAAGAACTACATCTTGGGCATTTGTCGCAAGGATTGCGATCAATAGTCGACTTGCCAATCCACTTTCACCGGGAATTACTCTTCCTGAAAACGGAGCCGCCAAGGGTTTTGAGATCAATGCTGATCCATTAGAAAGATCAATTTCAGCACCTAACGATCTTAATGCATCAATCAAATTCAGTACATCTTCGCTTTTTCCAATATTGCGAATGGTAGAATTCCCTGCCAGTGCTCCGGCAATCAAAGCCCGTTGGGCGTCACTTTTAGATGCCGGAACATGAATAGTCCCCTGATAATTCTCCCGCTTAACTATCATTTGTTCATGATCTTCATCTGATGTCGAATAGATTCCTGATGGATGGCATCCATGATCTGGCGAATAAATATCTGTGTAAGATTAATATCTTGTGCCTTCGATAGCCTTTTCTGAATCAGTTGCTCCCAGTGTTCCTGCTGAAGCACGGTAATTTTATTTTCCTTTTTAAATAGTCCCACGTCCTCACTCAAGGCCATACGAGCAATTAATAATTCAAAGATACGGTCATCGATCACATCGATTTTTTCCCTCATCTCGACTAAAAAGTCTCTTACATTAATAGGAACATTACTTGCTCTTAGGATCAAAGAGTCAAGCATGGACTTCAAACTATTGGGCGTTACCTGCTGGGCTGGGTCAGAAAGAGCCTGGTCCGGATCAAGGTGAGTCTCGATCATGAGTCCGTCAAAATTCAGATCCAGTGCTTTTTGAGCAACTTCTGCTACCATCCCTCTGTTTCCTGTAATATGACTCGGATCACAGATCATTGGAATTTGACTATTCCTCTCTCTGAAAGCGATAGGAATTTCCCAATTGGGTACATTTCGATATTTGGGATGATTGTAGAATGAAAAACCTCTGTGGATTGCAACCACATCAGTGATCCCTGCTTTTTCCAAACGCTCAAAGGCTCCTATCCAAAGCTCCAGATCGGGATTAACCGGATTCTTGATCATCATCGGAATATTTACTCCTTGCAAAACATCAGCAATTTCCTGAACCGCAAATGGATTCACCGTTGTTCTCGCGCCGATCCATAAAATATCTACTCCGGCAGATAATGCTTTTTCTACATGATCCTTATTTGCCACTTCTGTCGTGACCGGTAGACCTGTGATCTTCCCAGCTTCCACCAACCATGGAAGTGCCTCTTCTCCTATTCCTTCAAATGAATCCGGACGTGTTCTTGGCTTCCAGATCCCTGCTCTCAGGACACTCACAGCAGCCTTTTCCGCAATTTCTTTTGCGGTTGTAATCATTTGCTCTCTGGATTCTGCACTGCATGGTCCTGCGATGACAAATGGTTTTGGCTGGTTCTCTATTAACCTTTTTAACTCCATTAATATAAATGGTACTGCGTTAAATTCATTTGTGAATTTAAGCAGAGTATTCCCCTTTAAAATTGAAGAAAATAAATGATATAGATCAAATCTTATTAATTTACTTTCGGCTTGCTAGCAATAAATTCTTTTAGATAGAACGGTTCAAAATATGCCACATCCTCAAATTCTTTATTAGCAAACTTCTGATGAGCTATTTGGATCTGTCCTTTAGCCGAAGCCTTCAGATCATTATCTATAGTAACCTTTCTTGATCTCCATAAATCGATCATCTTTTCTGTTGCATCACCCACAACAACGAATGGCTCAAAATCCTGATAGCTTTGTTCGTCAAGAATGTCAGCTGAAATTGGCTTTATATTGTGTAATTCTTCATCATAAATAGCAGAATAGACCTCCATTCTTCGGGCATCGATCATGGGACAAATCTTTAAACCCGGGTGTTTTTGTCGAGCAAGAATAGCGAGTGAAATGAGTGAGTCAACAGCAATCAAAGGAATTTCAAGAGCATAACATAATCCCTTAGCAGTTGAAACGCCAATTCTCAATCCAGTATATGAACCGGGGCCGGAAGAAACAGAAACGGCTTTCAGCTGCTTGATTCCTTTTCCCGCGCTCAATATCACCTTTTGAATGAAAACAGTTAGGTTTTCTGCATGAGTAAACTCAGTTGTATGGATCTCTTCCAGTGCAATCAATACGCCATTTTCAGATAAGGCAACAGAACAACTTTTTGTAGAAGTTTCAATGTGAAGAATAAGGCTCATATTGTCTCCAGTTTAAAGCCGATACCGTGAATATTCTGAATGTGAATACTTGGATCTTCCTTAAAGTACTTTCTCAATTTGGTGATGAAAACATCAAGACTTCTCCCTACAAAATAGTCATCTTGACCCCAAACAGCATTCAAAACTACTTCTCTAGCAACCACCTGATCCTTGAATTTGCAAAGCACTTTAAGAATCTGAGCTTCCTTTTTGGTTAGACCTTTTTCGAAATTTTTATGAGTTAACGTGTAGTTCTCCGTATCAAAAGTATAAGTACCGATCTGAATTACCTTTTCCAATTCTTTTTCCGGTTGGATCTTAACTCTTTTCAGTAGGGCCGCAACTCTTAATTGTAACTCCTCAGTACTGAACGGTTTCGTAAGATAATCATCTCCCCCAGCTTTAAACCCCTCCACCTTATCTTCTGTCATGGATTTAGCTGTGAGAAAAAGAATTGGTATTTCCGAATTCATCTTACGAATCTCTCTCGCTAAGCTGAAACCGTCCAGTTTTGGCATCATGACATCAAAAACGCATAAATGAAATTGCTCTTCGTTGAATCGCTTAAAGCCATCTGCGCCATCCGTACAAAGTGTTACTTGAAAACCTTCGGACCTTAAATTATCGGAGATCACGAATCCAAGATTTGTATCATCTTCAACGAGAAGGATTTTAATTTTCATAATTGAAAGTTGGGTGAGATAAAAGTACAAAGAAATTCAACCCGTGATAAAATGACAAGAGCTCCAGACGGGAGTCCGAAGCTCTTATCACACTTTTCAACCTAACCTACTACTACTGCGACAAAAGTAAAAAAATATCTTAAGAAGGACTTCTGCTTAACGATCTACTTCATTTTGTTCAACATCAAGGTTCTTAAGGATTGTATATTTTTTTGTGAAATCCCAACTTTAAAAACATCTATACGACTTCTGATAAATAAAGATTTAATCAATTACTTAAAACATTAGATTGAGTATGAATCTAAATTTTTACTAGTTAAGATTCCAATATTTTAGACCAATTTGATGAAGGCTGAATTTCTTTTATATAATTTTAGACAATGGCAAAGATCTTAATCATAGATGATGAAGAAGATATCAGAACTCTTTTGGAATATAATCTCAAAAAGGAAGGGTTTGAGGTGTTGACAGCTGAAAACGGGGAACAAGGGATTGAAGTCGCAAAAACCTTTGTGCCCGATTTAATAGTCCTGGATGTCATGATGCCTGGGATGGATGGCATAGAAGTCTGTGAAGCAATTCGGTCTATACCTAATATAGCACATGTGCTCATTTGTTTTCTTACTGCCAGAAGTGAAGATTATTCGCAGATCGCTGGACTGGAAGCCGGTGCAGATGATTATGTTTCCAAACCAATTAAACCGAAAGTGCTCATCAGCAGACTGAATGCACTTCTTCGAAGGACCATAGCCAATAAAGTTGAAGAGACTGTAAATGATCAGCTCGTAATCAATAGGGATCGTTATCACGTAGTTTTTAAGGGTGAAACTCTGCATTTACCAAAGAAAGAATTTGAATTACTTGCTTTATTGCATTCCCGTCCCTATCATGTTTTTGAACGAGAGATCATCCTTGAAAATGTTTGGGGAGATGGAGTTGTTGTCGGTGACCGAACCATCGATGTTCATATTCGAAAACTTCGTGAAAAAATCGGAGAAAATTCGATCAAAACAGTAAAAGGAATTGGTTATTCTTACATCCCGGAATAAATCCGGCACCTAATGTTAAGTAATTGTTATCCCATATTAATGTAATATTAATACGGTCTTAAACACTGAATCAGACCTTGTCCTTTCCTTTGCAGCGTAAAACGAATTTATCTATGAAAATCGTATTTTTCGCAGCATTACTTTTATCGCCAACCTTGATCTTTGCACAAGGTACGATCAGTGGGCAAGTTACAGATGCAAAATCTAAAGAGACCATTCCGGGAGCCAAAATTTTGGTTGAAGGTCAACAAAAAGGAGCCTTTTCGGATCTTGATGGAAATTACCTGATCAAAGATCTAACTCCTGGAACCTACTCTTTATCCTTTAAATATGATACCTATAAGGTTCAAGTAGTCAATGATATCGTCGTAAACGACGGAGAAAACACAGTCATTAATGTTTCTATGGTTTCTGATGTTCTTGAGATCGGACCAATTGAAGTTTCTCACACCGTTGACAAGCAATCCAATAGTGAATTGATCAGAATGCAAAGAAATGGTGCAAGTGTAATGGACGGAATTACGGCTGAGACCATCCAAAAAACACCAGATAACAAAGCAAGTGACGTTTTAAAAAGAATCAGTGGCGCAAGTGTTCAAGACAACAAATTCGTTGTTATTCGAGGACTAAGTGATCGTTATAATTTTGGATTGCTTAATGGAGCATCATTACCTAGTACTGAAAGTGATCGAAAAGCTTTTTCATTTGATCTCTTCCCATCAAATATGCTAGACAATTTAGTTGTCTACAAGACTGCTACACCTGATCTACCAGGCGAATTCGCCGGAGGAGTTATTGACATTAATACAAAAGAACCAAAAGCGGAAAATTTTCAGGAAATACAACTATCTGGTGGATACAACGCCATTACTACGTTTAAAGATTTTGCACGATCAGAAGGAAGTAGTACTGATTTTCTTGGACTTGGCGCAGGTGCAAGATCATTACCTGGCGATCTACCTTCAA
The DNA here is from genome assembly GCA_023253775.1 of Crocinitomicaceae bacterium. Lineage (GTDB taxonomy): Bacteria > Bacteroidota > Bacteroidia > Flavobacteriales_D > Crocinitomicaceae > M0103. The sequence goes on from JALRFI010000163.1 coordinate 6,070, forward strand.
CCATTGATTTCCCTAGCTCCAAAGCTGATAAAGCGGAACTTGCAAAATTGATGAATTTCAATTGGGCAGCACAACACGGAATTGCGATTCCAAATACCTCTCTTCAATATGTAATAGGCAGAAATTACACGATCAAGGAGAAAAAACTTGGATTCGTATTCGCTTATAACTATAACAACAATGCTCAATACAACCAGCAGATCAGAAGAGATTATGAAGAACAAGCCGGAGGAACAATCCTGAAAATGGAACTGGATGACTCTGTCTTCACTAAAAGCATTGTTAATAGTGGTATGCTAAACTTTCAGTACAAATGGAACAGTAAGAACAAAATCTCTTTAAAGAATCTTTATTCGATTAATTCTGAAGATAAAGTTAACATCAGACATGGGGTAAGAGAACTGGACAATGATCCGCATCAATATGAACGTTCAACAAACTTTATGTATACTCAGAATAATCTATTGACAAGTCAACTCGTTGGTAATCATGAATTCGACAAGTCAAAATTAAACTGGACAGCAGGATTTAGTGACATAACCAGAGAAATTCCTAACCAGCGACGAGTTGTTTACCGTAAATATGCAATGAGTGAGGAGGATCCAAATGAGTCTTTTGTTGCTATCATTCAGAACAACGGTACAATTCCAACTGCAGCAGGAAACATGTTCTGGTCTACCTCGAATGAAAAGATCGGGAGTTTGAAATATGATTATTCTTACAAATTCGGAGAAGAAAAAGACACAAATCGTGTTGAGTTAAAATTTGGAGGAATGAATCAATTGAGAAACAGAGATTTCGCTGCAAGAAACTTTGGATTCTCTCAATATAAACCGACTGGAAGCAATTTTGATAGCCAATTATTACTATTGCCTGAAGATGAGATCTTTGCTCCTGAAAATCTTGGACTTTTGGATTCTGGTTTAGGAGGATTTAAATTGGAAGAGGCTTCAAAAGTAGACGATAGTTACCAAGCTAGTTCAATGTTAAATGCAGGGTTCGTAATGGCAGATGCTACTGTTCTCAAGAAACTTAGAATGATTGGAGGATTAAGATTTGAATCGTACAGACAGGAATTCAATTATACAGAATTCGGTTCGAACGTTGCTCGCAGTCTTGATACAACAGTGAATGATCTATTACCTTCTTTAAACTTGGTTTATGCACTTAGTAAAAAGGTGAACCTTAGAGCAAGCTATTACAGAACGCTGTCAAGACCTGAATTCAGAGAATTAGCGCCATTTGCATTCTATAACTTTCTGATGGATAACATCCTAAGTGGTAATCCTAATTTGCAGCGTGCCACGATTGACAATTTCGATCTTCGCTACGAATATTATCCAGGTGAAGGACAGATCCTAAGTGTATCAGGATTCTACAAGAACTTTACAAATCCAATCGAATTGATCAATAGAACAGGTACATCAGGTGCTCCTGAATTGTATTACACAAATGTACCATCTGTAACAAATGTTGGTGCTGAATTAGAGTACCGTGTGAAAATGGATTTTGTTTCGAAGCAAGAAAACCACCCATTCTGGAGTAACTTGACACTTTACACAAACCTTTCATACATCAACTCACAAGTTGATCTGACGGATTTCCCAGGATCTGACCCTCGTCCTTTGCAAGGTCAATCTCCATACATTATCAATGGTGGTGCTTATTATACTTCTCCTGATACAACATGGAACATTAGTGCATCATTCAACAGAGTTGGACAACGTATTTACATAGTAGGTAACATTCAAGAACCAAACGTGTGGGAAAATGGTCGAAACGTACTTGATTTTCAGGTTGCGAAAAAAGTGGGAGACCACTGGCAGTTCAAATTGAATATTAAAGATCTACTTGCACAAGACTTAATTTTCTTCCAGGATTTGAATGGAAATGGAAAATTCGACAACAAGAAGAACAAGAACATTTTTGAAAGTGAGGATCAGACGACAAACAATAAATACGATGCTGGACCTGACAACGTATGGCAAGAAGTCACATACGGACAGACAGTTACCTTGCAAGTAAAGTATACTTTTTAAGAAAAATCCTTTAGGATAAGAAAAAGAGGGAAGCAGTAATGCTTCCCTCTTTTTAATGTTACCAGTTTATTTGTATTTCTTAACATAACCTTAAGAAATAGATAAATAGTACATAACTATCATCAAAGTAGTTTGGACTTACTTTGCATCAGTAAAAAATTATAAACATGAAGAAGATTTACATGACAATTGCCGCTGGTCTACTTAGTACCACACTATCGGCACAAGGATTTTGGGAAGCTGTACCTTATTTGGGTGCTTTTCCAGTAACAGACAACACTCCTGCAACAGACTGGACAGATTCGTGGGCAAATTTCGACCCTGAGAACACTGTGTATCCAGCAACAACATCTACAGTATCTACAGATATTACGTCAAATACGACTTGGAGTGGGGTAATCTTAATACAGAACAAAGTGTTTGTTAAGAATAATGCTACTTTGACGATCCAGCCAGGAACTATTATCAGAGGAGATCTTGCAACTCAAGGTACACTGATCATCACCAGAGGCGCAAAGATTATTGCAGAAGGTACGGCAGCAAACCCAATTGTGTTTACATCAAACGAAGATCCAGGCAACAGAGCAGAAGGTGACTGGGGAGGTGTTGTGATCCTTGGGAAAGCAAGAAACAATCAGCCTGGAGGAATTGCAAACATAGAAGGTTTAACGGTTTCTACAGATACAGAATTTGGTGGATCAGATGACGCCGACAACTCTGGATCATTAAAATATGTGCGAATTGAATTCCCTGGTATTCCATTACAACCGAATAAGGAGATCAATGGGTTGACTTTTGGATCTGTAGGAAGTGGTACGCAAGTAGATTATGTACAAGTTTCTTTTTCAGGAGACGATTCTTTCGAATGGTTCGGTGGAACTGTGAACTGCAAGCACTTGATCGCCTACAGAGGTTTAGATGACGATTTTGATACTGACTTCGGATATAGAGGAAATGTTCAATTCGGTTTGATCGTTCGTGACCCAAATTTATCTGATGCTGCTGGTGATTCTAATTCATTTGAATCAGACAATGATGCGACAGGTTCAGCTGCTTTGCCTCGTACAAAAGCTGTATTCTCAAACATCACAATTGTTGGACCAAAATACGATGGTAACACAGTCCTTCCTGTAGGAGAGAAATTTGAAAAGGCATTCCGTATCAGAAGAAATTCATCAATCTCAATTTACAACTCTTTGGTAACAGGTTGGGAAAAAGGACTTTCATTGGAAGGGAATGAAGATAATTATCTTGCAGTTGGAGCTGATTCTACAACAAGATTCTCTCACAAGACAGTTTATGCAAACTTTGCTAACGCAACAGTTACTGTTACCGCAACACCAGTATTCTACAGCACAATGTTCGGGACTCAATTGAACGATTCATTGACTACAATTGCTCAGATCAACTGGGTAGATATGTTCCCAGGATTGGGTTCTAAGCCTGATGCTCGTCTAGCAGCTTCTTCTACAGTTGCAACAGGTGCAGATTATCCTGTAGATGTATTTACTGCTTTTGTAGGTCTTGAAGAAATGGCTGTGATCAATGATCTTATCCTTTATCCTAACCCAACTGCAAGTAACGCTACTTTGATGATCTCTTCTCTTGAGAATTCATCAGTGAACATCGCGATCTACAACCAAATGGGTCAGTTGGTAAGCACAGCGAATGCAGATCTTAATACAGGAAAGAACAATGTTGAATTATCAACTAATGATCTACCTGCAGGAATCTATACTGTTTCTGTTTCTAACTCTAACAGCGTTGTAACACGTCGTTTGATCATCCAGAAATAATTAAAAATAATGGGGGCTATCTGGACATCAGATAGCCCTTTTTATATCCTGTCGTATGGAAAACAAAAAATTTACGATCCTTCTTGTCGATGATGAACCGGATATAATAGATTTCCTTTCCTACAATCTTAAAAAAGAAGGATTCAAAGTAGTAACCGCTAACAATGGTGCTGAGGCGTTAAAGATCACCAAACAAATCTCGCCCAATCTGATACTATTGGATGTAATGATGCCTAAAATGGATGGCATTGAGACCTGTCAGATGATCCGTGAAGATATTTCGATCAAACAGCCCATTATTGCCTTCCTTACATCCAGATCTGAAGACTATTCACAGATCGCAGGTTTTGAAGCGGGAGCCGATGACTACATTACTAAACCTATCCGTCCCAGATTGTTGGTCAGTAAAGTAATTTCTTTGCTAAGACGAATTTCGAGTTCTCCACTGGAGGAGAAAATCATGTCAACAAACTCTGTGAAAATTGACCGTGAAAGATTCCTGATCCATGTGAAAGGTGAAGAAATTTCATTACCGAAAAAAGAGTTTGAATTACTTGAACTTCTGGTGAGCAAACCCGGAAAAGTATACAACAGAGAACAGATCATGTCGTTGATCTGGGGAAATGATACGATCGTTGGTGAAAGAACCATAGATGTGCATATCCGAAAATTAAGAGAAAAGCTTGGAGATGCTTATATTCGCACTATAAAAGGTGTTGGATATACATTTCAAGACGTGTGAAAAACCTTAAACCAATCCATATTGTACTCGGAGGAAGTGCAGTGACGATGTTCCTGACCTTTCTCTTGATACTATTTCTGGATTTCCGCTTTCACAACCTACCCTATTGGCTGATGTTCGGTCTGCCGTTCGCCACAGGAATTGTTTCTTTTGGCGTTTTTTATTTTTTCATCAAGAACTTCATTAATGATCGATTGAAATTACTGTATCGATCGATCAGAAAAGGAAAGATCACTAACCCGGATGCTTTGAAATTCAGTTTAAAAGACGATATTATTGCTAACGCCGAAGAAGAAACCAAGAAATGGGCTGAAGAACGCAACTTTGAAATCTCAAGACTCAAGGAACAGGAAGAATACCGAAAAGAATTTTTAGGTAACCTGGCGCATGAACTTAAAACACCCATTTTCAGTATTCAGGGATATATCCTTACCTTGCTTGAGGGCGGTTTAGAGGATGAGACGGTCAACAGAACATTCCTTGAAAGAGCTAGCAAGGCAACTGAAAGAATGGTGAATATTCTTGAAGATCTGGATCAGATCACTAAACTTGAAGGAGAAACCATTCAAATGGACTATACCAATTTCGACATTGTTGAATTGACCCGTGAAATATTCGATGCCCTTGAACTTAAAGCTTCGAAAAAAGGAATCACCGTTAAATTTGCCAAACCGTATTCAGCCATCATTGTGCGAGCAGATCGTGGAAAAATCGCTCAGGTACTGACTAACCTAATTATTAATTCGATCTTTTACGGCAATCAGGAAGGTACTACAGAAGTCCGTTTTTACATTGTGGATGATATAGTAACCGTTGAAGTATCAGATAATGGCCCTGGAATCGACGAACAGAATATTCCAAGATTATTTGAACGCTTTTATAGAGTTGAGAAAAGCAGAAATCGTAACGAAGGTGGTTCCGGTCTGGGGCTATCTATCGTAAAACACATCATTGAATCACACGGTCAAACGATCTCAGTTCGCAGTACAGTTGGTGTTGGTAGTACCTTTACTTTCAGTCTGGATAAAGTATCATCCGGGATCAATCAACGAAATAAGCAGAACTCAAATCCTGGAGAGTAACGGAGTTCTGTTACCATATTTATGCTCAAATTCTTCTAATAATTCGATGACCACATCTTCGACATGGTCACCATAATTGACGTAAACCTTTTCTGGTGTTCTTACCCATTTCTCTATTTTTTGAACTCCTTTTTCATCCAAACGACTTAATGTCCTCACACCCATTTGTTTCAATGCCAGGGCATTGCATTCCTGCTCAAATTGACCCTTCATTGGAATTACCATCAATTTCTTTTTAAGAAATAATGCTTCTGCCGGTGTTTCAAATCCTGCACCACAAAAAACACCTGTGCTTGTTGCCATACTTTTTACGAATCTATGATTATCCACTTTGAAAAAGGTAATTCCTGAATATTTTTTTTTCGGAAGCTCTTTAACAAATACCTGCCATTTGACATCATCAATTTTACTTAATTTTTCTCCAAGAAAATCTGCATCGAAAGCTGGAAGATACACTGTATAATGTCCTTTATCGTCAACATAAGAATTCCTGACAATCTCTCTTATTAACGGCAGTTTTACATTTTGACTGTATTCCTTGAAATGAAACCCGACCCGATGATTAGATGGTATCAAATAAGCTAACGTCAATCTACTTATAGGTGCAAACAATATTGGCTTTGGAGCATTCGGTTTGCTTACAGCACATTGATGGCTTAACTCAAAGCATGGAACTTGATAATATTTTGCACTCCAGGCTGCCAAAGGTTCAAAATCTGAGATTACAAGATCATATTCCCTAACGGGTAAGTTCAATATATCTTTAAAAAATTGAATGAAGTGCATTTCTTTCCAGGTTCGATACCAGGAAATCTTACCTTTTTTCCCCGAAACAATACTTAATCCTTTTCTCCTGAATCTTACTTCTAATTCTGTTGTCTCCGAACATTGCGTGCCACTCAGTAATACATCGACCTCTGCATACTTTTTTAATATAGGAATCAGCTCCTGGGCTCTCGACAGGTGTCCGTTTCCAGTACCTTGTATTGCGTATAAAATTCTCATCTTACTTAAATATGGAATGATCATACTGAAATTCTTCCAGGATCGTATGAAATAACTTTTCTTTCTTCATGCCTGCTAACAAGAGCTCTTTGGATAGTTCATCAGCGTTTTCAAGTTCTCTATGGTGTACTAATTCCCATTTTCCATTCTGATATTCTAAAGCAGAAAGATTTTCGATCCAGTCTCCTGAATTCATGTAAACTACAGACCCTCCTTTCTTCCCTTTGATCTCTCTGATTTCTGGTTGATGTATATGGCCGCAGATCACATAATCAAAATGATTTGAGATGGCAATCTCGGCTACCGTATTTTCAAAATCATTGATGAATTTGATGGCACCTTTAACATTGTTTTTGATCTTTTTGGAAAATGAAAGTCGTCCATAACCTAACTTCTCACTAGTCCAATTCACGACTGTATTAATCCTGATCAAGGTATCGTATCCGAACCCACCTAAAACCGCAAGCCATTTAGAATGTTTCATTGTTACATCAAAAACATCACCATGAAAAATCCAGGCTTTTTTATCCCCAACAGGTAAACTCAACTTGTTAACGATCTGAAAATTGGCAAGTTCGAAACCTTTAAATTTCCTCAATAACTCATCATGATTCCCTGTAATGTAGTATACCTGTGTACCTTCCGTAAGTAGTTTTGTTACACATCGGATCACCTGCATATGAGCCGGCGGAAAATATCGCTTGGAAAATTGCCAGATGTCAATGATGTCGCCATTGAGGATCAGGATCTCAGGACGTATGGAGTTGAGGTATTGTAAAAGTTCTTCTGCTCTGCAACCGTAGGTACCCAGATGTAAATCTGAAAGTACAACGATCTCCACTTTTCTCTTATCTTTCATAGTAGATTTATTTCAAAAAAAAAGCAGCGAATGAATCGCTGCAACCTAAACGAACTTATGTTCTCTGAAGGGATATACTGTGCAAACTCTTGTTTCATATTCAGTATCTGCTAAACCTGAATGTGTTAATCTTTCGAGACAAATTTCAGAGATTCAAATCTTAAATAGCTTAAGCCAGAATTAACTTTTTATAAAAAATCAATCTGCTTTTTTCAATACAGAAAAATACATTTCATGCGTTCTTAACATCCGCATACAATAACGTCCTTTAAAAATCTCTAACTTTCGATATGAAAAGTTTTGCGCTATTATTAGGTTTGTTTCTCATGAATGATCTTCAAGCACAGGATACCAATTGCATGATCATCGGCCATCGTGGTTTTCGTGGAGTTTATCCCGAGAATACTTTGGTAGGTTTTCAGAAGGCTCTTTTGCTTCCGATTGACGGAATTGAGTTGGATGTTGTGGTGAATAAAGACCATGAACTGGTTATCTCTCATGATCCATTTTTCCAGAAAGAATTTTGTTTGGACTCCACAGGAGCAAAGATCATGAACGAGAAAGAATTCAATATTTACAAGTTATCTCAGGAAGAGGTCATGAGGTTCGATTGTGGTTCGTTGAAGAACCCTAAGTTTGAAGAACAACAAGTAATATCGCAATACAAACCTCTGTGGAAAGAATTTAAGGAGCTCAAAAAGCTAGACAGTACTCACACCATTTTGTTCGAGATCAAATCTATTAAAGCTGACTATGGTAAGTCGCAGCCTTTCCCGGATGAATATGCAAAACTTGTTGTCGCAGAGCTTGCTGACTATCCTTTCAGATCAAAAATCGTGATCATGTCTTTCGATCCCGTTATCCTCAATGAGATCCATAAGATAAGTAATGATTATCGCATGGTTTTGTTGACCTACAAACCGATTAATAAGATCAAGTATCCTTTAAAGAAACTCGACTTTTTACCTTATGCATTGGGCATGTTCCATCCGACGATACATCGAAATGTTATTGATCAGTTACATGATCTGGGATTGAAATGTTTTGCCTGGACAGTGAATGATCAGAAAAATGCAGATCGTTTACATGAGTTAAAGGTAGATGCTTTGATCACGGATTACCCGGATAGGATCAAGTGATCAAAATTGAGATCCATATAAACTAAAAAACCCTGACTACGTAGTAATCAGGGTTTAGAAAAGCGGCATCGACTTACTCTCCCACCCGCGAAGCAGGCAGTACCATCAGCGCTAGTGGGCTTAACTTCTCTGTTCGGAAAGGGAAGAGGTGGACCTCACTGCTATAGACACCTAAAATCATAA
>JALRFI010000169.1 GCA_023253775.1 Crocinitomicaceae bacterium
AGGAAAATACATCCTGAAGATTGATAATATGGCGTACAACACCATTACCCGAAACATCGAGGTCAAAGACGCCAAAGGAATCCTAGACTTAAAATTCGAACTTGAGAAATCAGCATCTGTAAAAGAATTTGATGAAGTAAATGTAAGTGCTGAAGGGAAGCAAAAGCGTAATGAGGTTCAAGTTTCGACATTAAAACTGGATAAAAAAGGATTGGAAAGAATCCCTAGTGTAGGTGCTGAAAATGACATCGTTGGAGCCTTCTCTGTAACACCAGGAGTAGTCACCACTGGAGATCAGGGAGGACAGTTATACGTGCGAGGTGGTACACCAATTCAGAACAAGATCCTTTTGGATGGAATGACCATTTATAATCCATTTCACTCCATCGGATTCTTTTCCATTTTCGAAACTGAACTAGTTAAGAATGTGGATATCTATACGGGTGGATTCGATGCTAAATATGGAGGGAGAATTTCTTCTGTAATGGACATCACCTATCGCGATGGTAACAGAAAGCACTTCGGAGGAAAAGTATCTGCTTCACCTTTCCTGGCGAAAGCGGTTTTTGAAGGACCATTAGGAAAGACTACAGATAGTACAAATGCAGCTGGTTCTTACATTTTCTCTGCGAAACACAGCTTATTGGATTACACTTCGAAATCTCTTTATCCAGCAGTCAATGAAGGAAATGGATTACCTTTTAATTTCACAGACTTGTATGGAAAGGTGACCTTCAATAGTGATGGAGGATCAAAATTCAGCGCATTTGGATTCCATAATCAAGATAGCGTTAACTATGAAATTGCTGATCTAAACTGGAGATCTTCAGGAGGTGGGATGAATTTCCTTTTGGTACCGAGCAGCTCTCCAATCTTCATTAAAGGTCACATTAATGGAAGTCAGTACGAAACGACCTTCACTGAAATCGGGACAGAACCGAGAAATTCAAAAATTGGTGGATTCGATCTTGGGTTTGATTTTACCTACTTCTTGAAAAATGAAGGCGAGCTTAATTATGGTTTGAATTTTAATGGCTTCAGTACATCGTTTATTACTTATAATGAGGCCAAGCGAAAAATAGAATCAACTAGTTTTACCACTGAGATTGGAACTTATTTCAATTATAGATTGGTAAAAAACCGCTGGGTAGTTCAACCAAGTATTAGAGTTCAGGTATACTCTTCTTTAGGAACTATTTCTCCTGAACCAAGACTTGGGTTAAAATACAATGCAACCGAAAAGCTCCGCCTGAAATTCTCTGGAGGACGATTCAGCCAGAACTTTACTTCTGCATCTTCGGATAAGGATGTGGTCAATTTATTCAACGGTCTTCTTTCAGCGCCTCAAAACGTACAATCAACATTTGTTGATCAGTTCCAGAATGAAAAAAGTGTACGAAACGGTATCCAATATGCATGGCACGCAATCGGAGGTTTTGAATACGATCTTGGAAAGTTTATCACTGTAAACATTGAAGGATACTACAAATACTTCAGTCAGTTGAGCAATATCAACCAGAATAAACTATATGAAGATCTTGCGCAGTTTGCCTATATCGACGATGTTTACAAAAAGGATTTCATTATTGAATCAGGAGAATCATATGGAGTGGATCTTCTTTTAAAGTATTCAAAAGAGCGATTGTTCCTTTGGGGAGTTTATTCTTATGGATATTCTACGAGATGGGACGGATTTATAGAGTATTTTCCGGTTTTCGACAGACGTCATAACATCAATTTGGTTGGAAGTTACATCTTCGGTAAAAAGAAAGATCTTGAATTGAACATTCGTTGGAATCTTGGTTCTGGACTTCCATTTACTCCAACTGCTGGATTCTATCAAGGTGAGAACTTCAGTGGCGGGGTTACAACAGACATCACAACCACCAATCCATCTGATGTTTCTACATTACTTGGAACGTTTAACAGTCAGCGACTGCCTGCATACCACAGACTGGACGTAACTGTTAAGAAACAATTCAAATTTAAAAACGAGGATGTTCTTGAGGTCATTGCCAGTGTAACGAATGTCTATGATAGAAATAACATATTCTACATCAACAGGGTTACCAATAAAACGATCTACCAGTTCCCTATCCTTCCAAGTATGGGAATCAGTTATAAATTCTAATAAAAAAGGGACCAGTTGGTCCCTTTTTTATTTGTCAATCAATTTTATTATTTCATCCAAGCATCAAGTCCTTTTTGTTGAGGACCATTTGGATCTTCCATAGGAACCACAGAATACTCCATATAGAAATTGCGTTGTACTTCAGGTAAAACAAGATCTAGCAATCTTCCACCCCTGATCAAAGAAATTTTCTTTTCGTCATCATCAAAATAGTTCAGCCATTTATCTGGATCTGCCTGTACCTGATAACCATTGATGGCAATTATCTCATCATTGAGCATTAATCCACCCAGATCAGCTGGCCCACCAGGATAGATTGCTGATACGACTGCATTTGTGCCTGAGGGAATGAACTTAAACCCAACTCGAGCTGCAGCATATGATTTTGACGGGAAATGCTTTATTTCAAGCCCAAGGTATTCAAGCGCCTCACTTACAATACCCTCATAAGGACTTGTTCCGTTAATGTGATCCTTGAAGAAATCGTCCCATGATTCACCAGAGATCTTTTCCAATTCTGATTTATAATCAGATTCAGAAACGCCTTTATTTTTTAGCGCATAATCGAAATAAAGCCTCTTCATGACTTCATCAAGACCATACTTATTCTTTGTAGCATTAAGGATTCGAACATCCGTTACAAAAGCTAAGAGGCAGCCCTCTGTGTAAATAGACACTTTTCTACCGGGTGCTCCAGGCACATATCCATCAAGCCACGTATCAAAAGACGAATCTCCAACAGATAAATTGAATCTTCCCTGATTGTCAAAATGCTTTTGAAGTTGAGCATTGAACTCTACCAGATATTGTTTCAAATTAAACACTCCACTTTTCAGCAAGAAAAGATCCCCCATGTAAGTCGTAATACCCTCGCAGATATAGCCCAGACGCGAATAATTCTGCTTTGAGAAGTCATAAGGCAACATCTCAATCGGGCGAATATTCTTTACATTCCAGGTATGATACAACTCATGAGAAGAAACACACAAGAGCTCCTTATACAGCGACTGAAAAACTTCATAGGAAGGTCCTAATGCAATTACCGTTGATCTGCAATGTTCTACACCATGATAGGCTTTAACCGGTAAGATCTGAAACAAGAAATGATATTCTTTTTCTGGAAACTCGGTAAATTTTTCGATCTGCTTTTCAGAAAACAAAGTAAAATCCTTTTTCAATCTATCCCAATCCGGTTTACATTCACCCTGAAACCATAAATTGAATTCAACTCCTCCAACTGCATATGAATCATGCTGTAATCCGGCAGAACATATAAAGGGAGAATCAGCCAACTCATCAAATGAGCTAGCTTTAATCGAATAATCCACACAACTCAATGCCCCTGCATATTTCCATTCAGAAGGAATCTTGAGTGATACCTTGTGCTCCACTCCAGCCAAATGATCAGCATAAATACAACAATTTACAGGATTCACATACAGTTGTTCAGGTGATAGATAAGTGGATCCCGCATTCAATTCAGCGGAATAATAACTATACTCTAACTTGATCCATTTTGTATCTGGTGTGTCGACAATCCAAGTTGAGCTATCACTCTTTACGGCACATAGTCTCTTACCTGAATCACTAAATACTTTGAATCCTCTTACGTTTTTGGCAAAATTCCCGATTTCATACCTTCCTGGCCTCCATGTAGGAATTTTTATAGTCATATGATCCTGATCTACAGGAAATGTCGCTGTAATCTTCAGGTATTGTTGCTGTGGATTATCAATCTCAAATGTATAGCTTACCATCTTTTAAGATTTTTCCCAAGGATTGAAAATTAAGCATACAATTCATCCTGAAGCTGAGCGATCTTTGTGTCCTCAAGATAAGAATCATACGGCATCATTTTGTCAATAATTCCATTCGGAGTGATCTCAACTATTCGATTCGCTACCGTATTTACCAATTCGTGGTCATGCGAGGTAAATAGGATTGTTCCCTGAAATTCTTGCATTCCATTGTTCAGCGCAGTGATCGATTCAAGGTCAAGGTGGTTCGTTGGTTCATCCATCAATAACAGGTTCGCTTTAGCTAACATCATCTTGGATAACATGCATCGTACTTTTTCACCTCCTGACAATACATTTGCAGTTTTCAATGCTTCTTCTCCTGTAAATAACATTCTTCCCAAAAATGTTCTCAGATAAACCTCTTCACGCTCTTCATCTGTCTGCGCGTATTGACGCAACCAATCGATCAAAGGCAATTTATCCTTGAAATATTCTGAATTGTCATTTGGGATATATGCTGTATTGATAGTCGTTCCGTATGTGAATTCTCCGGAATCAGGCTTCTGATATCCCGTAAGTATCTGATAAAAAGCAGTCAATGCGACAGAGTTCTTCGAGATAAAGGCAATCTTGTCACCCTTATTAACGATCATTGTCAAATTCTTAAAGAGCGTCTTTCCTTCCTGAGAAGCACTTAAATTTTCAATCGAAAGGATCTGATTTCCTGCATCTCGTTCTTGATGGAAAGTAATACCTGGATATTTACGACTTGACGGCTGAATTTCTTCTAGGTCAAGATTATCCAACATCTTCCTGCGGCTCGTTGCCTGCTTAGATTTAGAGGCATTTGCAGAAAATCGTGCGATGAAATCCAAAAGTTCTTTTTTCTTCTCTTCAGCTTTTTTATTCTTGTCAGAACGCTGACGAGCAGCCAATTGGGACGACTGATACCAAAAGGAGTAATTTCCTGTAAACATATTGATCTTACTGAAATCAATATCACATATATGCGTACATACTGTATCAAGGAAGTGACGGTCGTGAGACACCACGATCACAGTGTTTCTAAAGTCCAAAAGGAAATCCTCTAACCAACCAATCGTTTTAAGATCAAGGTCGTTCGTAGGTTCATCGAGTACTAGCACATCAGGATTACCGAACAAAGCCTGTGCAAGTAGCACTCTTACTTTTAGTTCGTTTGGCATTTCCTCCATTTTCAGGTAATGCTTTGATTCCTCAATTCCAAGGTTACTTAACAGCGTCGCAGCATCTGTTTCAGCATTCCATCCTTCCAAATCAGCAAATTCTGCCTCAAGCTCAGCAGTTCGCATTCCGTCTTCATCTGAAAAATCAGGTTTTGCATACAATGCATCCTTCTCTTTCATGATCTCATACAATCGCTTATGTCCCATTATCACTGTTTCCAGAACGTTGAATTCATCAAATTCAAAGTGATTCTGCTTCAATACAGCCATTCGCTTTCCTGGCTCAAGCTCAACTCTGCCAGTAGTAGGATCTTGATCACCTGTAAGGATCTTTAAAAACGTTGATTTACCTGCACCATTTGCACCGATCACTCCATAGCAGTTTCCCTGAACAAATTTTACGTTCACTTCATCGAATAGAACACGCTTTCCAAACTGGAGTGATAAATTGTTAACTGAAATCATAGATTACCTGTAATTTGCCGCAAAGATAGGCAAACCTTCTCTTCTGACCTAATCAAATCAGTCAGTCATCCATTTCATATTCCTTGAATACATAAAAATGAAAACTGCTGAGATCAATAGATTCCAAACAACTGCAAAGGTTGGCACATCAGAAGGGGAAATAAAGATGTATAATTGACCAATTGTCAAAAGATTGTATATGATATAAAGATGAAATCCAAGTTTTCTTCCTGTCCACATGAAATATACACTTGCGATACCAATTACTATTACCAGCAGGGAAATGATTGAAGAAACGTAAAAATGCTCATTTGTAGATTCAGACATGCGCTGAATCTGATCAAATGTATCGGCAAAAGAATTCATCCCAATGTCTCTCAACTGAGAAGTTGACTTTGCCAATTCAACTTTTTGAAAAGTCATTTCTTCCTCATTTAATGGGCCTTGAAAAAAGGCTCCCAAGGTAACGAGGAAGGAAAGCCCTGTATAAATCCAAGTCAAGATGCAGAGAACTTTAAGAAAACTAGGACGCTCAGGTCTTTCCAATATATTTTGATTATCTATTTCCATCTTTTCAATTCATTTTTCTAACAAAACATACACTCTTTTCGATAAGTGGATGCAAATATTGATCTTCCTGAACAAAACTTACCACATCCCTGAAAGATACGAAAAGACCTTCAAGAATTTCTGAAGAACGCGCGGGCCGTCTAAATTCGAATGCTTGAGCAGCATTTAATAATTCAATTCCCTGAATTCTATAGCAGTTTTCGATCACTCTGAACAACTTTGTTCCTGCATTGGCACCCATACTTACGTGATCTTCCTGTCCGTTTGATGAATCTATAGTATCCACCGATGCCGGCATACACAACTGCTTATTTTGACTCACGATCGACGCACAAGTGTACTGCGGAATCATAAATCCAGAATTTAATCCAGGATTTGCCACCAAAAATGCTGGTAGTCCCCTTGTACCAGAAATCAATTTATAAACTCTTCTCTCAGATATACTTCCAAGCTCGGCAAGGGCGATTGCTAAAAGATCCATTGTGATCGCCAAAGGTTGACCATGGAAATTACCTGCAGAAACGACATCATCATCTTCCGTAAAGATGGTTGGATTATCGGTAACGGCATTCACCTCTCTCTCAACAATCTGATATGCATAATCAATTGCGTCTTTTGAGGCCCCATGCACCTGAGGAATACATCGAAACGAATATGGGTCCTGCACATGTGCTTTTTCTCTATCGATCACTTCACTGCCGGCTAGAAGATCTCTGAAGATTGAAGCAACTTCGATCTGTCCATGCTGATTTCTGATTTCATTGACATTTGATTGAAACGGATTTAATCTACCGTCATAAGCTTCTAATGATAGTCCGGCAACCTTATTCCAGTTTTTCCAAAGCTTCAAAGCATTTGAAACTGAATAAGACGCATATGCGCTCATGAATTGAGTTCCATTCAGTAGAGCTAATCCTTCTTTAGACTCAAGTGTGATCGGCTCAAGATGCAGACTTTTCAGCACCTCCGATGAGGTATGTTTTTTACCTTGAAAATAAACTTCTCCCTCACCAATCAAAGGGAGAGATAAATGGGCTAATGGCGCAAGATCACCAGAGGCTCCAAGACTACCCTGCTGATAAACAACCGGAAGAATATCTTTATTGAAGAAGTAGATCAACCTTTCTACCGTTTTCAATTGTACCCCTGAATGACCATGGGACAATCCAAGAACTTTAAGAAGCAACATCCTCTTTATTATGTCCTGGGGAACTTCGTCTCCTGTACCACACGCATGAGAAAGAACTAAATTCCTTTGTAATTGCTCAAGATCTTCTTTTTCGATAGCAGTATTACATAACGAACCGAATCCTGTATTAATTCCATAGACTAATTTGTCTTGTCTCGCTAATTTTTCATCCAAGTAACTTCTGCAGTCTACAATCGCTTTTTTTGCTTTTTCTCCTAGAACAATTTGGGTATTAGTATCAAGAATGATATCGATCTCCTTTAGACTGACCCAATCATTATTTATAGTGTATTGTTTCATCCTCTAATTTTCTTGATCAGTTCTTTTAAAGTCAACTCCTGCTGTTCGCCTGACTCCATATTCTTTAATTTTACAACATTTCTGCTCAACTCCTCTTCACCGACCAAAGCTACGTACTGAACATTTCTGTCATTCGCATACTTCAATTGTTTCTGCATTTTTGCAGATGATGGATATAATTCGCAGGCAATCCCTTCCTTTCGAATTTGGTGAACCATTTTCATACAAGCCTTTTGCTCATTCTCACCGAAATTCACGAACATCAATGTAAGTCCTTTATCTATTACTGCCGGAAATAAGTCAAGCTCAGTCAGAATATCATAGATTCTATCAGCTCCAAAAGAGATCCCGACACCTGACATCCCTTTCATACCAAATAATCCGGTAAGATCATCATATCGCCCACCTCCAACGATAGACCCCATCTTTACTCCATGCGCTTTGACTTCAAAAATGGCACCTGTGTAATAGTTCAGTCCCCGTGCTAACGTAATGTCAAATTCCAAGTCCGCTTTCTCCAGTCCTAATTCAGTTGTTGAGTCAAGAACAAATTGCAGCTCATCAAGCCCTTGTAATCCTGTTTCGCTTGCTGCAAGAAATGACCTCATCATTTCGAGCTTTTCATTATTGCTGCCCGAAAAGCTAAAGAGAGGAGATATCTTCTGAACAGCACTGTCAGAAACTCCTTTTTCACGTAATTCTATTTTAACACCTTCCTCCCCAATCTTGTCCAGCTTATCAATAGCGACTGTGATATCGATCAACCGTTCAGCTTCACCGCTTACTTCTGCAATTCCGGTTAGGATCTTACGATTATTCATTTTAATGGTAAAGCCCGGAATTTTTAGGTCATTTAGTACCTCATCCAACAATTGAACAAAATCTACCTCATATACAAGTGAGTCGCTTCCAACTACATCAGCGTCACATTGGAAAAACTCCTGATACCTTCCGTGCTGAGGTCTGTCTGCCCTCCATACCGGTTGGATCTGATATCTCTTGAATGGGAAGGCGATTTCATTTTGATGCTGAACAACAAAACGAGCAAATGGCACAGTAAGATCATAACGCAATGCCTTTTCGGAAAGACTATTTGCAAAACGTGGCAGGTTATCTTGACTTAATGCATCAAGATCTGCCTTTTTCATTTTTTCCCCCGAATTCAAAATCCTGAAGATCAATCGATCACCTTCCTCACCATATTTCCCTAACAATGTAGTCGATAATTCAAATGAAGGAGTTTCAATCGGAGAAAACCCATATTTTTCATAAGCCTTCGTGATCGTTGTGAAAATATAATTCCTCCTTGATACTTCCATTGGAAGAAAGTCACGAGTACCCTTTGGAATTGACGGTTTTTGTGCCATATTATCCGAATTTGTAGCCAAAGATAGCAATAAGCTATCAGCCTGAGAATGTTGTTTAACCTAATAAAAATCATTTTGTGTTCTCATTGATGGAATTACCTTCAGAACATGAAAATTGGAGTTCATTGTTTTTAGATTTGACCAATTTCTAACCTTACAAACAAAAAGACATTTTACTTTGATGTAACTACAAAGTACCAACGAACAAAAAATGTATACTAATAACCCCCGATCAAATGGCCAATTCTTTACCAATCCATCTTCTCACATTTTCATTCCAGATCCGATCCGATTCAGCTTGAGTAAGAATATCTGCTTCAACTGCAAAATCAATAACCCTTCCCGGATAAGATCGCGCCACTCCTTCCATTTCTCCTAATGGATAAGGATCATCCAATCCAGCCACAATCTGGTCTGCTCCTACCCTAGTTTTCAAAAGTTGAAGCGTGTATGAATCATGAACCAGCGTATCAAAAAACAAATTAGGGTGACCCAGCGCTGCACGTGGATCATGAGCTCCTTCAAACAGATCCGGACGACCGTCATATCCCTGAAGACGTCTACCATAATTGGCTTGACCCAGCATACAGCCGTGCGCAAAACAAGTGCGTATGCCGGGAAATTTATTTACATAATCTTTCAAGGAATAGAAATGTAATGTGTCAGCTGTCTGTGCCATCATCCAAACCAAGTGAAATCTCCAATACGCATCTTTTAACTTTACCATCTTTTCACCATCATACGGATGGATCTCAATGGCAAGTTGATACTTATTTGCCAATTCAAAAATTGGTTCAACCGAATCATCAACGACCGACAACCATTCTCCATTTTTATTTAAAAAATGGGTTGGTAAACACAACAAAGGCATCTTTAATTTCTCGACGCATCTTTCAATTTCCAATAATGCATCTTCTGTATACAGCGGCTGCACAACAAAACCAGTTGTAAATTTATCTGGTCGTCTTTCCTGAACACTTGCATTAAAATCATTTTGCCATCGGATGGCATCATTTGCATCTTGTCGTTCCCAACCATTGCAATACACCTGAGACAAATTCAACATTACACCATGATCGATCCCATACTTCTCCATCCATTCAAGCTTCTCATTGAAGAAAAAGCTTGGATCTGTTACAGGTCTGGCCCAGTCACCCTGACGCATGAATTTTTTGTCATCATCAATCCAGAACAACTTTTTATCCTTCATGAATTTTGGAATTTCCGAAGGTTCAGGAAGCAGGTGGCCGTGACCGTTGATCTTAGTTTTTACGTTTTTCATAGATTGACCAATGTGAATGCAAAAGTAAAGAATAAAAAAAGAGGTGGAATCACCACCTCTTTCTATTATTGACCGATAATAAATCGTTGTTTAAAGGTATGTTGCTCTGCGATCACATTTACAGTATAAGAACCGGCAGCAATATCTGTGATCTCAAGATCGATCACTTCGGCATTCACACCACTATACTTCTTAACTAACCTACCCGCTGCATCATACATTTCAATTTCTTTGATCAAGTCATTGGATACTTCAATGCTTACCATGTTGATTGCAGGGTTTGGATACAATGTCAAGTATGAATCACCAATTTCATCAAGATCAGCGCATCCAACGGTGATTGTTTGCTGAGAGCTAGAGCTACATGTATTTGCGGCAGTGTATGTATAGGTAATCAGGAATGTACCATAACCCGAATCCGAAGGATCGAACATGTTCGCTGAAACACCTGTTCCACTGTATTGTCCACCCGCCGGGCTACCTCCTACTAATGCAAAAGCTGGAGTATTAATACATACGTCAGAAAGTGGAGCAAGAGAAACCGTTGGAATCACTAATGGAGACGATTGGGCCGGAGTGACAGGGCTCACACAACCCGCAGCTCCCTGAGATACGTAGAATGTACTTGCCGTAGTAACTGTAATGGACGAAGTTGTCTCACCTGTAGACCAGCTAAGATTAGAACCTGTTGCCGTTAATATGGAATAACCACATAAATTCTCAACTGTAACTGTTGGGGCAAGCGGAGCATTCGGTGCTGTTAGGGAAACAGAAATTTGATTTGAAGGACAACCATCATTAAAAATGAAGTTCGTAGTTCCTGCATCTAATCCCGTCACTGTGTATGGTAAACTCACAGAGGTTGCAGAGCCAGAGCTAGCCCCAGTCCATGTAAGATTTCCAGTTCCAGTGCCGTTTATGACAGCAGTTCCATCCGTCGATGTACAAGAAGATGGATCATTTTGTGTTCCAACTGTAATCGTTGCCGCTGAAAATGGGCTAGCAATCACAGTGGCTGCTGAAGAAGTACAACCGGCTACATTTTGAGTAACAGTATAATTCCCAGCTGAAGTTACAGTAATAGAAGATGAAGTTTCTCCTGTAGACCAGAGCAATCCAGTACCATTAGCTGTTAGAATAGAGCTTCCACAATCATTGACGACAGATGTTGCAGGTGCTGATGGGGCACCTGGATCGACCAATGAAGCCGAAATTGTATTTGAAGTACATCCATTGTTGAATGTTATGGAATATGAACCAGCTAACAGGTTAGGGATAGTATACGGGAGATTCACACCTGTAGCACTGCCAGAAATTGAACCTGTCCAACTAACTGTTCCTGTTCCTGAGCCATTAACAACGATTGATCCTGTTGGGGTTGCACATGCTGAAGGGTTTGTCAATGTTCCACTTGAGATTGCAGGAATCGTCAATGGAGCAGCAATGGCAGAAACAATACCGCTTGAACAACCACTTACTGTAGAAGAAACAGTATATGTTCCTGGTGCTGTCACCGTTATACTTGAAGTTGTTTGAGACGTTGACCAAGTAAGACCAGAGCCTGTAGCTAATAATACCGAATTCCCGCAGTTATTAGTAACAGAAACTACCGGATCTGCAGGAGTTGAATTTACTGAAACTGTCAACTGAAAGCAAGTCGCTGTTGCTTCATCAACGCAATTAGAAACATCCTCCGCCCTAATGAAATATACCGTTCCCGGAGCTGATGGAGTAACATCGAATGTACTTGTTACAGTAGAACCCACCAACGTGCCACCACATGAGCCTTCATATATGTACCAGGCATCTGCATCATTAAGATTTCCGGCAATGGATAATGTCACAACATCACCTTCACAATAGCTGCCGGTTGGGGATGTTACTGTTGGTGAATCCGGAGTATTACAAACTACTACAGGCGTAACACAAAGCTGTAATGACCATCCATTTAATGAACCACCATCTTGATTAAATTCATCAAGTACAGTCAATGTCCATGTTCCAGCTGCGTCTTCTCCATTAAATGCAGATAATAACTGATTTGGTATATATGTACCTCCACCAACTGGAGGACAAGGAACGGTGGCACTAGCCGCTGCATCATCATAATTCAAATTGAAATTATCCTGATTATTACAAACATTATTCATCAGGATAACAGTCGTACCTCCAGGAGAGGTGAGTGAAATGACAAGATCTGAAATCCACGTGTGTGTACCATTCAAATCGACCACATTGACATCATTGATCGTTCCTCCTGTTGGAACTACTATCGTGGAAGTAATTGTCGGAGTGCCGGAAGCAGAGATCGCAATTGGCACATCTGTAGCTGAATACAACATACAAGAGTTTGTTGTAAAACTGAAAGTTGTTGACCATGCTGAGCTTCCGCATCCTGAAAC
>JALRFI010000185.1 GCA_023253775.1 Crocinitomicaceae bacterium
AAGCGATTAGCGGAACAATGAAGCGAAGGACAGTTTTTGTCTGCTGAGAAAGATCAAAAGCGTTCACTGCTCCAGCCCATCTACCGATCATCAATGATCCCCAGAACATGGCCACAAAAGGAGCGATCTCACTGGAAGTGTGACTCCCAAAGTCCTTTTGTTTTAATAATTCACCGAGATTACTTCCGATGGCTACTTCCACTCCAACATACACAAAGATCGCAAGCATTCCCAGGGTCAATTGAGGATATTTCATCGCTCCCCAGCCGTCGCTTTCCTTACTCTTACCCATGAAAAAAGCGAGAATCAATCCCAAAACAGTTACGGCTAACCCTGCAGAATACCATACCATTCGTTTTTGATCCAGCGGTTTTTTGATTTTCGAAATTTCTGATTCGATCTGCGCTTTGGTATTCACCTGTAATACTGTTAATTCTGTCAGCTCCTTTCCTTGTTCATCTTTGGTTACAAGATCTAGATCATGTTCGAGCTGAATGATATCTTTTGCTTCATCACTTCGATAGCTCATGAAAACAGGTGTGAAGCATACAGCAAGTGATAGTGTCATCGTCCATAACAGAATCATGGCCTTTCGAGAAGAACCTGTATCCTCCTCCGTCTTTTCTTCTACCTTACCGGATGGTAGTTTTTTGGAAAATGTAAGTAACAGCGCCACACCTATAAATAATGCACCAACACAAGCATAAAGGATCATTACTTTGGACAAGCTCAATCCTTTGATCATTTCGTCAGAGATTGCTCCGGCACTTCCAAATAATGCAAGAGCCACGATCAAAGGACCGATGGTAGTGCCAAGACTATTAATTCCACCGCCCAAGTTAATTCGGCTACTTCCGGTAGATTCATCACCTAAGGAAATCATGAAAGGATTGGCAGACGTTTGTTGTAGGGAAAACCCAAGTGCTACTATGAATAATCCAAGCAACATTCCCGAAAACACATCCTTGTAAACGGAAAAGATCATTACCCCTGCTCCCAACGCTGAGAACAACAGACCATATACGATCGACATTTTGTATCCCCAACTACCTACAAGGTCTTTTCCTCGAGCAGTTCCTACTGTAAATAATACCAATGCGCCCATATAATAAGCCAGGTAAAAAGCAAAGTCGATCAACTGACTCTGAAACTGATCCAGATGAAAATACTCTTTACAGAAAGGAATGAATACACTATTCCCAGCGGCAATGAAGCCCCAGAAAAAGAAAACTGTCGTTAACGTCGCTAATGCTCCGTAATTTGTATTTTTTGTACTTTCTACCATAAGTCAATTTTCGGGAAAGATAATAATTATTCGAAATTCCACTTAAAACTTATTTTTGATTGTTAGTTTTAATGTGAAAATTGATTGATTTGAATTCCAGACTTCCGATATACATCGTATCATTTCTTGAAGGCGGAGTTTTGATGGGCTTTGAGATTTTGAGCAGCAAGATCTACACGCCTTATCTTGGATCCTCAATCTATGTATGGACATCAATTCTATCCGTTACCCTTGCAGGATTGGCGGCCGGTTATCATTTAGGGGGTAAATGGGCTGAAAATGATCCTCAAAAGAAATTAATGCGGTCACTGGTTTTTGCGGGAATTTTCCTCACGCTGATCAACTTAATCGCCCCGACTATTCTGACAGGTTTACTAAGTATAGATGTGAAAACTGCTTCTTTTTTAGGAGGATTAATGATCCTTTTTCTGCCTGTTACAGCGCTTGGCACGGTTTCACCCTTATTGGTTTCAATCCTGAATCAACGAGGAGAACCAATGGGAAATGCTACAGGAATGATCTATGGGATCGGAACTTTCGGCGGTATTTTGATCTTGCTCTTGACCACCTTCTTACTGATCCCTGAATTAGGTGTCAATATTAGCACATGGATCATGAGTGGATTGGTATTGATCGCCAGCTTGATCGTGTTTTTTAAATTGAAGGATCATGCGAAATAAGCTCTTGTTCCTGGCCTTCCTGGAAGGAGCTCTAGTCATGCTGCTTGAAACGGCTGCTCCTATCGTTGTCGCTCCGGTATTAGGTCACTCAGTGATCGTTTGGTCAATTGTATTGTCGCTATCTGTCGGAGCATTGGCTCTTGGATACTTTCTGGGTGGATTTCTCTCCAAAAAAGACCGAACATACGATTTTCTGATGCGCTTGTTCAGCGCAAATGCCTTGATCATTATGATTGGTTGGGTATTGCTTCACATGCAGAATTTTTCAGAGCAGGATCTTGTGACAGGAACATTCAGTTACCTAATTCTCGCATTGGTGTTGTTTTTTCCTTCGATCTTCTTCGGAGCCTCGACTCCAGTCATCGTGCAGATCCTGAATTCTACGGTTTCCAATGAAAAAGGGATTGCGGGCAAGGTTTTTTCGATCTCAACCATCGGAGGAATCATCTCTTCTTTGGTCACAGGATATTTTTTAATCGATTCACTGGGCCTGAGTCATACGCTCTTAGTTGGAACCATTCTATGCGTCCTATTACCTGTTTTCCACTTTTTGAAGTCGAAAAACTTCCCTTTCATAGCGGTATCCGGAGTGAATTTGCTCTTTGCCTTTTATTTCATAATTGCAAATCCTCAGATTCTGGATTCCGATAAATTCAAGGTGCTGCATTTCTCTGAGGGAATCAGCGGACAATTACTCGTTGCTGATTTCAAAGATGAGAAACAGAATACAAGGATACTTTTGATCAACAGAATGGGCCAAACCTCTTATAATCTGGAATCCAATTTCTCGAACTGGACTTACGTGAATTTCATGACCTCCGCAGCGAGTATGTATCCACAGGGTAGCAAAACACTGGTTCTTGGATTGGGAGGTGGTAATGTGCCACGACAGATCAAACATTATTTAGGACATCAAGTGGATGCCGTGGAGCTGGACAATCGGATCATCGCACTTAGTGAGGAGTATTTTGATCAGTTAAATGCTCGCGTAAACACCTATGATGACGACGCGAGAAGATTCGTAAAAACATGCGAAGACACCTATGATTTTATCGTCCTGGATATTTTTAACGGAGAGATCATGCCTTCTCATGGTTTGAGTCTGGAAGCATTCGAAGACATCAAAACGGTCTTGAAACCAGGTGGACTGATCGCCATCAATTTCAATGGATTTGTCACAGGAAAAGAAGGAATTGGTGGGCGTTCTGTAATCAAAACATTGAAAGAAGCAGGATTCAAAGTAGATGCTTTTGATGCCAGTGCCGGACAGAATAAAGAAAGCGAGCGAAACATGATCTACTTTGCCTATCTGGATACTCCAAAATGGGCAGAATGCAAGGTGCATACGAACATGGCAGGTGGGGAATATAAAATAGGTGAACACTTAATGCCGATTTCGGAAATATCCAAAGGAGATGCATTTGTGATCACAGATGACCGACCAATTATGGAATACATTAACAGATATGCAGCTGAAAGCTGGAGAAAACAATACCTGTCTGATTACACGAAAAAATTCAGAAAAGAGTTCGGTTTACCGCTGGTAAAATAAGCTGACTTATTTCTCAGCTACCTTTTTTAGCTCTTCAGTCCCCAGATTCAGCATCTCTTTAACCGTCTTCACGATCGAAGCTTTATCAAAGCCGCAGTCTGCCCATAGTTCTTCCTGTGTACCATGGTGGATGTACTGATCCGGAATTCCTAAACGAACCACTTCTGCCTGGTATTTCTGGTCGACCATAAATTCAAGAACAGCCGAACCGAATCCACCCATCAGACATCCGTCCTCAACAGTGATTACTTTCTTGAACTTCGAAAACACTTCGTGGAGCATTATTTCATCGATTGGCTTCACGAAACGCATATCATAATGCGCTACAGAAACTCCAGATCCCTTAAGCTCCTCGATGGCTGCCTTGGCAAAATTTCCCGGATGACCGATTGTCAGAATCGCAACATCTTCTCCATTGGTCAGTTTTCTTCCGGTACCAACTTTTACAGCTTTCATGGAAGTTTTCCATTCTGTCATCACACCGTTTCCACGTGGATAACGAATCGTGAATGGACCCATATTTTCCTGCTGTGCAGTATACATTAGGTTTCTCAATTCAGCTTCATCCATAGGCGCTGAGACGGTCATATTAGGAATATGGCGCATGTAAGCCAAATCATATGCTCCATGGTGTGTTGCACCATCAGCTCCCACGAGGCCACCTCTGTCTAAACAGAAAACAACATTTAGATTCTGAAGTGCTACATCATGCAAAACCTGATCATAGGCACGCTGCATGAACGATGAATAAATATTACAGAATGGCACTAAGCCCTGTGTAGCCATACCTGCAGAAAAGGTTACGGCATGCTGCTCAGCGATTCCTACGTCAAATGCACGATCCGGCATAGCTTGAATCATAATGTTCAATGAACATCCGGAAGGCATGGCAGGCGTAACTCCCATGATCTTATCATTCTTCTCAGCCAACTCAACGATCGTATGCCCGAAAACGTCCTGATATTTCGGCGGCTGTGGAGATTTAGGAACAACTTTTACAATTTCGCCTGTTTCTTTATTGAAAACCCCAGGTGCATGCCACTTGGTTGGGTTTCCTTCTTCTGAGAATTTGTATCCGGCTCCTTTACGCGTTATACAATGAAGGATCTTTGGTCCAGGAATATCTTTCAAGTCTTCCAACACTCTTGCCAGTCCGACCACATCGTGTCCGTCAACCGGACCGAAATAACGGAAATTCAGAGATTCGAAGAGGTTACTTTGCTTGAGTAATGATCCTTTCAAGGCATGCGTCACTTTGGAAGCGATCGTCTGTGCATCCGGACCAAATTTTGAGATCTTTCCCAAAAGATTCCATACTTCGTCTTTAACCTTATTATAGGTATGAGAAGTCGTAATGTCTGTCAGGTATTCTTTTAGTGCACCCACATTCGGATCGATCGACATACAATTGTCGTTCAGGATCACTAACAAATTGGCATCTTTTTCAAAACCCGCATGATTCAATCCTTCAAAAGCTAAACCTGCTGTCATGGCACCATCGCCAATCACCGCAATATGCTGACGGTTCTTTTCCCCTTTGTAACGATTCGCTACTGCCATTCCCAATGCTGCCGATATCGAAGTAGACGAGTGTCCAACACCAAAAGTATCGTACTCACTTTCTGATCTTTTCGGGAATCCTGATATTCCATCTTTCAATCGATTTGTATGGAAGCGTTCTCTTCTGCCAGTCAAGATCTTATGTCCGTAGGCCTGATGTCCAACATCCCATACCAATTGGTCGTCTGGTGTATTGAAGACATAATGCAAAGCCACGGTCAATTCAACTACACCCAATGAAGCACCGAAATGCGAATTCCCGATCTCGGAGATCACATCAACGATATACTGACGTAACTCAGCTGCCACCTGCGGCAGATCATCCGTAGTAAATTTCTCTCGCAGATCCGCCGGAATGGTGATCTGAGAAAGCAAAGGTCCAGCCTCGTAGTTGTGTTCTTGTGACATGCTGAGCAAAGTTAAGTTGAATTGGTGTCTATAACAAACAAGTAGTAGGATTATTTTGTTCGCCTCAAGACATTAACAAATATTATTAAACGTCATTAAACAAAAAAGGGAGCCGAAGCTCCCTGATGTCTAATTTAATTTTATAAAACGCTGACAATATTTATAGTCTCGATAAACAAATTCGACATGATAAATCCCTGAGCTAAGCTCAGAAGTATTTACTTTGTGAACTTTTGTCTCATTGGAATTGATTAAATTCTTTTGAACCAACTTGCCATAGTTATCACGTATAGCAAGTTCAATAGGTTCATTGGTAAGGTCATCTCGAACGATGAAAGAAAAATCTTCAGTTGAGGGGTTCGGATAGATTTCAGAAACAATTTCTTCTATAATTCCTTCACGATTTACCTCAGCAATTCTGGAATAATTTTCAGTACCATCAAAATCAACCTGAATTAATCTGTAATAAGATACGGGAATAATAGGCTGTTCATCCCTGAATTGATAGTAGTGTTCGGATGTTGAATTTCCATTCCCTTGAACAATCCCAATTTGTTGCCATGCCAATCCATTTTCGCTTCTTTGTACAATAAAGTAGTCATTGTTCCTTTCATTGCTTGTAATCCAATTTAAAAAATTAGATTTTCCATCTTTAATGGCATCAAATTTTTTCAAAGTTACACCAAGAACAGTCGGATTACAATTCAATGATCCTGATCCACTTATTCCTAAAGTTATTACTGGCTGTGGACCACCATTCTGAAAAATATTCACCAACAAAGCATACGTTTCACCGGCTATAACTTGTAATGGTGCAACCCATCCATCACCGCCGGCTTCTTCATAATAGTCAGTAGCGCCATTCCCAATACCTACAGGATTTGCCGCCGCCGAATAGGAACATCGGATTGGAGAAATACCTGAGCTTGGGCACGGTATGTAATTGTCCGTTGTCGGGCCATACACAGCAAAATCGTAATCTTGTCCAGCTGGACCATCAAAACTAAGCTCTATTGACCCTGTATTTTCTGCTTGAAAATAATACCAATTGGATGATACCTCATAAGAATTTAAAAAACAACCATTGGTTTGAGAAGACAATTCATGACTCCCAACTGAAACTGAATTAGTAGCGGGAAGCTGACCATCTGAACAAATCCAGGTTCCGCAGCCACCACTGCAATCTTGCTGTGAACAGTTATTGGTATTATTACCTGGTGTTGAAGAACATGTTACGTTTGCAGTCCAACCACTGCTTACAATTGAGCTGTTCGAAACAAAAGAAAACTGTAAGCAGCCATCTGTAGATGAGGATGTAATTGTCGATTGAATAGTTGTTCCTGACCCTTCATAAATTATTGGTGCTTGACTGGATGAACCATTCATCACAACTAAGTAGTCTCCAGAACCTAGGTTAAAATTGGTGAAATTCACCGAAACATATTGTCCTGGAGTACTCGGGCAAAGCGTGTAAAAAGCCGAAGTATTCACAGAATAATTTCCATTTCCTCCGGGATCACTAAATGTATATGTAGATCCACAATTAATTTGGGTATTACCAGTAACGATCTGAGATGCCACATTTGCATGAGTACTGGCACAAATATTTATTGAGCCCATATTATCATAGTAGTCCCAAACGCGAATGTAAATGGTTTCTCCTGGTGTCCCTGTGTAGGTTGCACTTGATGGAGTAGTAGGACTTGTTGTGTATGCACATTCCTGATGAACCAAAGAAGAACAACTTCCGGAGTATATGGCTATCCCCGGATAAATGGTTCCCGCCGCTGGAGCGTCCACAGCCTGAATAGTTAATATTCCATTAGCAGGAACAACTGCTGAATACCATACATCCTCTGATGCTGTTTGACTGAAGCTTCCACATCCAGGTTCGGGCAATACAGTTGACACAGAGCCAAATAAATTCGAAACTGTAGAATAGGTGCATGTTCCAACTCCAACCGGCAAAGCGATGGCACCGCAAGGTTCGTCATTTGAAGGAGGTGACAAACAATTCATTGTGGCTACCCAATTGGCAGCTTGATAACTGCCATTTTGCTGAAAATGAATTGTGATACAAGACCCAGGAGAAGAGCTATTTATAGTAGGGGTTGACCCACTCGCTATTACGGTCCAAGACGCACCCCCATTCAAACTATATTCAAAAGTTTCTTGATTCGCAGGTGAACCCCCATTATTGTATGAAACACTTGAAAACACAATTTGAGCATATTGTCCTGGCTGAGGACAAATGGTTACTGTAAGATTTTCGTTGGGTGATGTATTTAACGAACCGGACGAAGCCCCTCCAGAATCATAAAAAGTTCCTCCACAAGAGATTGTAGAACCAAGTGTAAAAGTACCATTTTGCATGTTTAGGTTCTGTCCCCATCCAAACGATGTAAGCAGAAATGAAAATATAAACAAAACAGAAAAGGATTTCTTGTGGAACTTTGTTAGGTAAAGTTTCATAATAGACAAATTAGTTACAACATATTTCTATATGAAGTAGCCGTGTAATTTTAGTGTTTGGTGTTTCAATGAAATGATTAAAAATCTTTTCAGTGGAACAAAACTACGACATAAATTACTATGAACCAAAAAATTATCTTCCAAGAGATGAAAATTTGTTGGTCTTCATTGTTCAAACCATTGGATTGCCATAACATTTTAAAGAACAAAATCTCTCAAAGCCAAGAAATTCGGTCAGATTTCGCCTTTATAAAGCTCTTAATTATTTGATTTTCGATGGAAAAAGTTGTTATACGACATATCGTTTGTATAAAGTTTAATTTCACCATTTTTAGAGCGCTTCGCGTTCAATCGCGCGTGATAAAAAGGGAGTAAACACTTAGCGTAAGCAGAAACCAAGAAATGCATCAATAAACAAGTCCGGTGCCTCAGCATGTACCCAGTGGCCGGCGTAAGGAATGGTGACTAATGTGGAGTCCGGGAAGTAGTCTTCCAGCTGATCGATGTCTTCGTTCAGGATATAATTGGAAAGCTCACCACGAATAAACAAGGTAGGAGTAAATACTTCGGCTTCAGGAATTGCTCCCAAAATATCTTTCATTTCGCGTTCCAACACCTTCAAATTCATTCGGAATGCCAACTTTCCTTTCTCTTTCCAATACAGGTTCTTCAACAAAAACTGAATTACTCCTTCGGAATCGATGTATTTTCTCAATACTGCATCTGCCTCACTTCTGGCTTTCATATGTTCCAGATCCAGCGCATGCAAACCGGCAAGAATATGTTGGTGATGCATTGGGTATTCTTTGACTCCTATGTCCACCACAACCAACTTCTCTAATAGCTCTTCATGTTGCTGTGCGAACAACATCGCCACCTTTCCTCCCATGGAATGCCCGACAATTATAAACTTCTCTAATCCCAGATCTATTGCGAGCTCGTGAATATCATCCGCCATCAGCTGATAGGAAAACTCTTCACTCCAGTCGGAATGACCGTGATTGCGCAGGTCAACGAGAATTACGCGGTAATACTCAGCCAACTTCTTGGCATGCGTCTGCCAGTTGTCAGAAAAACCAAACAATCCATGCAGGATCATCATTGGCTGACCCTCGCCCATCTCACGGTAGTGCAATTTCATGTCGCAAAGTTAATTTGCAAATGCTAATTACCAATTCCTGATTACCAATTCCTGATTACCAATTCCTAATTCCCAATTACTGAGAATTCAACTTTATAGTTGGTTTTCAATTTTTTAACAATCAAATAAACTTTGCTGAAACTATTTTGTTGTTACTTTGTCTTACAGTCAAAGCTTCTTTATGAAATCATTTGTCATTTTAACGTCTGGAATTCTTCTATTTAGTGCATGTTCGCATGAGCCTAAAGAAGTATTATTAAGAACCGAGAAAGGCGCTAGAGATAAAGCAAACTTAAAGGTTACTCCCACAGCAATGATGACGATCGATGTTTCAGGAATGTCTTGTGAAATGGGATGTGGTGGAAGCATTCGCAAGGAACTGAAAGGCACCGGAGGTGTTTCTAGAGTCAAATTTGATTTCGAAGAAGGACGTAAAGTTCAAACTGCTTATATCTATTTCGATGACACTGTAATTCGTCCGGAAGAGATCAAAAACATCATGACATCCATGAACGACAAGCAGTTCACTGTTTCTAACGACAAGGTAGAAGAGCTGGAAACCGTTGCTTCAATAAATGAAGAGTCAGCTCCATCCAATGAAAAAGAATCCAAAGTTCAAATGGACGAAACTTCAGTTAAAGTTCCGAATCTGATCGGTATATTAAAGGATTTGGTGGTTCATTAATAATTCCTAATTCCTAATTCCTAATTCCTAATTCCTAATTCCTAATTCCTAATTGTATTTAAATTTTTTTGATTATTTTAAATAGGAAATATTTGAGAGGAATGAGAGAGAGTGCGGTTGAGAAAAAATCATTTGAATTATCTGTAGCAATAATAGATTTGTATAAAATCTACAAAAACGATTCGGCATACAGACCATTGTTTTTGCAACTTTTAAGATCGGGTACTGCCATAGGGGCAAATATTCAAGAGGCAGCAGGAGGACAATCGAAAAAAGATTTCATTTCAAAACTATCTATCGCAAGAAAGGAATCTTATGAAACCAAATACTGGACCGAACTTTTAACAAAAACTGGAATTATTTGCCCCCAGATAAGTAAAAGCTCTCAACAATTAAATCTGGAAGTATTAAAAATTCTTACAGCAATAATTAAAACGAGTGAATCAAAGATCTAATCGCCCTCAGACAATTGGTTATTAGGAATTCGGAATTGGAAACTACTGAGGAGTCCCCAGCAAGTAATACACCTTTGAAGGTCCCGATTTCACGAAAGAAATTTCCCAATTAAAGCGATCCCCATTATCGAGTTGATCGATCAACTTTTGTAATTCCTTCGGCGAATACGTTCTCAAAACAGAAACCAACCCATCGAACCAAATGAATAGGGGTACTACGGGAATTAGATACGTGAAGA
This sequence comes from Crocinitomicaceae bacterium, assembly GCA_023253775.1. Taxonomy (GTDB): domain Bacteria; phylum Bacteroidota; class Bacteroidia; order Flavobacteriales_D; family Crocinitomicaceae; genus M0103. Next base: position 10,478 of record JALRFI010000185.1, read on the forward strand.
CCAATCTACCTATCGAAAAAGGCTTGATTGCGGGTGTCATCAAGAGCACAAAAATTGGTGAAAAGAAGAATTGTACAAAATGAGCCACACTTCTTTGCTGCGCTTCAAAAATGGCAATCGGTTGACCAGCATCAACTGCATTTTGCAGGATCTTTTTCCCTCCTTCAGGCTTAAAATGATGGAAAGAAAGAAATTGAGTACGGAGACCCTTAAGCTCGTTCGGAACTTCCATGGCATTCACCGATTGATCCTCATACTCGATCACCTCCGGATGTGCTTTTTGATGCCGTTCAAAAGCAGGAATATTTGGATAAAAATCACTCATGTGAACTTTTGTACCCGGAAATTCTTCCTTAATGTGGTCTGCAAGCTTCATCCATCCACCTCCACCTCCTGAACAAAGATCGATGATCTGTTTCGTATCAGTTGAATCCAAACCTTTTTTAAGAACAGGCCCAATGGTTTTATACATGTCAAATGAATTTGTGACATGTTGCAAATAGTCCGTCATGTAGTTGCGGATCGTTTTTGGAAACCAGTGCTGATCCTCAAGTTCAAAAAGATGAAGTCTAGGCATTACCAACTTTTAGTGATAAAAATAAAAAAAGTAATTTTGATGTGATTTAACAACTGTTCACATGAAAGCAATCATAGCGTTTCCGATTGTTTGCCTTTTGGCAATTTTACCAGTGTTCTCATACGCTCAACCGTGCGTTGACCCTGCATTGATCGATCTCGATGCTATCTGTATCCAGGTGTATGACCCTGTTTGCGGCTGTGATGGAATTACTTACACCAACAGCTGCTATGCCGTGAACTATGGCGGAGTTACCAGCTATGTTGCGGGTGAATGTCAGATCACGACAGCTGAAGAATGTACTGATCTTAGCAATGTAGATTTTGGTGTATGTGCTGCTGTTTTAGGTTTTGGGATCGTCAATGGGAATTGCGCACTGATCTCTGGTTGTGGTGAAGTAGTGAACAACGTTGATTACTCATTATCACTCACGCCAACACTGGCACAATGTGAAGCATGTTTAGGAGCTAATGTACCTGAAGAATTTCTTTCCAGTATTGCGCTTTATCCTAATCCGGCAAATGAAAAATTCATGGTTCAGTTCGCTGGATCAGAACAAATCACCTATTCGATCCTGGATATCAGTGGAAGAATCTTACAAAAAGGAATGATCAATCCTCAAGATGAGATCAATGTCTATTCTCTTCTGCCAGGCAATTATCAGATCGTATTTGAAACGAATGATCATCGCGCAGTTAAATCACTGAGAAAGCTATAAGCTGACTTCTATCCTTTGATCAGATCGATCTTTGTATCGCCTTCTGCCTCCAAATCTGTAACCAAAGCTGATGTGCTTACACCGTCAAAGGTAATGTCATTGGCAAGGACCTCATTGCATACATACTGCATGTTTGCTTTGATCGCCTCGCGGATTGCTTCATTGGTTTCAACCTTCAGTAAAATGCGGTCGGTTACTTCAAGGCCAGAGTCTTTTCTTAAATTCTGAACTCTATTTACCAGCTCTCGGGCAATACCTTCTGCTTTCAATTCATCCGAAATCGTGATGTCCAGAGCAACGGTTAATCCACCCTCAGTAGCCACTAACCATCCTGGAATATCCTGAGCAGCGATCTCGAAATCATTCAAATCCAGTTCAACTTCAACACCATCGATCTCACCTTTCCATCCGCCATTCGCTTCCACTGCTGAGATCTGATCTCCCGACATCTGTCCAACCATGGCTGCGATCGATTTCATCTGCTTTCCGTATTTCGGTCCGATCGTTTTAAAGTTAGGCTTGATGCTTTTCACCAGCATATTACTCCCTTCTTGAAGTAATTCGAGTTCTTTCACGTTCACTTCTGACAAGATCAGATCTTTCACGTGTAAAATGTTCTCAGCAAACGTTTTATTCAACGCTGGAACCATGATCTTCTGCAAAGGCTGACGAACACGGATCTTTTCCTTCTTTCTCAAAGCAAGGATCAGCGAAGAAGTGCGCTGTGCGATATCCATTTGATCTTCCAGAGAAAGGTCGATCATGCTTTCATTTACTGAAGGGAAATCAGCCAGGTGAGCAGAATCCACCGAATGACGACCTGAAACTGAATTCAGATCACTGAACAGCTGATCCATAAAGAATGGAGCAATTGGAGCACTCAATATGGCAACAGTCTCCAGACACGTATATAAAGTTTGGTAAGCTGACTGCTTATCCTGAAGGTCGTCTGATTTCCAGAATCGTCTTCTACATAAACGCACATACCAGTTCGACAGCTGATCATTTACGAAATCCTCGATCAAACGTCCTGCTTTCGTAGGTTCATAATCTGCATACGATTCATCAACTGCTTTAATCAATGAATTCAGCTTGGAAAGTACCCAACGATCGATCTCAGGTCTGTCTTGCAATGCGATCTCAGCTTGACTATAATCAAACCCATCAATATTCGCATACAGCGAGAAGAAAGAATAGGTATTGTAAAGTGTTCCGAAGAATTTGCGCTGAACTTCAGTCACACCATCCAAGTCAAATTTCAGGTTATCCCAAGGTTGAGCATTGGTGATCATGTACCAGCGCGTGGCATCCGGTCCGTATTTCGATAACGTTTCGAACGGATCAACAGCATTCCCCAAACGCTTGGACATTTTCTGTCCGTTTTTGTCCAAAACCAATCCGTTTGAAACCACATTCTTGTAGGCCACAGAATCAAAGACCATGGTTGCGATCGCATGGAGTGTATAGAACCATCCACGCGTCTGGTCAACCCCTTCAGCAATAAAGTCGGCTGGATAAGAACTCCCTCCATCGATCAGCTCCTTATTTTCGAAAGGATAATGCCATTGAGCATACGGCATCGCACCCGAATCGAACCATACGTCTATCAGATCAGATTCACGTTTCATTGGTTTTCCGGAAGGTGATACCAACGTAATCTGGTCCACATAATTCTTATGCAGATCGATCTGCGAATAATTCTCTTTTGACATATCACCAGAAGTGAATTCAGCTAGAGGATTGGAAGTCATAAATCCTGCTGCAACAGCCTTATCACATTCTGCTTTCAGCTGTTCAATAGAAGAGATACAAACTCTTTCGTCTCCTTCTTCTGTCGACCAGATCGGGATAGGAATTCCCCAATAACGCGAACGCGACAAATTCCAGTCGTTGGCATTTTCTAACCATTTGCCGAAGCGACCTGAACCTGTAGATTCCGGTTTCCAGTTGATGGTATTGTTTAATGCGATCATTCTGTCCTTGACGTCTGTCACACGGATAAACCATGAATCCAAAGGGTAATACAATACAGGTTTGTCTGTTCTCCAGCAATGTGGATAGCTGTGGACATATTTCTCAACCTTGAACGCTTTGTTCTCAGTCTTTAATTTGATCGCGATCTGAACATCCACAGACTTTTCAGGGGCATCTCCATCATTGTAGTATTCATTCTTCACATACATACCGGCAAGCTCACCCATTTCAGGTCTGAACTTCCCTTGAAGATCTACCAAAGGAACCAGATTTCCTCTCTCGTCTTCTACCAACATGGCAGGCACTCCGGCATCTGATGCTACTCTGGCATCATCTGCTCCAAAAGTTGGTGCTATATGTACGATCCCTGTACCGTCTTCTGTGGTCACAAATTCACCTGAGATCACATGGAATGCTTTTTCAGGAGTTTGAGCCGGAAGCGTATAAGGCAATAATTGTTCGTATGCTATCCCTAATAGATCAGCTCCAGGACATTCTCCTTCGACAAAAAAAGGAATGGTTTTGTCTCCTGCTTTATAATTCTTTAATTCTTCGTCATTTTCGACCTGCTGATATCCTTTTCCGAACTGGTAGTTCAACAGGTTCTTCGCCAGGATCACACTGATCGGTTCAAACGTATATTGATTGAACGACTGTACAAGCACATATTCGATCTTCGGTCCAACACAAAGAGCAGTATTCGAAGGAAGTGTCCAAGGGGTTGTCGTCCAAGCCAGGAAATGTACCGATCCGTCTGCATCACATGGATGGTTTTTGAATTCAAAAGGCAATTCCTGATCATCCTTGATCTTGAACTGAGCAACAACAGTTGTATCTGACACATCACGGTAACATCCCGTTTGATTCAATTCATGCGAAGAAAGTCCTGTCCCTGCTTTTGGCGAGTATGGCTGGATCGTATATCCTTTGTATAACAAATTCTTCTCATACAACTGACCCAGCAACCACCAAACCGATTCCATGTATTTTGGTTCGTACGTGATATATGGATCATCCATGTCAACCCAATATCCCATTTTCATAGTCAGGTCGTTCCAGATATCCGTGTAACGCATCACCGCCTCACGACAAGCCTTGTTATACTCATCTACTGAGATCTTGGTGCCAATATCCTCTTTGGAAATGCCCAGTTCTTTTTCCACGCCCAACTCAACAGGTAGACCATGAGTATCCCATCCGGCCTTTCTTTTTACCTGATATCCTTTCAGCGTTTTATATCGGCAAAAAATATCCTTAATGGAACGGGCCATCACGTGGTGAATACCCGGTAATCCATTTGCAGATGGCGGACCTTCAAAGAAAATATACGGGGTCTTACCCTCTCTTGTTGAGATCGACCTTTCAAACACTTTGTTGGTATTCCACTTCTCCAGAACCGCACTTGCTACATTTGGCAGATGAAGTCCTTTGTATTCAGGATATTTTTTCTCCATGGATTTATCAAAAATTGAAGCGCGAAGATAAGGAAAATGAAGAAATTTTTGGGCACTGTAACTTTCAGCTTAAACTAATTGTCTTAATTAAGCGTTTCGAAAACAAATTGAATCTTATGAGAAATCTATTGTCCGTTTTTATCCTGATGTTGCCTTTCCTTTATATGGCCCAGGAAGATGAAAAGAAGATCAGCATTACTGATGTTTATTTGATGTCTGGATCAAATTATATGTCGACCAATATAGAAAATGTTTCCGTTTTTCAGCAAATGGCTCCTAATTCATCAATTCTTGCTCAAGACATGAGTCAATTTGAATCAATGCCATTCTTCCCTAAAATGGGAACTTCACCCAATAAATCCTCATCCCTTTTACTGGGATTATCTTTTGCTGAGAAACCTCATCAATCCCTTCGTCTTGGATTTAATCACAGTATGGGAACATATGCATTAACTAATTATAGCAGAACAACCTTTACACCCTACGATACCTTGACTTCATCTCAAACAGGAGAGCAAATTTTTATAGATTCAATGAGTACAACTTCCATTAATGGGACGGCATTCTCCGAATATTTAGGCCTTGAGGGATCTTTGATCTTCAGAAGTTCAAATGAAGCAAGATGGTCATTTTTCGGAGGTGTTGGCTTGAGTCTTAGATTCTGTTTCAACAATCGTGTTAACGTTACAGAAAGTACCTACGAAGGTGTTTCTGGAGAGTATAGCTATTCTAATTACAATTATGGCAATAACTGGAAAACTGAAAACTTCAAAGGATACGGTTATCTGTCTACATCAATTTTCTTCCCATTAGGCATTGACCTTAGAATTGGAAAAAACAGAGATTTCTGGAAAATAGCTCACCTTTTCATGGAATTAAGACCTAATCTGACTATCGCCAGTATTCCTGATTATACAACTGTGATCAGCCCAAGTATGGTTGGAAATTTTGGATTAAGGATCACTTGGTAACTGATCAAATCCTAAAATAAAGTAATTTTAGGACCTTCTAAATTTGATACAGATGGCCGAATTCTTCTATGAGGATCCTTATCCGATCGAGCGAGACAATACGGAATACAGAAAAATATCTTCCGATTATGTAACAGTTGAACATTGCGGCGATCGCGAGATCCTTCGTATTAACCCAAAAGCACTTGAAGTTCTTTCGGAAGTAGCGATGAGTGATGTCTCTTTTTATCTGAGAACATCCCACCTAGAAAAACTAAGAATGATCCTTGATGATCCAGAAGCTACAGATAATGATCGTTTCGTGGCCTATAATCTTCTTCAGAATGCCGTTGTTGCGGCTGAAGGACAGCTACCAAGCTGTCAGGATACAGGAACTGCGATCGTGATCGGTAAAAAAGGTGAAAGTGTTTTCACCGGAGCTACAGATGCTGAATACCTTTCAAAAGGGATCTTCAATACGTATCAGAATCGAAATCTGCGTTACTCGCAGATCGTTCCATTAAACATGTTTGAAGAAAAGAACTCTGGATCGAACCTACCCGCTCAGATCGATATCTATGCAAAAAAGGGAGCTTCATACGAATTCCTTTTCCTTGCAAAAGGTGGAGGTTCAGCCAATAAAACCTTCTTGTACCAGCAGACAAAATCTTTACTGAACGAAGCGTCATTGGAGAAATTTGTTCGTGAGAAGATCAAAGATCTTGGAACGGCGGCATGTCCTCCTTATCACCTTGCATTGGTCATTGGAGGTACTTCAGCCGAGGCAACATTATCCGGGGTGAAAAAAGCATCTGCAGGATATTTCGATGAGCTTCCAACTGAAGGAAGTATGGGCGGACAAGCATTCCGTGATCTGGAGTGGGAGGCACGAGTTCATAAGATCTGTCAGGAAAGCACAATCGGAGCCCAATTCGGAGGAAAATACTTTACGCATGATGTTCGCGTAATTCGTTTGCCACGTCACGCGGCATCTTGTCCGGTTGGACTAGGTGTTTCTTGTTCAGCAGACCGAAACATCAAAGCAAAGATCACGAAAGAAGGTCTTTTTGTGGAGCAGCTGGAAATGAATCCACGAAAGTTGCTTCCTGAAACAGCACCTCATCTTGAACCGCCGGTTGAGATCGATCTTGACCGACCGATGAAGGATGTATTGGCTGAATTGAGCAAGTATCCAATCAAAACACGATTGAAATTGACTGGTACTTTAATCGTTGCGCGTGACATTGCTCACGCAAAGATCAAAGAACTATTGGATGCCGGACAACCAATGCCAGAATACTTCAAAAACCACCCGATCTACTATGCTGGTCCGGCAAAAACACCGGAAGGAATGCCTTCAGGTTCTTTTGGACCAACCACGGCAGGACGAATGGACCCATATGTTGATCTGTTCCAGAGTCATGGCGGTAGCATGATCATGCTTGCAAAAGGAAACCGTTCGAAGGATGTGATGACCGCTTGTGAAAAACATGGTGGTTTCTATCTGGGATCGATCGGTGGGCCTGCAGCCATCCTTGCGAAAGAGAATATAGAATCTGTTGAAGTGGTCGATTTTGAAGAGTTGGGCATGGAAGCTGTTCGAAAGATCAAAGTGAAGAACTTCCCTGCATTTATCATTACCGATGATAAAGGGAATGATTTCTTCTCCAACTTGAAATAAAAAACAAAACCCCGGTCACCCGGGGTTTTTCATTACAACTTAAACGAAGCTGTTTTGTTTCTGCGGATCTTGTCTTTTCCTTCAACAGTTAAAAAGAACGTTATTACTGCATTTGGTTTTGCTTGTCTCAGAAGTGACAAAGCTTCAGGTGTTAAAACATTGCCTGTACCTTTCGGCGGTGCACCAGGCATTCCTGTAATATTCAATTCCCAGCTTTTTACGTCAAAATCAGATTTAATCGGAACATCAGGAGTGTATTTTGCAAATAAGTACTTTTCTGCACGACTCGCTTTTTCACCATCTTTAGCAGCCCCAAAGTAGATCGTTGGATCCGGCAATCTGCTCACTCTGAAATTGTAGGTACCAAGAGATACTTTTTTACCTGTTACGTTGTTCTTTCCCCAAACTGTAATGCTTGCGTTTTTTACTTTGTGAGGATCACCAATCCACTTTCCACCCGACTTTCTCAAATTAACGCCATTCCCCGTCAATACTGTTTCATCATAACCAGACGCAACGCCTTCAATCTCATTTTCATAACCCAAATACAGTATGTTCAACTGAGGGAGTGACACGGTCCCAGATGGTTTCATTATCCGAATTGTTTTTTCCCAGTTTTCTGATTTAGGAATACCCGATTTGTTCTTGATCGTGATCTTTCCAGACAATTTCATCTCACCTCCTGATCCCGCTTTCATTCGTATGAATCCTTTTCCATCACGAACTTCACTCACACTACCGCTATTGATCACTACTTCTGGCTGACGGTCACTGTCGTAAGCAGCCATGAGAACCTGCACCTCAAAATCTTCACCCTGATTTACCACCTCAGGTCCGTATGCCAGTGCCATGATTCGGTTGAACGAGTATTCTCCTCCTCCTACTCGATTTCTGATCAGCGCAATAGCATCTGCTCTTGCCGTCAGGATCTCTTTCTGTATCGAGGTCAGGGAAGCAATTGCTGCTACTGCCGGCGCATGATCAAAGGTCTTGCCGATCCAGTGCACATTCGGAACTTCATTTACTGTCCAGCGTTCTCTTTTGGTAAGCGAAGCATAGATCTTTTTGATCGCTTCTTTATCATCCTGATTGACATTGGATGAATTAATCGCTTTATCGATCATAGCGTTGAGATCCTTAAAATCCTTGAACTCATTAATGCTTGGTGCTTTGAAAAAGAACTTCTTTTGCCCTTTGTCAAGCACCCATGAACCTGCGATCAGCTCGGTTAGCTCCTTTCGGTACCCGTTATATCTGTTCCATAGGTCCATCCCTTTACCTTGCGGTGCCGTCAGGTCCTCGCCGATCATCAGGAACATCGGTTCATCATACTTGTCTTTGCCATTCACGTTGGCTAAATTCATTTTTGTAGGTTTCAAAGGATCACTTGTTGAATAAGCCTTCGTAATAATACTTTCAGGAGCTCCAACTGAGGAAAGATCTTCGCCGATCGCTTCCAGGATCTCCAGCTTCAAGTCATCAATGAATTTGATCTCTTTTGCTGTAATCGCATCGATCTTATTTACTTCTTGAAGGTATTTTTTCGCTTTTGCACTCAACGCCAGATTATCTTTGTCCTCTGATGCCTCTTTCAATGCAAGGTATTTCTCCTGACCTCTTACATGTTCGTTCTCATTCGCCACCTGCATGTTCTCCTCGATCGCCACAAAAGCATCCAATATCGATTTTGAGACATTCAATGCAAGTAAGGCGGTCAGCACAAGATACATCATGCCGATCATTTTTTGTCTGGGTGTTTCTTTTCCTCCTGCCATGATTTCCTAGTTTTTGGTTTCATGGAGGGAATGGAAAGAAAAAAAGAAAGTAACAGAAAAGGTTCAAAAAAACCTCGCTGGGAAATTCTTTCCCGTAGGGAAACTATTTTTTAGCGTAACGGATCAATCGTCTGACAGACAAGGTGATCAACAAAATCCATGGAGCTCCATGCATCGCCAGATCGATCCAATCCATGCCTAACATGGTACGACCGTGAACCAAATTCATGAGCTGTTTCCAGATGTGTGCGTGAGGAAAAAAGGGCGCTAATCCTAAGGTTAATGAGCCAAGTATTGCCAGACGAAATAAGTCTTTTTCGGTTATACTTTTCATACTTATTCCTTGTCTTTAAACGGTTTGATCTGCAATTCAAAAAAGCCTTCAGGATAGGATTCTATCCCTTCAAATCCCAACTCAATATCTCTACCGGAATGAGGAATATGATCGGTCTTGAACAGATAATCCCATATGCTCAATGTGATCCCGAAATTGATCCCGTAAGGATGCGTAGAAGGCATGTGTTTAGCATGATGCCATATATGCATTTTTGGGTTGTTCAGGATGTATTTCAGAGGACCATAATCCCAACCCACATTCGCATGGTTCAAGTGTCCGACAAGGATGGTGAACGCATGCATGAAAAAGGCGTATTCCAGCTTGAAATTGAGCACCCAAGCCATGAAAATATACAATGCTATTTTGTAGACAAAGGTTTCCATGAAGTGGTATCTCAAATGGGCTGCAAATCCCATCTCACGAACGGAATGGTGAACCTTATGAAACTTCCACAACCACGGCACTCTGTGTAACATCACATGCACCGACCATTGCACAAAATCAGCCAAAATGAAATAGATTGGAAACTGGATCCAAAGTGACAATCCGCTCAGATCGATCAACCCCTTTTTCGGTAGTCCAATGGCCTGCATCATTTTGCCAAAATATTCCTCTGTAACGGAAGATAAGGCGATGTAAATGATCAGGTTAAAAATGAAAAAGTTGAAGAACATCCAAAAGGCGTCCAGCCAGAAATCCTTACGGAACTTCGACTGGTTCTTTCTCCAAGGCAACATCAGCTCAAGGATCCATACTGCAAGCGAAACGTAGATGAGATAATAGAAATAATTGTCGTAACGGAAGGGATCTGAAATTGTGCCCCAGAGGTATTTTGCATACCCGGTGTAGATGTTCACTACATGATCGAAAAAAGCCATACCTCAGAATTTATTGTACAAAATTAATTCAGTTCTATCCCTTCGATGTAACTGAAGTTGCTTTACTATTTCTCGTTCTTACGATTCTTTTTACCCAAATGTACACGGTAAGCAGCTAAAGCAGGTATTCCAAAAATGAATAAGAATGCCAACAAGTATCCCTCCGGCAAAAGATAGAATCTCTTGATCCCGATCATGTCTTCTTCGTTGTATCCGAGTCCGAAAAAGTAGGATAAGCTAATTGGGGCTTTGACCACTTGTTCAGAAATCCCTTTTTCAAGAACAATCTCTCCCTGAAACAGATTCAGAGGAAAAATGCACAATGGAACGGCAATGATCAAGAGCATTAAAATGAATACTTTAACCGGATTTCTTAACAGCTTTTTCATATGGTGTAAAGTTAGCTATTTTTACAGGGTGAAGATCAAGCTTGGTTATATCTGTGGCACACAATCCTGGGGAGGATTAGAAATGAACCAATTCAGAAATGCACTCTGGATGAAAGAAAGGGGTCATTCGGTGGTGATGTTCTGTCAAAAGAACAGTCCGGTTGAAAATGCCTGCCTCGAGAACGGAATTGATGTGATCACCATTCAAAAACACAAGAAGTATTTTGATTTTAAGAATGGGGAAATTCTCACCAAGCTAATTACAAAAAATGAAGTAACTCACCTCATCGTTCGCGCCACCTATGACATGAGCCTAACGGCAATTGCCAAGCGAAAACTTGGCGAAAAACTTCATCTTTCTTACTTTATGGAAATGCAGCTGGGTATTAAAAAGACGAACTTTTTGCATACACTTCGTTTCCGAAACTTCGATCTCTGGTCTTGTCCATTGCCTTGGTTGGCAGAGCAAACACGGACGATGACCCATTTTCCTCATGATCGCATCGTTGTGATCCCTTCAGGGTTAGATCTATCACAGTTTTCTTCGCCTATGGATAGAACTGAGGCAAGAAAGATCATGGAGCTTCCGGAACAAGGGCTTTTGTTTGGTTTAATCGGACGTTTTGATTCGCATAAGGGACAGGTTTTATTGCTGGAGGCAATGAATTTATGCAAATCAAAAGATTTTTCAGTCGTATTGCTTGGAGAACCTACTAAAAACGAAGGGACAACATACTATGACGAGATGCTGAAACTTATTGAAGAAGGTCAATTGGAGGACCGCGTTTTTGTTCGACCTTTCAGAAAGGATACAGAACCTTTTTACAAAGCGATCGACTGGTTTATTATGGCTTCAAGAGCTGAGACATTCGGTATGGTGACCATCGAAGCAATGGCTTGTGGAACTCCTACGCTGGGCAGTAATGCCGGAGGAACCCCTGAGATACTGGATCAAGGAAAATACGGTGTGCTGTTTGAACCCATGAATGCAACTGATCTTGCTCTAAAGATCGATCAGATCATCGAAGAAAAAATCTCGATTGACATAGTATCGTTGAAAGAAGAAGTTAAACTCTACGATCATAACACTGTGTGTGAAGAGGTGGAAAAAGTCCTTGGATTGATGGGTCACAATTAACTCTGAAAAAATCCGTTATTTTAGCACTTAAGCGAAATGGCAGTAAATCTATATTCGAACAAACAAAAGTGGAAGATCGCATTGATGCTTCTGGCTTTTCTTATGGTAGCTGCTTTCCTGTTTGTTTCGAATACAATTGTCTCAAAAGTAGGTGAACGCGAAAAAGAACGTGCTCGTCAATGGGCGGATGCGATCAAGAAGAAGCTGGAGCTGGTACAATTGACCAATCGAACTTTCTCCCAGCTTAGAGATAAAGAACGAAAGGAAATGACCTTATGGATCGATGCTACGAAGGAGGTCTCTAAAGCGAGTCCATTGGACATTGATCCCAATCTTGATTTTCCTTTTAAGATCATTAACGATAACAAGGATATACCTGTGATCTTATTAGACGATGAAGATCAAGTTTCTGGATTTATCAACCTTGACATGGACACTGCAGGTTATCGCGCTGAGCTAGGGCCAATGGATGCTAAAGATTTTAATAAACTGCTCAACGATTCACTTGTCAAACTTGCTAATTCATGGAAAATGAACAATCCACCATTTTCGGTTGAAGTATTCGAAGATTTTTTCATGACCTACTATTACAACGATTCGAAAGAGATCGTGAGACTGGAAGCAGAACGAGATTCACTTTTGAATGCCTTTAATCGAGAGTTGATCGACAATAAAGGATTGGTGCCGGTATTACTGATCGATGCAAAGGACAGCTCAGTCATTGGAAGTAACTTAGATAAAAAAGAAGGAGGAGAAAAATCACTTCGGGCAACTATTGCCAGACTTGCGGCTGAAAATGAACCGTTGATCATCGACTTCCAAGATGGACAAAAGAACTTACTGTACTATGATGATAGTCCGGAATTGAAACAGCTCCAATATTTCCCTTACATCCAGTTTATTATCATTGGCCTTTTCGTACTCATCGCCTACCTCATCTTTAGTACCTTCCGTAAGGCAGAACAAAATCAGGTATGGGCAGGTATGGCAAAAGAGACAGCTCACCAGCTCGGAACTCCGTTGTCTTCCTTGATGGCCTGGATCCAGTTGCTGGAAGCTCAAGAGATCGATCCGATGATCCCAAGAGAAATGCAAAAAGATGTCGAGCGCCTTGAAAAGGTGACCGACCGTTTCTCCAAGATAGGTTCAGGAGGAAAACTGGAAGAGCTCGATCTGGTGACCACTACGCAAGGTGTTGTGAATTATTTAAAACTACGCGTTTCAGATAAAGTACATTTCGTTTTTGAGGCAGAAAATCCATTGGTTGTAAGACACAATGCCTCGCTAATGGAATGGGTGATCGAAAACATCTGTAAAAATGCCGTTGACGCCATGGAAGGAAACGGAACCCTGACGGTGACAGTTCATAGTAGTCCGGAATGGGCACATATTGACATAAAGGATACCGGTAAAGGAATTCCTGCCAATAAGTTGAAGACCATTTTTGAACCAGGGTATACTACCAAACAACGCGGCTGGGGACTCGGACTTTCTCTAGTAAAACGAATCATCAAAGAATACCACAAAGGAAAGGTCGTTGTTCTCGAATCTCAGGTTGATATAGGAACTACCTTCAGGATATCTATTCCACTATAAAAGAGCCTGTATTAAAGGTTACTTCCAACTTTAATTTAGTCCCATGTTCTGAAGATCGACCATGCGCATCGCGATAAACGATTTTACGACCTTCTCACCTATACCAGGAACTTCTACATGGATCAAGTAAACACCTGATGCTATAGGAATATTCTCATGGTTCGTCAATGTCCAGTCCTGATATGTGATCGGGCTGTCTTTTTTGAATTGCTTCACGAGCTTTCCTTGCATATCATAGATGTGGATCGTGCACTTCTCTGGAAGGTTTATGATCTTGATCCTACTATCGAGTTTGTTGTTCTCATATTCTGAATAGGCCGTATATGGATTCGGAACCACATTGATCATATCCAGTGCCTCTGCCAATGCATCGGCACGATCGGTTTGCGTAGCAATATCATCCATACTCCAGGAATACATTGGTAAACCGCCATTTTCATTCGTGACAACCAAATTCTTATACTCTTTATTTATTCGAAGCTTGATCAAAACATCCGTGGATAAATGTGCCTGTCCGCTGGTCAATAAAGGATATGAAATCCACGATAAACTTCCATAGAATTCACGTTTCGAAGCAGAGTTATTTGCTTCTACTTCCAACATTTTCTGATAGGCAAAATTCCCTGAATTGTTTTCTGCAACGGATGGGTCATAATATGGAAAATCAAATCCTTGAGAATAATTGTTAATGGTTTTCTGATAATGACTGAAAACATAGAAAGGTTGTACTCCTCCCATCAACGGATTTCCAAGATCATCGACAATTCTGTCTGAAGGATTCCAGATCATATCTGCACCATTCTCTGCACCCAAAAATGAATTCTCACCAAACGCCATGTACAAGCGAGCTCCAGTTTCCAGATCGATCGCATACCCAGGGAACCATCCCATGCCGGTTCCGGATCCGTCCGGATTTCCATATTTATCTACGTTTTGGCTCTTTCGAAGCTGACCAGGTGATGCTCCACCAACGTTCAGATTGACATCTCGTCCCAGCTCGATCACCGGACACCTCGTCCATTTGGATTTATCGGATGTAATGACAATGTCTACACTTGGCAAGAAAGAGATCGACGCATTGGTTTTGGCTGAACCAGGTGACGTTAGGTTGTAATAAGCCAAAGGCATGAAGTCACATTGATATCCTACGAGTCGATGAGGTGCTATACCCCAATCCAAGAGTTTTGCAAAATTCTTATCATCATCCTGCCCTGCTTCATCCCGGTAATTACAAGGATCCTGATAGCTTAGACCCGTATCATCACATTCATCGGTTCCAGGAGCATAATCCCCTGATCTGATCCAGTTCGTCGGATAAAATGCATCATTGTCTTTGACAAAAGTCATCCATCGTTTTGAGGAATCCGCAAATTCGATCGACGCATCGATCATATCTGTCACCTTCACCGATGCATTTCCGGACTGACCATAATACTTGGTTTGCAGGATCTGAACAGAAACTCCCCACTTCGGGATCAACTGTTCATTGTCGTGATCGATGGTCTGCTGAGATGTCACTGAATCAAGAATGGACCCATTCTCAGCTGTTCTTCGATAGATCACCCAACTGGCAGTATCAGCTCCATTCGAAGTAGAGGTTCCATAGTCTCTGAATCTTAATTCAAAGTATCCTTGTGACACATTGAGCGGATCGACCACCTTAACATTGATCGGTCCATTTCCTTTGGTATAAGTGATCTTTTCTCCAATTCCATTCTGAAGAATATACGAACGGGTAGCTGAAGTAAAATCAAGATAACGTTCACCATTACCTGTTCCATCGTGGCGTGTGATCTCAGGGGTCATACCATACTCGAGGTAATGCAATGTTCCATTTGCCTCTGGCATTGGATTATGCGGAATCCCCTCCAGTGTGCGGACTTCACCTGCTGCTGCTTTTCTTGATGGCAAATATCTTTTCTTCTGACCATCAAGTGCATCCGGATCATTTGGATCGTAATTCTTGTAATTGTTGTAGGCATATGCTACAGCCAGGTAATAATACCTTTTGAAATTCACCAGCTCAGTATTCCCTTGCGCAAACAAGTCGTTCTTAACGGAAAAACTATGCTTGATCCCTTTGTTTTCTCCATTAACTCTCTCTACCGGAATGCTGGCGCCTAGATCCTCATCAAATTCAAAATTGATGATCTTTGAAACACCATCTTCAATGTCGCATTGAGCTACTAATCTAGCCTTTGTAGGATCTCCAATATCAGATAAGGTTGATTGCTTATTAGCCATCTGAAAGATCTGATACCCTTGAAAACGATAGAATTTATCTGCATTTGGATCACTAGCAACAATAAAAGGATCGAATTCCTCGTACTCTTCATTGTAATTGTTGCTGTTCGAAAGATTACTCAAGGTAAGGATCAATTCATTCTTCAATTCCTGAATCTCCAATT
>JALRFI010000210.1 GCA_023253775.1 Crocinitomicaceae bacterium
GGAAATTGCAAAAAATCGTATTCAGATCATGATCAACAAAGGCATGGACAATAGAAATAAAGTTCTGCAGGGATTGATCGATAAAGCGAACAGAAGAATTGATGAGATCAGATCTGGAAAGAATCCTGCATTGACGCCTGATACAAATGCAAAGTATTATGCGGAAGTAGTTGTAGATCTTGACCTTATCATCGAACCAATGATTGCCGATCCGGATGTAAACAATAAGGACGTCTCGAAGCGATATACGCATGATACGATCCGTCCACTTTCATTCTATGGTGGTACTAAAAAGGTTGATCTTGGATTTATAGGATCATGTATGGTTCACAAAGGTGATATGAAGATTCTTGCTCAAATGTTGAAGAATGTTGAAGAACAAAATGGAAAAGTAGAATTTAAAGCGCCTTTGGTTGTTGCTCCTCCTACGTATAACATCGTGGATGAATTGAAAGCGGAAGGAGACTGGGAAGTTCTAGCGAAATACGCAGGATTTGAGTTTAATGATAATTCTCCAAAACAAACTGCAAGAACGAAATACGAAAACATGCTTTATCTGGAACGTCCGGGATGTAATCTATGTATGGGGAATCAGGAAAAGGCGGAAAAAGGAGATACAGTAATGGCTACTTCAACAAGATTGTTCCAGGGACGTGTTGTTGAAGATTCAGAAGAGAAAAAAGGAGAATCATTGCTTTCTTCAACTCCTGTGGTTGTATTATCTACTATATTAGGACGAACCCCAACCATTGAAGAATATGTAAACGCCGTAAAAGGAATAAAACTAACCCTTTTCAACCCATCTTTAAATTAAAAAAGGGAGCTTCAGCTCCCTTTTTTAATGTTCATTTTTTAAAGAATTAACTCAGCTTCAACTGCAGATATCTGTTAGAAATGTTCTATGCTTTGAACCAATGTTAATTATTGCTGTTTGAGGATGCATTTGTTGTGCCGTTGAATCCTCCAGGAGTCAAAAAGAACTTCTCAAATCCTAGAATATACTCTTTACGATCAACACATTCTCCGTTATTATAAGAAATACTAAGCGTGTAAATTCCGGCAGCAAGATCCTTTATTCTATCAGCTTCTTCAGTAAATGGTTTGTTATTTGAAGCTGACCACTCGTATTCAAAGGATGAATTAGTGTAATTAATTTCAAATTTAATCGCACCGTCCGCAGATACATTTGTAGAAGCTTTCTTCATAATATAATTAACAGTTGGGCTAGGTCCTTCAAATAAAGTTAATTGCACAGTTGCAGATTGATTTTCTTTATCTGAAATGAGGAATTCATAGTTTCCTGAAGTAAGATCTGAAAATTCAATTTCATTTCCATCAAATTCTTCACCATTGATTACTAATGGCTGAATCGCATTATCAAATTTCAATGTTATTGATCCATTTTGAGCTTCTTTACAAGTCGGGTCAATTGTTTTTGTAGATACTTTTAATTGTGCGCTAGCAGCAAATGCAAAAGTGACAAGGCAAGATGTTAATAGTGTTTTCATAATTGTTTTTTTTCTTTTGGTTTTTCAAATAATTAAATACAGGACAAATGTCGCAGTGTTTTTAAAAGAAGATTCAAATTTAAGAATATCCTGGTTAAAAATCAGTATTGATACCCTTTCCGTTCTATGTAGAAATACTTAGAAATTAGAACTGCGACAATTGTTACATTACTCAGAAGAAATTTAGTCATCTTTGCTTGATGGAATTGATAGGGTATATTCTAGCTTTATTAGTTGGGGTTTCATTGGGATTAATTGGAAGCGGAGGTTCTATTCTCACGGTTCCTATTCTTGTTTACCTAATGGCTGTAGATACAGTTGCAGCAACTGCCTATAGTTTATTTATTGTGGGTGCAACGGCTCTAATTGGAGGAGTTCATAGTTATCTGCTGGGTAAGGTCGATCTTAAAACAGCAATCATTTTTGGAATTCCGTCAATTATTTCTGTTTATCTCACCAGATATTTTCTTGTTCCTTTAATTCCGGATGAGGTCTTTTCGATAGGAAGCTTTGTCGTTACGAAATCAATATTATTGATGGAGCTTTTTGCAATTGTAATGATAGCCGCCTCATTCAGCATGATCCGATCGAGAAAGGAAACGGTTGAAAAAGAAGCAATTAAATACAATTATCCGATGATCCTTCTTGAAGGAGCTGTGGTTGGTGTATTGACGGGTCTCGTTGGGGCTGGAGGAGGATTCCTGATCATACCAGCTCTTGTGGTCTTAGCGAAGATTCCAATGAAAAAAGCGGTAGGTACATCCTTGCTGATCATCGCTGCTAAATCATTGATTGGATTTACGGGTGATCTTTCTCGTCATGCAGAAATTGACTGGCAGTTGCTAATTTTCTTCACGATGTCCTCAGTTATTGGAATTTTAATTGGAATTGTGTTGTCAAAAAAAATCCCAGGTTCGAGCTTGAAAAAAGCCTTTGGTTACTTCGTTTTGGTGATGGGAGTTTTTATCCTTTACTCTCAACTAAAAGGACATTGATCAGTCCTGGACCCACATTAATTTATCGCGTTCTACCTTCATCCTCATAAAACCGAAAAGGACGGTAACCATTTCTGCTTGAATTCCCTCGACAACCCCAGTTTGTTTGGTGGAGGTTAATTTAACTTTTGATCCTTCCTTTATGCGATGTCTCTGATAAGGGTCTGTTTCAGGTGTTACTTTTATCTTTTTCTTGGAGGGGTGTTGGATGCGTGCCTTTAGCTCAGCCTGCTTCTTTGCCTCGTCCAGTTTATTCTTTTCAACAGCCACATACTTAATGATATCATCGATGAGGTCTTTGTTCGCATCTTTCTTCCTCGTTTTCGATATAAATCGATCGATGAATCCAATCATTTTTCTGCCGGCATTGATGTAACGCTGATTTTTTTCATTCGACTCGTTTAACGAGTTGATCTTTATTTCAAGTTTTGACTTTCGTTCGGTGAATTGTTCCCGAGCCTCATTAGCCAAGTGCTGAGCATCTAGATGTTCCTTGTTTAATTTTTCTAAATACGTTTTCTCCTTTTGAAGTTCCGAAAGAAGACGATCCATTTTTACTTTTCGATCATCCAGTTTTGTTTTTGCCTTTTCGATCAGATCCAAAGGAATCCCATTTATTTGAGCCACTTCAAAGGTGAATGAACTTCCTGGTTGTCCGATAGAGAAGCGATACAAAGGTTCAAGCGTCTCGGTATTGAATAGCATACAACCATTAATGGCATTTGTTAATTGATCGGCCTTTAGTTTTATATTGGCGTAATGAGTTGTGATAACTCCGAAACTTTTCTTGTTGTATAATTCTTCAAAAAAGACCTCTGCCAATGCACCCCCCAAATCAGGATCAGATCCTGTTCCGAATTCATCTAGTAATAATAAGGTTCGTTTATTTGAGTTCTGAAGGAATTGCTTCATCCTTTTCAATCTATAGGAATAGGTGCTGAGCTCATTTTCGATGGATTGATTATCTCCAATATCGGTTAGCACCTGCTGAAAAAAGCACATTTTACTGTTTGGATTTACCGGTACAAGGAGTCCAGATTGAAGCATTAGCTGCAATAACCCAATAGTTTTCAGTGTAATACTTTTACCCCCAGCATTTGGTCCAGATATGACAAGCATTCTACTTGTACGATCCATAGTTATATATTGAGGGATCGTTTTCTTTCCAAGATTTTTATTATTCAACCATAAAATGGGGTGAAATGCGTCGATCAATTCCAATCTTGTTTCATTCACGAGTCCTGGTAATACACAATTCAAGTTGATAGCAAGTCTCGTTTTTGCATTGACGAAGTCAAGTTCAGTCAAAATAAACTGATATTTTTTGATCAACGGGAGGAAAGTCGAAAGAGTTCTTGTAAGCTCCTGTAGAATTCGATAGATCTCCTTTCGTTCATCATCCAGCAAGAGCTCAAGTTCGTTATTCAGTTGAATATTGATCAGCGGTTCAATAAAGGTTAAGCTGCCTGTTTTACTTGATCCTACAACCGTTCCTGAAATCTTTCTTTTATGTGTTGACAATACGGTCAAGACCCTTCTTTCGTTGATGAATGTTTCCTTCGTTTCAGCGAGCAAATTATCTTTGGTTAATCGTCTTAATTCTTTATCGAAATTTCTATTGATCTGATTTCTGACTACCTTAATTTTTTGGCGGATATCGAGTAGCAAGGGGGAGGCATCATCTTTAACATTTCCGTTTCGATCAAAGATCTGATCGATTGCTTCAATAATTTCGTTGGTGAAATAAGCCCCTTTGAAAAGACCAGAGAGGAGAGGATAGTCTTTCTCCCGTTTGTCGAAAAAATACAATAAGCGATTGATCAGGTCTGAAGCAACACTGATCCGAATATAACTCTCCAGTTGTAGGACTGAATTTTTTACAGGTAATATTCTCAGCTCACTTTCAAGTTCTTCATAATCCAAAGCAGGAAAACTTTCACCAGTTGTCCTGATTGTCAAAA
Source organism: Crocinitomicaceae bacterium (assembly GCA_023253775.1). Classification (GTDB taxonomy): domain Bacteria; phylum Bacteroidota; class Bacteroidia; order Flavobacteriales_D; family Crocinitomicaceae; genus M0103. Next base: position 4,465 of record JALRFI010000210.1, read on the forward strand.
GCTCATTCACGGTATTCAGATCTTTTGTGATCTGATCGAATTTGTTTGAAGGTTTAAGTTCCTGAATTCGCTTTCTCGAAGTTCCTCCAATAGCATATTCCTCTAACCAGTTGATCAATGTGTCAAATTCCAGGTCCTGTATCGTTCGAAGGTCAAAAGGGTGCATGTCACAAATATAATGGGGAATTCTTCGTCAGGAACATTAATTTTGCATGGATATTACCTATTTTTAAAAATAAAAAAATGAAGATCATTTCTTTCAATGTCAACGGAATCAGGGCGATCATGCAAAAGTCGTTTTTGAAAGATATGCGTGAGTTGGATGCCGACATCATTTGCCTTCAAGAAACAAAAGCTACTGTTGATCAGGTAAAAGAGACCATTTTACCCCTCAAAGATTATCATGTTTACGCAAATGAAGCGGAAAAGAAGGGCTATTCTGGTACTGCCATTCTTACGAAACATCTACCTATTTCGGTAACCTATTATATTGGAGTTGGAGAACACGATAGTGAGGGTAGGATTACTTGTGTTGAGTTTGAGGGTTTTTATCTGATTAATGTATATGTTCCTAATTCAGGAAGTGAATTACTTCGTCTTGATTATCGTCAGTCATGGGATCAGGAGTTTCTTAAATACTTGAAAAAACTGGAGGAATCAAAACCAGTAGTAGTTTGTGGTGATTTCAATGTTGCACATAAAGAGATCGATCTTGCCCGACCGAAACAGAATTACAATAAGGCCGCAGGATTTATGCAGGAAGAGATCGATGGTATGGATGCATACTCCAAAGCAGGTTTGGTAGATACATTCAGGGCTTTGAACGGAGATGAGGTCAAATACTCATGGTGGAGTTATCGCGCCGGAGCCAGAGGGAAGAACATAGGCTGGAGAATTGATTATTTTCTGGTATCCGAATCGTTCTTGCCTAAGGTAAAGGAATCATTTATTCTGAATGATATACATGGGTCAGACCATTGTCCGGTAGGAATAGTCTTAAAATAATAAAGGCCGCTAAAAGCGGCCTTTATTATTAAAGCGAATCTAATTACTGCTTTTTAGAGCAGCAAGATTTTCCTTCAGTAGATTTAGAAGAACACGATCCAGCAGTTGCTTTAGACTCAGCTGAACAACAAGATCCTTTCTTCTTTTTCTTCTTTTTCTTATCATCTTTCTTGATTTCAGTATTGACTCCAGTTGAAGCTGCATAAGCAGTTGAAGCAACTGAACCAGTGAAAGTGATCAATGCGATTGCAAAAAGTACTTTTTTCATGGCCAATTATTTTTTCTAAAATTAATAAAATTTAAACTAGTTCTCCAATTTTGGTCAGTTTTGCCTTTACGACATCACCGATTTTAACATTTATTTTTGATTCCAGTGGTAGGAATAAATCAATTCTTGAACCAAATTTGATGAAACCAAATTCTTCTCCTGTTCTTACATTTTGTTCGTCTTGAACATAATAACAAATTCTTCTAGCGACTGCCCCTGCGATTTGTCTGAATAATACTTCCTTTCCAGAAGCGTGTTCGATTACAATGGTCGTTCTTTCATTATCAGTACTGCTCTTCGGGTGCCAAGCAACAAGGAACAATCCAGGATGATATTTGACGTATTTAATCATTCCTGAAATTGGGTTGTAGTTGGCGTGAACATTCAATGGTGACATGAAAATACTTACTTGAATTCTTTTGTCCTTGAAATACTCAGTTTCCTCAACCTCTTCAATTACTACAACCTTTCCATCAGCAGGACACATGACATCGTCTGCAGCAAACATACAACTTCTGTTGGGGATTCTAAAGAACTGAATGATAAGGTAGGCCATTAACAAAACTCCTGCAGTAAGCAAGAAGAACAACCAGGACCAACCCAGAAAATTGAATAAAAAATAATTACCTACTTGAATAAGACTCAGTAGAATGAGTCCTACAGTCATGATAACATAGCCCTCTCGATGTAAGGTCATCTCAAAAAAAATTTTGTCAAAAATAGCTATAAATCATTGACCAGCTATAGAAAAAAGGAATCGCAAATAAAGCGGCATCAAAACGATCAAGGATTCCGCCATGGCCAGGGAGAATTGTTCCAGAATCTTTCATGTTTAGACTTCTTTTGAAGAGGCTTTCGAGAAGATCACCGTAAATAGCACAAGGAGCAATAATTGCAGCTGATACCATCCAGAAAAATTCATTCCCTTCATTGATGAATGCGCCGATCAACCAACCAAAGATCAAGGTCATAATAATCCCACCAATGGTTCCTTCCCATGTTTTTTTAGGTGAAATGCGCTCAAAGAGTTTTGTTTTTCCAAAAGCTCTACCAGACAAATAAGCAAAAGTATCATTGGTCCAGATCAAAATGAACATGCCAATTACAGATGGCATATACTGGTCATTTCTCAAATTGAGATCTACCACAAGAAAAAATGGTAATACAACGTATATGATACCAAAAAATAAAACGGAGATATTGATTAATGGTTGTTCAGTTTTTTTCCAAAGCTCACTGAGGATAAGTGCGAAAAACAATGGGGTAATAAGAACCAGGGAAATAACAGGGATCCACTCAAGGCTAATTCCAACAAGAATAAAGAAAATAAAAAGACCAATGAATAGTCCAATTTCTCTGCTAACATATACAATTGTATGTCCTTTAAAAAGGGAAAAGAACTCGTTCAAACCAAGAATCGTAATCAAAGTAAAAACGATTAGCTGGGCATAAGGACCATATAAGATCGATCCAATAATGATAGTGACAAAAATGGCACCTGTTATAGCTCTCAGTAGTAAATTACTCATTTACCTCATTTAGAATCCTTCTGAAGGTTTATTCATCTTCCTTATAAGTAACTGAGTCATCATCGTCTGAAGAAGATTCCTCTTTATGCTCATTATTTTCAATTTCTTTGGACTCTTCTGAATGTACTTCCTCTTCACTTGACTTGTCTTCATTAATTGTATCAGAATTGGTCTCGTCAGACGGGATAAGATGATCATCTTCAGGATCCCAAGGTCGTTTTCCGAAAATCTCGATCAAATCCTCTTTAAAAATCACTTCAGAAGTTAAGAGCTTCTCTGCGAGTTGTCTCAGCTGTTCTTCATGATTTTTAAGTATATCAAGTGCACGAGAATATTGTGTCTCTATGATCTTGCTCACCTCTTCATCTATTATTCGTGCTGTATCATCTGAATATGGTTTGGTAAAGGTATCCCTGCCTTGAGAATCGTAATAGGATATGTTCCCAATTTTATCATTCAATCCATACATAGTAACCATTGCATAGGACTGTTTTGTTACTTTCTCAAGGTCACTCAATGCTCCAGTACTTATCTTTCCAAAGATCAGCTGTTCTGCTGCTCTACCTCCCAGAGCAGAGCACATTTCATCGAGAATTTGCTCTGTAGTGGTAATGCTCCTTTCTTCAGGTAGGTACCATGCTGCACCCAAGGATTGGCCTCTTGGAACAATTGTTACTTTAACAAGAGGAGATGCATGTTCCAGCAACCACGAAATAGTAGCATGTCCAGCTTCATGAAACGCAATTACTTGTTTTTCATCTTTCGTGATGATCTTGTTTTTCTTTTCAAGCCCGCCTACAATTCGATCTACAGCATCAAGAAAATCTTGCTTCTGGACAAATTTCTTCTCCTTTCTTGCAGCGATCAATGCGGCTTCATTACATAGGTTAGCTATATCTGCACCGGAGAAACCTGGTGTCTGTCTGGCCAAGAAGTCAATATCAATTCCTGGTTCTAGTTTAATGGGTTTTAAATGAACCTGAAAAATTTCTTTACGTTCATTAATATCAGGCATATCCACATAAATCTGGCGGTCAAATCTCCCCGCTCTCATCAAAGCAGAATCCAATACATCAGCTCTATTTGTAGCAGCAAGGATGATGACTCCTGAATTGGTGCCAAATCCATCCATTTCCGTAAGCAACTGGTTCAACGTGTTTTCACGCTCGTCATTCGAATTGAATCCATTGTTTTTCCCTCTAGCTCTTCCTATGGCGTCGATCTCATCGATGAAAATGATGGATGGGGCCTTCTCTTTGGCCTGTTTGAAAAGGTCTCGTACTCTTGAAGCTCCAACTCCAACAAACATCTCAACGAAGTCAGATCCTGACAAAGAAAAGAACGGCACCTTGGCTTCACCTGCAACGGCTTTCGCTAGCAAGGTTTTACCTGTCCCTGGAGGTCCAACCAGCAAGGCACCTTTAGGAATTTTTGCTCCTAGTTCAGTATATTTCTTTGGATTTTTAAGGAATTCAACGATCTCAACGATCTCTTCTTTGGCACCCTCTAAACCGGCAACATCTTTAAACGTTACATTGGTCGTTTTTCCTTTTTCATAGACTTGTGCCTTTGATTTTCCGATATTGAAGATCTGTCCACCTGCACCACCTGCACCTCCACCTGACATTCTGCGCATTACAAAAATCCAGATAACGATCATTAATCCAATGGGTAATAGGAATTGTAAGATACTTCCAATATAATTGATTTCCTCATCCGTAGTAAATTCTAGAAGTGGAATAGTTTCCTTATCTTCAGCACTCAACTTAGCATTGTCTTCTTTGATCTTCTTATTGATCTCATCCACTTTCGATTCGAAGTTGCCTGCATCAACAATAGTTAACTCGTATATAGGTTCTGATTGTCTCAAAGCAGAATTTTTGTTCAAAGATTCCTTAATTGTTTTCAGTTTCTTATCCTTCGATTTCTTCACATATTCCTTTCCATCAGGAGTTAGTTTGAAGTCGACTCTAACCTTATTGATCAATTTTACTTCGGTAACATATCCTTGTCCTGCAAGATGATCGAAAGTGCTTTGGAACTTAACAGGTATACGTCCTACGGATCCACTGAAAAGTTGAAATCCGATTAAAGCAACCCCAATTATTGCGTAGATCCAGTAAATGGAAAAAGGATTTTTTCTTTTGTTTTGTTCTGACATTTTTTACTTCATTATAAGTTGGGTACATCCGTGCGCATTGCATCTGCCCACAGATCCTCAAGATCATAAAAAGGACGAGCATCTTTATAAAAGATATGCGCTACAACGTTGATATAGTCAAGAAGAACCCATTCTGAATTCGTCTTACCTTCTATATGCCAAGGTTTTTCTTTTAACTCTTTTCTCGTGTATCTTGTCACTGTGTTGCTTATACCTTCCACCTGAGTGCTTGATTCACCACTGCAGATCACAAAGAAGTCACATACTGCATTTGTGATTTCCCTTAGATCAAGTACTACGATGTCCTGAGCTTTGTTTTCTTGCATTCCCTCCACTATCGCATCACACAATACTTTTGAGTCAACATCCTTTGATACCTTACGCATTCGCTGTTTTTAGATTGTACAAATCTAACTTTAAATTTTAACTTTATTCAACCGTATAACCCCCTTGACCTTTGATTTGTTTATGCACATAGGTAAAAAAATTATATCGCTTGATTCGGTAGATTCCACCAACAATTTTGCTGCCAACCTAATAAAGGAGGGTAAAGCCATACATGGTCAGGTAATTTTGGCAGAGGAGCAAACAAAAGGTAAGGGACAAAGAGGTGCTAAGTGGTCTTCTGCAGGGGGATTAAACCTTTTAATGTCAATTATTTTTCTTCAGGACAATATGTCAGCGAAAGATCAGTTTGATTTGATTATTGTCAGTTCTTTAGCGGTTTCGGACTTTTTGAATGACCTTAACATTTCGTCAAAGATCAAATGGCCGAATGACATTTATGTCAATGATCAAAAAATTTCAGGAATGCTGATTGAAAATCAAGTGTCGAATGGGATGATTTCAAGTACCGTTTTGGGTATTGGGCTGAATGTAAATCAGATTGATTTTGAAGGTTTGGAAGCGATTTCGATTAGGCAAGTCAATGGAGAATTTTATTCCTTGAAAGAAATTGCCTTGTCCCTTTGTTCACGCATTGAAAAAAGAATCGAAGAGTATACCCGTTTTGGCATTGAAAAACTAAGGAAAAATTACCTATCCAGGCTTTATCAGATCGATGAATGGTGTTTATATCAAGATAACTCGGAACCATTTGAAGGAAAGATCATAGGTATAGATGCACAAGGATACTTGTTGATCGAAAACCGATCTGGCGAGACAACTCCATATGACCTTAAAGAGGTAAAATTTCTTAAGCGAAATACTCTTTAAGTTTTTCTGACATCAGATTAAATAGCGCTGTTAAAGGCTTTTCCACCATCATTTTGAGGAACATGTTCACGTCGCCATCGAATTCAATGTATCCCTCAGTAGAATCACCTTGATCTTGAAGATGAATAGTCAGTTTGAACGAAAAAGGTGCACCCTGTCCAGATTTCATGAAAATCTTATTCAGTCCATCCTGTCCGTCGTGGATTAGAGGAATAAGCACTCCACCCTGAACTTTAAATGAACATTCTGAAGGAACCGCTTTCCAATCAGAAATCTTATCTTGCGGAAGTAAATGAATAAGATTCTCAGCATTCAACAAAAATTCAAGGATCTTTTCCCGATTTGCCGCAACGATTACCTTATTACTATCGATCTTCATGATGATTATTTTTTCCAGGTTTCAGGTTGATCCTTCCATTCTCTTAAGGATTTGAGGTCATTCTCTGTAATGTACTCTTTGCGCAATGCTTCTTCGATTAAGAAATCATAGTTGGTAAGCGTAATATAGGGACAATTTGCTTCTTTGAATTTTACATCAGCTATCTTAAATCCATACGTGAATGTAGCCACAAGTCCTTTTACTTCTAATCCTGCAGATTTCAAAGCTTCAATTGCCTTAATACTGCTCCCTCCAGTTGAGATTAGATCCTCAACAACAACAACCTTTTGGCCTTCTTCAAAATGACCTTCAACCTGATTTCCCATTCCGTGTTCTTTGGCTGAGCTTCTTACGTAAATAAATGGAAGACCAAGCTCCTGAGCGATAAGTGCCCCTTGTGGAATCCCTCCAGTGGCAACTCCCGCAATGACATCAGGTTTTCCAAAACATTCAATTACCGATTCTGAATACAATTGACGAATAAAGGTTCTAATATTTGGATAAGAAAGGGTTACTCTGTTGTCACAATAAATAGGTGAATTCCATCCGGAAGCCCATGTAAAAGGAGCGTTTGGTTGCAATTTAACTGCTTTAACTTGTAAAAGAAATTCGGCTACCTTTAGGGCATTATCGTTATTAACTATCATAGCGGCCCAAATGTACGAAGTTTTTATAGACGACAGAAAGGTAATTTTTGCACAAAAAAGAGGTGTTATCAACGGGATAGATCAATTTAAAAAAATGACGGACCCTTATGTTGAATTTATAATACCACAGGTGAAAATGGTAAAACCATTTGTTCAACTTACTATTGAATTGGATGATTTGCAAAATGATTTTGAAACCATATTTTCAAAACATGAAAAAGTAGATGCGGCCGGTGGAATTGTTAGAGCAGAAAATAAAAATCTATTTATCTTCCGGAATGGAAAGTGGGATATTCCGAAAGGAAAGGTAGATGAAGGCGAGGAAATAAAAGACGCAGCAATTCGTGAAATCGAGGAGGAATGTGGAATTTCAGGACTGAAAATTCGTTCCAAGATTTGTGAAACCCTTCACACGTATTATTATGATGGATTACCGACAATTAAGAAAACGCATTGGTTCTTTCTATCTGCCAACAGATTATCGAAAGGTATTCCACAATCTGAAGAGGGTATTACCGATATTCGCTGGTTCTCTGACTCAGATTTGAAAACAATTCGATCAAATACCTTCTTTACCATAAACTATCTTCTTGATAAATACCAATCGTTGGAGAAATAATTTTTTGTTAAAACTCATTTTTGGTAAAACTTTTGTTGTAATCTTACGAATCAAAACAATTTAACATGAAAACATTATTCGTTGCCTTGATAGTTCTTCTTGCAGCTCCGTCATTTGCTCAGGAAACAGCTGTAAAAGAAACAAAAAAAGAAGTAAAGAAGCCTGCAAAAGGACTTACGTTTACAAAATTGGAGATCATTAGAAATGACATTCCTTATGGTTCGGACGAGTCATTTATTTTTGAATTCAAAAATGATTCTAAAATTCCAGCAATTATTCAGGGAGTTCAAACAAGTTGTGGTTGTACAGCTGCTGAAAAGCCATCTGAGCCAATCAAGCCTGGTAAGAAATCGAAGATCGTAGTAAAATACGACACGAAACGTGTAGGGAACTTTACGAAAACCATTACAGTTACATCAAATGTTTCAGAACCAATTGTTCTTACGATTAAAGGAACTGTTCTCCCTCAGGAAACTAAGGAATAAGATATTTCGAAAGAAAATGGAGAAGGTGGGAATTCCCACCTTTTTTTATTGACAAGATTCAAAAGTGTGCTTAAACTCAACCGAACTTACACTCAAATTCTGAAATGACCTTCCCAGAACTCATAAACAATTAATTGTGGCACCCAACTTAAAAGAGCGCAGTAGAAATAAATATCTTGATTAGGAGTAAAAAAAACGAAAGCAATAAACATATTGATCCGCAACCAAATGGCACTTGTTAGCAAAATATAATAACGTTTCATCCAGATGTGATGTGACATTTGATCACCGGAACGGATTTTTCTCCAACCATTAACTAGAGTTATCAGACAAAGAGTTGTAAGAATGGTGAATAGAACGGATGCCTTTTCTCCAGAAGTATTTAAAAAGCTCAATATATAACCAGTGGGAATTAGAATGATTATGCTCAAAAATATAGTTGTTTTACCAATTTTTTTGTGAATTTCTGGCCAACTATTCTCTATTTTTCCAAAGATCAAAATACTTGAAAAAAGGATCAAAATAAAGGCTGATAATCCATGTAATCCAATTGTCCATCGTATCAAATTCAATTGATTGTCAGGGATCAAAAGTAGGTATCCTGTTTTCTCAACTCGATGTAAATAGCTTATCGCTCCAAACAAAATGAGACCGGCTATACCTACTGTAATGATCGAAACGATCGTTTTAACCAGCCCAGACAAGAATTCGACGTTGAGGTTTTAAATCAGACTCATTTGTTGTCCTTAAGGTCTTTTCTATACTTTGAAGAAAATAAATGTTTTGCTTTTCAATAGGTGTCAGAAGATGATCAATATTTTTAGAGTTAGGTTTATACCATGAAAGTGTTCTAAAATGTGAATTGATCTTAGGATCACTAAAGATATAGCCATGTCTGGCATAGATCTCATTGATCATATAGCGAATGTCATTCGCAGTTAGCTGATTGTATTCAACAACCCAGCCATCGTATCCGTCATCCTCCCAACTACTGAAATTTGGTGAAACGGGGAATTTTGTAATGTTATTGATGTGCTGATCATTCTTCAAAAAACAACCTCTTAAATCTTTTTCTGAAAGTTTTTTGACGCTCGCCATTGGGAACAAGCATCCAGCATAAAGCGGCGTGATGGATCCGTTGTCATTAATTTTGAAATAATTGTACATGGTCATAGCGACAAACAAAGAGTCCATTCCCACTTTGGCATATTCATTATCGTTAAAAATCCAGTATTGAATTTCAGCAATTGAATCGCCAATGAATGAAAAAGTATTCTCTCCGCACTCACTGCATTTGTTCTGAAGACTATAGTCAGAGAATTCATTCAGTTTTACTTTTTTCTTCACTTTGTTTTTCTGATCAATTGATACCAGATATTGTTCTTCAGTCATCCATCCGCGACCATCAACTCCTCTTTCATAAAATGAATAAAGTAGCGTGGTGTTGTTCTTTTTAGTTGTCTTGGCCAGAACTTTATTCGCTTTCAATTCTTCAATTCCGAGTGATGAATCCTTCAACATAACACCCGTTACAAACTGTGGTACCACTCCAAGCGAATAAATGAATGAAGGACTAACATATAAACCTGCGTAATTTTCTTCTTTGTATTGATCAATAAACAATTCAGTATTTATCCAAAGACCAAAATCTTCTGATTGAACGTCTATTTTTAAGTTAGGCAATAGAGATCTATATCCAGGGAAATCCTGTTCGTTAATTTTTTTTACTGTACCATCATCATACAATTTTTCATATAGCTCTCCTTTTTTACCAATTGCCAGGTAACCCATAATTTGACTAGGAAAGATCTGATCATATGTTGATCCTACAAATCGTCTGTTCAAATAGTCAAAAAGTCTATAGCCATTTGAGGTTTTAACTTCAACGTAACCGTATGCAATTTGACCTGGATTCCCAATTTTTGAATATTCAGTGGGCAATAAAGTGTCACCGTTAGATCCAACTAATCCAAATTTTAAGGTTTTGAGTACTTTGGGATCGTGCAGGGAGTTGAGATCAAATTTTTTATTGGCAGATACAAATAAGTTACCGTCTTGAGTTATACACAAGAATGGAAGGTGTTTATGTTTTTTGCTTGCCCTCTGGAAATCGGCAAGTGCCGAATTGGGGAGATTTACGCCGGGCCTCGAAAAAGTGACCGGTTCTCTCAGCGATTGATCTTCAGGTTTACTTTTTTCGACTTTGACTTTCTTGATCTTTTTCTCATTTCTCTTGCTGTTACAAGAGGAAACGGTAATTGAGAGAAACGCAAATATTAGTAAGAATATCCTCATCTCTGTTAATCTATTTTTTGGTTAACACCGTAGCACTTGCTTGTGCCGTTGGCATTATGACAATATCGTTTATGGTAACGTGTGATGGTCTGCTTGCAACAAACCAAACGGTTTCCGCAATGTCCTGAGCGACAAGTGGATCATAACCATCGTATACTGAATTTGCAGTGTTCTGATCACCCTTGAATCGAACGATGGAGAATTCTGTTTCAGCAGCCCCAGGTGCTATATTCGTGACCTTAATCCCATAATGCACCAGATCGATACGCATTGCTCTTGAAAGGGCATCGACAGCATGTTTTGAAGCACAATACACATTTCCTCCAGGATAGACTTCTTTTCCTGCAATGCTGGCGATATTAATGATTTGACGACCCGGTTGAAGCTTTAAATATGGAACCACAGCTTTTGTGACATAAAGTAGTCCTTTTACATTCGTATCGATCATGCGATTCCAATCATCAGTGATTCCCGAATCAATTGGACCCCTGCCAACTGCTAGGCCTGCATTATTTATTAGAATACTGATATTACTTTTGATTGGATCAGGTAAAGACATGACGGCGTTGTTTACCATTTGTTCATCACGAACATCCATAACAAGAGAATGTACATCCACATTATATTTTTCTTTCAACTCATTCTGAAGAGAAAGAAGACGTTCCTCTCTTCTTCCGGTGATGATCAATGGATACCCTTTTGATGCAAATAGAAGAGCGCATGCCTCTCCGAAACCAGAAGTAGCACCGGTTATTAATACGTAATCATTCATGTTTGAATATTTTTTTTGGATCAATTATTATGCAAGCAGCTAATACAAGAGCCAGCTGAGCCGGAAATCTGTATCTCGCAATTGCTCCAATTACCGGTGTTGTCCATCCGATTAAAAGGAACAATGCCAGGGCAAAAACAACAAGTGAAAAATAGATATTTTTTTCATCAAATGAGATCGATCTCCTCCGTAGAATTGAAAATGCAAACACAAAGAAGATCAGCCAAAGTTCAATAAACGATGGGAATTTGAGCCAGCTGCCTTTATCTGTAGGGAAAGGTCTTAGCATACTAAAAGAGAATGCTTCCGGTATGTTTTTGATCATTTGAGCCGGATCTTCAAGTATAAGTGTCGGTTCAATATAGCTTTCACAACCTACCGAATGAAAGGCTAGCTTCCATGGTTTGGTGTTTG
>JALRFI010000039.1 GCA_023253775.1 Crocinitomicaceae bacterium
TGGAAAACGTTTTCTCCATTGAATTGCTTCAACATTTGAGATTGGGTTGCGTGAACCACATCTCTAAAGTCCATATAGCTTTTCATTGTACCTTTGAATGTAACTTTTACCGACTCCGGAATGGGCATTGAAGCCTCCCCTGTAGCCAATGCAAGAGCAACTGTTCCTGAATCTGCACCAAAAGCTACACCTTTTGACATACGTGTATGTGAATCACCGCCAATTGTAATATCCCAATCATCAACTGTTATATCATTTAATACTTTGTGGATCACATCGGTCATTGCAGGATAAACTCCTTTCGGGTCACGTCCTGTGATCAAACCGAATTCGTTCATGAACTTCATCAACTTTGGAATGTTTGTCTGTGCCTTAGTATCCCATACCGAGGCTGTATGACAACCAGATTGATAAGCTCCGTCTAGTATTGGAGAGATCACTGTCGCAGCCATCGATTCTAATTCCTGAGCAGTCATTAAACCTGTTGTATCCTGAGAACCAACAATGTTTATTTCAACCCTTACATCTGAACCTGCATGTAGAATCTTACCTGGTGTATTACCAACGGCATTTTTATTGAAAATCTTTTCTACCGCAGTTAATCCTTGTCCTTCGTGAGAGATCTCTTTAGAAGGAGCATAAACTGTTGGAATATTGATTCCTAAAGTCTTACAAGCAAATGTCTGGATCTTTTTACCAAACACAATCGAGTAAGAACCACCTGCTCTGATGAATTCCATCTTCTGAGGAGTCAATGCTCTGGATATATCGATGAGCTCTTTGTCTCCACTGTATAATCTCTTTGTTTTTGTATTGATTGTCAATACAGTCCCTGTCTCTATTGAATACTTCTGCTCAAGGATTGGCTCACCATTTTCATTGCGCTCTAAATTTCCGGATGCATCGGTTTTCTTTACCCAGTTTTTCAGGTCAATTCCAATTCCACCAGTCACATCAACAGTTGTGAGGAAAATCGGAGAAATTCCATTTGTTCCACCAACAATTGGAGCAATGTTTACAAAAGGAACATATGGACTTGATTGTTTTCCAGTCCATAGAGCCACGTTATTCACACCTGACATTCTTGAAGAACCTACACCCATTGTTCCTTTTTCTGCGATCAGCATGATGCTTTTGTCGGGATGCTGTGCTCGAAGAGCCTTTATCTCTTCCTGAGCTTCAGGGGAGATCATACACTTTCCATGTAATTCTCTATCAGATCTTGAATGCGCCTGATTTCCTGGTGATAGAAGGTCCGTCGAAATATCTCCTTCTCCGGCAATAAACGTAACTATTTTTATCTCTTCTGGAACATCTGGCAACTTAGTGAAAAATTCAGCTTTCGAATAGCTTTCTAAAATTTCCTTGGCAATTACATTACCATTATCGTAAGCATCCTTCAGACGTTTCGTATCAGCGTCATATAGAAACACCTGTGTTTTCAAAACGTCTGCCGCCTTTTTAGAAACAGAAGAATCTTTGCTCAAGGCAAGATCCAAAAGAACTTCGATTGAAGGTCCACCCTTCATATGAGAAAGTAATTCAAAGGCGAAATCTGGTGCGATCTCCGTTACCGACTCACTACCTAAAATGATCTCTTTCAGGAATTTCGCCTTTGCGCCAGCTGCAGGTGTTGTTCCTGGTAAGGTATTGTAAATGAAAAACTTAAGTGAATCTGTTCTGAAAAGATTATTCGTATCCTTAATTTGGGATATAATATCATTCAATAATTCAGCACTGTCGATTGGTTTAGGATTAAGTCCTTGAGCTTTTCTATCTTCAATCTCTTTTACATACTCACTGTAATTCATAAGGCACTAATTTCTTTGATCTTTAATGAAGGATAATTGATGAAAATCCGTCTGCTTAAACCATACTTTTCAGTGTTGATTTTAACAAATTCGTTCGCTAAGCGAATTTAAGCAAAGAATTCAAATTACTCCTGAAACTGAAACATGAAACTTCTGAAAAAAGTACCTTTGTATCAAATCGAAAGGGGTCTTAAATAAAATATCTCATATTCTTTATAAAACTCCTTGTTTTCCAAGTTTTATTGCGTACATTTGCACCCCTAAATTTGTATTAATTAAAGTTAGATTTATGAACTCGTACGAAACTGTTTTCATTTTAACTCCCGTTTTGTCTGAAGATCAGGCAAAGGAAGCAGTAAAGAAGTTTGAGGATGAAATTAAATCTTACGGTGGTAAAGTAAAGCATTCTGAATCGTGGGGTCTTAAAAAGTTGGCTTATCCAATTCAAAAAAAGACTAC
>JALRFI010000057.1 GCA_023253775.1 Crocinitomicaceae bacterium
ATTTCATATTCATATTCCAGCTCTGGAGTTCTTTTCATTGGATCTTTTATTGCCTTGGCAAGAGAATCTGGAATTAAATTCCAATTGGAAGTTGAATCTGCTGGGGGAAGTGATGGAACACAATTGCAGCGATCTGATTTACCTATTGATTGGTGTTTTATTGGCGCTCCTGAAGATAATGTACATACACCTGATGAAAAAGTATTTAAATATGATATCATGTCTATGGTAGAAATGTATAAATTTCTAATGAAAACACTTTGATATTCAATTGAGTAAAAATAATTGTTGGAGTTGAGGTATTGTTTTTATTTTCAATCCAACCAACGGGGAAAATATGATGGAATTTTGTCAGCAATACTCTTACAATAAGGATCAGTTAGAAATTATTCGGAAGGATGAAAAATTCTTTTCTGATAAAGGAAATTTCAACGTTGATGCCCTGAAGGATGATATGGTCCACTGGCTAAATTTTCATCGTATTACTGAAAGGAATGAAATAGAGAAATTTTGGATGAATCAAGGGTTTCACAGGGTATCATTGGAAGATGTGTTTACAGAGAAAATGAGACCTAAAGTTGAAGAATTTGATGATTATATCTTTTTTTCTATCCAGTCGGCATTGCCTGTCAATGAGGAAAATTACCTCTTGCAAAAAGAACAGATGAGTTTTGTGTTAGGGAAAAATTACTTGATTTCTTTTCAGGAAAGATCTTCTGATCATTTTACTGATCTCAGGGAAAGAATTCACAATTCAGTAGGACGGACGCGAGAAAAAGAGGCCGATTTTTTATTATTTAAAATGTTGGATGCAATCGTGGACAATTATTTTGAGGTTCTCGACAATATTTCAGAATTGATATTAAGTCTTGAGTCCAGGATAATGAGAGCTTCTTCACGTCATACCCTTGGCTCTATCGAAAACCAAAAGAGAAAACTAATCGAATTAAGAAAGATTGTGATTCCAATGAAGGACATCGCCATCAATCTGGAGAGACAAACCAATGATTTTTTGTCAAAGGAGAATCAGCCATATTTCTCTGATCTTAAGGACAGCTGTCTATCTATATTGGATGAGATTGAAAGTAATAAGCAGGCCTTGGAAAGTTTAACCAATCTTTATTACGCAGATCAGAGTCAGAGAATGAATGAGATCATGAAGGTCCTTACAATTGTGAGTGCGATATTTATTCCGTTGACCTTCATAGTGGGAGTGTATGGGATGAATTTCAAGTATATGCCTGAACTGGAATACCGATACGGGTATTATATTGTGATTGGAGCAATGTTTATTATTGGAATAACATTGCTTCTCTTTTTTATTAAACGAGGTTGGTTAAAGAAGAAATAAAAAAAAAAGGCCGCATTTGCGGCCTTTTCATTTATCAGAATTAATTACTAAACTAATACTTTAGGTGCAGCAGCCAGGATCTCCTGACTTGTTTCCGCAGCATATTTTTCAAAGTTCTTAACGAACTTAGAAGCAAGGTTATTAGCAGTTTCATCGTATGCAGAGTTGTCTGCCCACGTGCCTCTTGGATTTAGGATCTCAGAAGGAACACCTTCACAAGTAGTAGGCATCATCAAATCAAATACTGGAAGTTTTTCAAAAGAAACGTTATCCAATTTTCCAGTCATTGCAGCAGTGATCATTGCGCGCGTATAAGAAAGCTTCATTCGGCTTCCTACTCCATACGAACCACCAGTCCATCCTGTATTGATCAACCAAACTTTGATATCTGTGCCTTCCAATTTTTCACCAAGAAGTTTTGCATACTTAGCAGGATGCAAAGGAAGGAAAGCTGCACCGAAACATGCCGAGAAAGTTGTTGTTGGTTCAGTAATACCAACTTCAGTTCCAGCAACCTTTGCTGTATAACCTGACATGAAGTGATACATCGCTTGCTCCTTTGTCAAACGTGAAATTGGAGGCAATACACCAAATGCATCAGCTGTAAGGAAGAAAATGTTTTTTGGCGCATTTCCAACGGAAGGATCAGCAATGTTATCGATGTGATGTATTGGATATGATACTCTTGTGTTTTCAGTGATCGATCCGTCTGCGTAATCAGGGGTTGAAGTTCCATCTGCAAATCCTATGTTCTCTAAGATCGCTCCAAATTTGATCGCATCATAGATCTGAGGTTCCTTATCTCTTGAAAGATCGATCGTTTTCGCGTAACATCCACCCTCAAAATTGAAAACAGAATCATTTGCCCAACCATGCTCGTCATCTCCGATCAAACGACGATTCTCGTCAGAAGAAAGCGTTGTTTTTCCAGTTCCTGATAGCCCAAAGAAGATCGCTGTATCGTGTTCTTCATTTCCAATATTGGCCGAACAGTGCATTGACAAAACACCTTTTTCATGAGGAAGTACGTAATTCAATACAGAGAAGATTCCTTTTTTGATCTCTCCTGTATAACCAGTACCACCGATGATAATCATTTTTTTTGTGAAGTTCAGAACAGCAAAGTTATGCTGTCTGGTTCCATCAATCTCAGGATCAGCAAGGAATCCAGGGGCACATACAATATGCCATTCAGGATCAAAGTTCTCAATTTGCTCAGCAGTTGGACGAAGGAACATATTGTAAGCGAACATGTTAGACCAGGGGAATTCCGATACAACACGGATATTCATTTGAAAACGAGGATCAGCACAAGCATAAGCATCACGAACGTAAACATCCTTACCGTTCAAGTAAGCTTTCATCCGGTTGTACAATGCATCAAACTTCTCAGGAGAAAATTTGATATTGATATCTCCCCACCACACTGAATTTTCAGTTTTTTCATCGAATACTACGAAACGATCTTTAGGAGATCTTCCGGTAAATTCACCTGTTTCAATTGCAATGGCACCTGTATCAGTTAACATTCCCTGACCGTTGATGATCGTGTCTTCAACAAGTTCTGCAGGTGTTAAGTTCCAGAATTGATTACCAAGATTTGTTAAGCCGATTGCGGATTTCAGATCGGCGTTTTTACCGTGTTTTCCAAATACACTCATACGATAGTTTTTAAAGCTCGCGCTCAATTGTTGCCTGCAAAATTAACACTTGGCTTTGTAGTGGTCTTTAATTTAAGCGCATTTTTTCTCACAAAAATCAATCTTTTGTTAACAAAAACATCACTTAACTATTGATTGTCAGGTCGTTAAAATTGGACAAAAATGGGCTTAGACTAACTCCTTTAATGCTTCAATTGCACTGCGGATATTTTTTCTCACATCAAGAATATTGGCATCCATCATGTAACAGGGTGCAGTGATGATCTTGTTTGTCGTATCGACTTGTATCTCCCGGATACTTTTCATCTCTGTGAGTGCTCCTGTTTGCTCTATGCCGTCGGAGAATTCTTTAATATCATATGGAGAATCTTCTTTGTCAGTACCAATAGTCATATCTGCTGTAATGGAAGATCCTTCAAGGGCTTTAGCCACAACTATGGGGCTTACGCACAACGCTACAATCGGTTTGCCAACATTGATCATATTGACGATCAATAATTTTACTTTTGGATTGATCTCACTTTGTGGTCCATGAAAAGCCCAACGTGTGAAATTCTTTGCGCTCCCGAATCCACCAGGTATGATTAGTGCATCAAGATCTGCAGGTGAAATTTGACTGATCTCAGTGATATTTCCTCTTGAAATCCTTGAAGCCTCTACCATCATGTTTCTGGTTTCTCCCATTTCTTCTCCAGAAATGTGGTTAATTACGTGAAATTGAGGCTCATTAACTCCAATACACACTGCTTCAGCTCCTATTTCTTCGATCGCCAGAAGGGTTAAAACAGCTTCCTGAATTTCAGCACCGTCATAAACTCCGCAACCGGAAAGTAAAACACCAATTTTCATTATTTTGAGGTATATGTATATTTAATTTTTTCTTTCCACCCTTCCAATTGAAGGTAGATCTCACTTCCATCTTGTTCCTGATAAGTAAGTGCACTAATATCAAAGATCAGTCGCTCTGAGATAATTCCTTCACATTCCCCATTCTCTCCATTATGAACAAGTCGAATTGAACGAAGAGGAGGTAAGGATTTGGCGATCATTGGTGAGCCGATCAGATCGAAAACTGGCCTCTGACATCCACTATAACTCATCTGAAGCTCCATGTTGTTGCCGTCAACCACAACTTCACTGATCAAGATTCCTTCAGAAATACCTTCCGATAAATCTCCAATTTTTGCGACTAATTTTTGAGGTTTTTGAAAGTTGCTTTCAGTGCTGTCATTTTGAATTGAGTCGCTCATACTGTTTTCTTTCGATTTACACCCGAAGAGAAGGACCAATAAACTTAAGAGAAATAGTGTTTTCATACCTTTTTTCTAGGTTATTCCAAAGATAATACCACAAGCCAAATAATCCATTCTTTTTATAGAATCTCTTTGTTTTTGTTTCTCTAAATTTGTACTATGAAAACTAAAACGCTCAAAAAAAATAAGGTCAACGTTGTGACGCTCGGATGTTCTAAGAATCTTTTTGATTCAGAAGTGATGATGGCACAGTTGAAGGCGAATAATTTTGAGGTCGAGCATGAAGCCAAACAAGATGATTCTGAGATCGTAATCATTAATACCTGCGGCTTTATTGATAATGCAAAGCAAGAATCCATTGATACTATCCTACGTTATGCAGAAGCCAAGGCTGAAGGACTGGTTGATAAAGTGTACGTGACTGGTTGCCTATCTGAAAGATATAAAGATGATCTTGAGCAAGAGATACCGGAAGTGGATGCTTTCTTCGGCACAAGAGATCTACCTCGATTATTAAAGACATTGAAGGCAGATTACAAAGCAGAACTGGTTGGAGAACGATTATTGACTACACCAAATCATTATACGTATTTGAAAATCGCAGAAGGATGTGATCGCCCGTGTTCATTTTGTGCAATCCCACTCATGCGCGGGAAGCACCTTTCAACTCCTATTGAAGATCTTGAAACTCAAACGAAAGGACTTGCATCAAAAGGAGTTAAGGAAATCATGCTGATCGCTCAAGATCTAACGTATTATGGACTTGATCTTTACAAGAAAAGAGCACTTTCGGATTTGGTGAAGCGCTTGTCGGATATCGAAGGAATTGATTGGATTCGACTTCACTATGCTTTTCCATCTGGTTTCCCAATGGATGTGTTAGACGTGATGAACGAAAGAGCAAATGTGTGTAATTACCTCGATATGCCGTTACAGCATGGTTCGACAAAGATTCTTCAGGCCATGCGAAGAGGAATTACCAGAGAGAAAACAGAAGAGCTCGTTAATGAGATCAGAAGTAAAGTACCGGGAATTGCGTTAAGAACTACATTGATCACAGGATATCCCAGTGAAACAGAAGCCGATTTTCAGGAAATGTATGATTGGGTAGAACGTTCAAAGTTTGACAGGCTTGGGATCTTTACGTATTCTCACGAAGAAAATACACATGCGTATAATTTTGAGGATGATGTTCCGGAAAAGGAGAAGCGAAGAAGAGCTGACTTGATCATGGAATTGCAATCTGGAATCTCTTATGATCTGAACCAACAAAAAGTCGGAAAATCATATAAAGTTTTGTTCGACAGAGCCGAAGGCGAATACTTTATTGGAAGAACTGAATTTGATTCACCTGAAGTGGACAATGAGGTTTTGGTCAAAAAGCAGGATGCATATGTGAGAATTGGTGATTTTTCAAATGTGGAAATCATCTCAGCAGACCATTATGATCTTTACGGTAAATTAATCTGATATGAAAATGAAGAAGTTGAAATATCTTTTGATCTTTTTGCTTCCTACAACTGTAGCGATCTCATTTATATCTGAAGGAATATTCTCATTTGTACCGGTTGTTGTTTTTTTTATTATCGTTCCTGTTTTGGAACTTTTATTACCACCGGATTCGGATAATTTGACAGAAGAGGAGAGGTTGTTAGCGGAAAAAGATCCTTTCTACGATTGGTTGGTTTATTTATTAGTACCAATTCAGTACATTTTCCTCTTTTATTTTTTAGCGACTGCGATCGAAACAGAGGATCAACTCACTTTGGTTGGACGAACGATCTCAATGGGATTGATGTGCGGAGTTATCGGAATTAATGTTGGGCATGAGCTAGGTCATCGATTGGATCGAACGCAGCAATTTCTTGGAGAGCTGTTGTTATTAACTTCAATGGACACTCATTTTTTACCTTATCACAATCGTGGACACCATACCAATGTTGGTACTCCTCAAGATCCAGCGACGGCAAGAAAAAATGAGCCTGTTTATCTATTCTGGGTTCGATCACATTTCGGAAGTTATCTTCAGGCGTGGCAGATCGAAATTCAACGAATGAAGATCATGAAAGAATTTGCATTCAGCTTGAAGAACAGAATGGTGTTTTATACTATTCTGCAATCAGCTCTTTTAATATTGATCGGCGCATTTATCGGGAAAGCGGCAATTTTATTTTTTCTCTATAGTGCCGTAATAGGTATACTCCTTCTGGAAACAGTGAATTATATAGAGCATTATGGATTAATGAGAGACAAAAGGGAAAATGGCGTCTACGAAAGGGTCAGAAGATCACATTCCTGGAATTCGAATCATGTTTTGGGAAGAGCAATTCTTTTCGAGTTAAGTCGCCATTCTGACCATCATTTCAAAGCGGATAGACCATATCAGTTGCTTGAGCATCATGATGAATCGCCACAAATGCCATCTGGATATCCTGGTATGATGCTTCTATCTTTTATTCCACCTGTTTTTTTCAAGGTTGTAAATCCCTTAATTGAAAAAAATAAAGAGTAGTAACCAAAGATTTTTTGATCAGGCTTTATTTCTTGGATGAAAGCTCACAATCGCATCCCTCAGGAATCTTTGATCCAGATGGGTATAGATTTCAGTAGTGGTTATTGACTCGTGACCCAGCATTTCCTGTATTGCTCTGAGGTTTGCACCTCCTTCGATCAAATGGGTCGCAAACGAATGCCTGAAGGTATGCGGAGATATTGACTTTTTCAATCCAATCGCCGCTGCTAGATTTTTAATGATTGTAAAGATCATTACTCGGGTCAGCTGTGCTCCTCTGCGATTTAAAAAAACAATATTCTCATTACCAGAAACAATATTCTGATGGCACCTGATATGATCATTGTAGAGCTTGATCTCTTTTTCAACTGATGGACTAACGGGTACAAGTCGTTCTTTGTTCCCTTTGCCAATCACCCGAATAAAGCCTTCTTCGAAGAAAAGGTCCGAAAATTTCAGGTTGACCAGTTCGCTTACACGTAAGCCACAAGAATAGAGAGTCTCAATTATCGCTTTGTTGCGATGTCCTTCCTGCTTACTCATATCCACTGCTGAAATAAGGGCATCAATCTCCTCAATGGTCAAAACTTCGGGAAGTTTTCTTCCGATCTTTGGCATTTCGAGTAACTCAGATGGATCATCATGAATGACGTCTTCTAGAAGCAAGTAGCCAAAGAACTGCTTCACTCCGCTTACAATCCTTGCTTGACTTCTTGCCGATAACCCCAGATCATAAAGCTCGACTACGAAATCTTTGAGGTCTGAATATTTGATCTCTTTCGGGGATAAATTTTTGGATTCAGCAAAATCCCGGAGTTTGGCTACGTCGTTCTGATAGGCAAAGACTGAATTTTCAGCCAAACCCTTTTCAATTTTCAAGAAAGAAACAAAATCCTTAATATAGCGTTCCCAATTCATCCTTATGAGAATATTGATCATCAATGGCCCTAACTTGAACCTTATAGGTACCAGAGAAACACAAATATATGGTATTCAGCGATTCGAAGATTTTCTCTTGGATCTTCAAGCGAGGAGTTCTTCTGAATTGGAGTATTATCAATCCAATGTTGAAGGTGAGATCATCAATAAGATACAGGAATCTGATCACGATGGTATTATCTTGAATGCGGGTGGGTATACACATACCTCCGTAGCAATAAGGGATTGTGTGGCAGGAGTTGAGATACCGGTAATAGAGGTACACATCTCTAACATTACATCCAGAGAATCATTCAGACATACTTCGATGATCTCGCCGGTTGCGGAAGGATGTATTTTTGGATTTGGATTGGAAGGTTACCGACTTGCGGTCAATTATTTTGAGACGAAAAGTCGCTGATTCAACTCACTAAACTTGCTGATCCCCTTAAAATATCGGGCGAATAATATACTTCCTCTGTAAAGTCCGGTTGAATTATAATTTGTTCTTTGCTGCTTGATCTCTTTCCTTTGCGCTAAAAGAGTACTCATTCTGCCGTACATCGCCATGTGCGCCATGAAAACGCTTTTTAAATGACTCCATTCTCCTCGTATGAAAAATCGAATTCCAGCTGTTCCGTCCAGAAATAATCGGTGGATCAATTTGGGAAATAGGGGACCAGGATGATTTTTAACGATCATGAAAAGACTGTTTCTGAAGTTCAGATAACTTTTCCGTGGCGATAAATAGGGTAGGGTTCCACCCCCAACGTGGTAGATGACAGACTCCGGATTTACCATGAATCTATGCCCCATCCCTTTTAATCTCCAACAAAGATCAATTTCTTCCATATGAGCAAAAAAAGCCTCATCAAAACCACCAGCTTTGTGGAATAACTCTGCCCTGATCAGGAGTGCAGCACCCGTAGCCCAGAAGATTTCTGATTTTCCGTCATATTGACCATTGTCCTGCTCAAATTTATCAAAGATCCTTCCTCTGCAAAATGGGAAATAATTTCGGTCCAGATATCCTCCCGAAGCTCCTGCGTGTTCAAATAGATCTCTTTGTTGATGGGACATGATCTTTGGTTGGCAACCTGCAATTGTGTTGTCATCCATCATTGAAATGAGTGGATTCAGCCAATCCGGAGTAACCTCGATATCACTATTGAGTAGCACATAATAATCAGCCTTCACTTTTTTTAGGGCGTCATTATACCCTTTTGCAAATCCTCCATTCGAAGCGTTGATAATTACTTCAACAGAAGGGAAATTTGCTTGAACATAGTGAACCGAACCATCCGTAGAAGCGTTATCGGCCAGAACGACACGAGCATTACTTGAATATTCGATTACCTTCCCGAGAAATTGTTCAAGGAAGTTTTTACCGTTCCAGTTTAATATGACTACAGCAATATCTTTCACGTCTAACTTTGGCCAGCAATATTACAGATTAATATTGACGGAACAAGTCATTTGACGTTCCTCCGTAGTGCTCTTCATTATAAAGATTTGGATCGTCCACGTTACCATTATCCGTATTCCTCTTTGACAGAGTGCGTGGCCAAGATGGATTTTTTAATTCTCCAACCATGTCTGAGTGAAGCAACAAATAAGTGTTGTTTACAAGATTCGGATTATAGAAAATAAAACGCTTGTTACTGAAATTCTTGATCTTGTTGTATTGCCAGATCTCGTATGGGTATTCTGTAGGACTATTTTCTTTTGTGGTTATAGTAGTCGGAGCCCCATACTGAAGGTAAACTCTTCCTCTATCGGTTTCGAATCCCTCTTGAAAATTATTCGAATAAAGTCTCTCCACTAATTGAACCTGCATTTTGTATTTGATCCATCCTTCATAAGGATTCTCAGGTGATGTTGTTAGCCAAAATGCCTGTATATGCTTTCTTTGCTTTTCCAGATCTTTCGATTTAATGGTCGCCAAAATATTTTTCACTTCCGCCGGACCGGAGATAGGAATAAGACTTTCTAAATAGAATGTTACGCTATCATCCAAGATTGATTCCTGAAATCGTGGATCTAAAATGATCGCTTCGGTATTTAAAAATAGATCAATATCATTGCTGCGTTCAAACTCATAATCCTGGGTTGCTAATTCGATCAGACTTCTCGATAAAAGCGTGTAGCTCAGGGTATATTTGCCCGTAGGTAATTTGGATATATCTACCTTTTTGAAAATTGGAATCACTTGTCCAGTTTGATGTCGTGTAAAAACAGTTAGCTCAGTGAGTTCTCTACCTTGTTCATTCACTATTTTCTGTTTGATTGCACAAACACTGTCTTCCAACAAATTAGTATTGTACAATTCAAAATACAATGGAATGATATTTAATTCTTCAGGGTAATATGTAGATAATCTTGGAATCAGGGTTAATCCTGATTTATTGAAAACTGATTCTGTCTGACTTTTGTATACTAATTCTGCCACTTCAATGTCAGAGATCGTTATGGTCTCATTATAGTCTTCCATTACAACGGGCACTGTAGCTTTGATAGCGCCTGAAGTGCTGTTGAGATCTGATAATTCGAGCTTCATTGTGTATTTCCCTGGCTTGAGTACAAATCTTCTCAAGTCATAAAAATCTTCAACAATACTATCCTTCATTAAGGGAGAACTAAGTCTGTATGCATCAGAGATGATCAATGAATCATTTTCATAGAATGAAAGCATCACGGCAATTTCACCGATCAACCCTCCCTCCAGACCTTTATATTCAATAGAGGTTCCATCAAACTGAAAATAGGTTTCTAGATAGTTACCAGTTTCCGGAGCATAAAATTGCTTACTGTCAAGATAGGCCCTCAATTTTCTTGATTGTTGCGAGAATCCGTTCATCACTAAAAGTGAAGAGATGGTAACGAATAGTAAATTCCTCAAGTTTAACATCATATGTATTGTAAAAGTAGTGATTTTCGAATTGAGAATTCATAATCGTCCTTCTGTTGTATGATTAGATGTTGAATGGGATTTATCTGTATTTCATGCAATGTGATCGGTATTTAGGCCGATTTTTTTCTTGTTTTTTTTAGTATTCTGCTTGTCAGAATTAGAAGTATTGCTACTTTTGCCGCGGAGAGTTGGCAGAGTGGTCGATTGCGGCGGTCTTGAAAACCGTTGTACCGAGAGGTACCGGGGGTTCGAATCCCTCACTCTCCGCCAGAAACACTCGCGCGGCAGATGCCCGCCCGCCGCCTTGTGGAGACCCACCCTC
>JALRFI010000084.1 GCA_023253775.1 Crocinitomicaceae bacterium
TGAAGCAAAGATTCACCCTATTCGCCCCTGAAAACGAATATTTACAACACCTCCAACGTAGATTCAGCGTTCATCCGTAGTACCTATTACGTAGTTCCATTTATACCCTACGTAGTTCTGCGTATTACAAAGTGAAATTGAATTCAAGATTTGAGGTTAATTAAAGTTTTATAGACACATTAGCTTGAATGGAATCATAAAATGAAGAGCAGCAAAATCCAAGAATTAAAAATGAGTTCGAAATACGATGAACCAACATTATATTATCTTAACTTTCAACCATTAATTACTATTCCATGAAAAAAATTTTATACGCATCGGTACTTTTGACTTTTGGTCAATTCGCATCGGCTCAGTGTTCCACTTCCGGTTTTTCAGGTCTTGAAACGGAATATTCATGCCCAACGACATCAACACTAACGGGAACACCATCGGGTGGAACCTTTTCTGGAGCTGGAGTATCAGGTAACACTTTTGATCCTTCTGTAGCTGGTGTCGGCACGCACTGGGTGGCGTACTCAACTCCTCCAACTTCCCCCGTGGGTGGTTACACTATGGTGGAAGGATTGACAAATGCTCCTCAAGCAGGACCATTCACAGCAGTTACGTTGGGTGATGACCAGGTTTCAGGAGATCTTCCAATCGGATTCAATTTCGATTTCTATGGAAATTCGTACACAACCTTCAGAATTTCATCCAATGGTTTTATCTCTTTTGATAATACCTTGACAAACAGCGGTTGCTGTTCCGGACCGATTTTGCCATCTACTTTCGATCCAACGAATATTGTGGCCTTGGCATGGAACGATTTGAACCCTGCAAATGGTGGGGCAATCGGATACACTACAATCGGAACGGCTCCGAATCGTATTGCAATTGTAAATTTCAATGCTGTTCCTCATTTCGGTGGAGGCGGAACTCCGGTTACTGCTCAAATTAAGCTTTTTGAAACAACTAACGTTGTCGAAATTCACATTACTAGTAGTATATCGGATGGGACAGAACACACAATCGGAATTGAAAATGCAGCAGGATCTTGCGCATCGACAGCAAACGGAGCCAATGGAGACGCCACTGCTTCGGCAACTAACACGATGATTCGGTTCACTCCCGCAGGCGCTGCCTATTACTTGCATACTACCGGTTTGACCAATGTACCTTATTCGGGTGCACTAACATCCATTACATTGACAAATGATGAATATTCGGCGCTTTTACCGATTGGATTCTCGTTCGACTTCTATGGTAACAACTACACTGATCTTAGAGTTTCGTCTAATGGATTCATCACTTTCGATCAGGTTTCTGCCAACACAGGAAATACGGCCGGTACTCTTGCGGACAACGCTGATATTAATGACATCATTGCTTTTTCATGGACTAACCTTGATCCAACTGCAGGGGGAACAATAGGTTATACAACTATTGGTACTTCACCAAATCAGGTTATGATCGTTGATTTCAATGGCGTTCCACATAATGGCGGTGGCGGAACACCTGTTACGGTTCAGGTAAAACTGTATGAAACTTCAAATATTATTGAGATCCACTCATCCTCAAATACATCTGATGGTTCTGCTCAAACACTAGGAGTAGAGAATTCAACGGGAACTGAAGCCCTTTCCCCGGTAGGTTTGAATAACTCGACAAGCTTCGCAGTGAACAATGAAATGATCTTGTTCTATCCATACTACACGGCCGTTGAATTCACGGATGTAACAAGTCTTACAGACGTTACTCCTCCTGTTCCGGATATGGCAAATTTACCGGATATTACTGCTCAATGCCAGGTAGATATTATTCTTGATCAATTCGCCATCGACAACTGTGCTGGCTTCATTTTTGGAACAAACGACGGCGTATTTCCCATCACATCCTCTACTACGATTACATGGTCGTATGACGACGGAAATGGAAATGTAGCCACACAAACCCAAAACGTGATCATTAATGATAACATCGCTCCTGCCTTGCCTAGTTTCGAGATCACGATCTCTTATGGTGCTACCTTCCTTGATGAATCAACATGGACACTTGCGGATAACGGCGGAACTATTGTTGCTTCGGGAGGCCCTTATTCTTCCGGAAATACAGGTGATATAGCTGACGTAGTTACCATTGCAGGCGGTAATGGTCCTTACACGTTCTTTGGATCAACAACGGGAACATTCATGGATAATGTCATGGATTTTGAGATCACATGTAATGGAACTGTCCTGGCAAGTGGAACAGTGGCAGCAAATACGACTTCTACCGTGAATAACATTGCCTCTTGCAATCCTTTGGGTGATTACGTCTCTTGTACGAATGTAACCTTTCTACCTGCAGTTTCAGCAGAAGATAACTGTAACGGTGCAATCGTTGGAACAAATGATGCTGTATTCCCAATTACAAGCAATACAACTGTGACATGGACCTTCGACGATGGAAACGGAAATATTTCCACGGCTACGCAGGAGGTGATCATTGGAGACATTGAAGCTCCGGTTCCGGATATTCCTTCATTGCCGGCGATCACGGAGATCTGTGAAGTAACCAACCTGACCGTTCCAACTGCTTTTGATGCTTGTTCGGGAACAGTATCTGCTTCAACGACAACGATGTTGCCGATCACATCAACAACAGCAGTAACCTGGACTTATACTGACCTAGAAGGAAATACTTCCAGTCAGAATCAGATAGTGAACATCACGGACATTACGCCTTTATTAAGCTTGAACGTTGCAACGATTATCGTTACGAATCCTATGATTGGTAGTACTTATCAATGGGTGGATTGCGACAATGGTAATGCACCGATCGTTGGGGCCACTGGAGAATCATACACTCCTGTAGCTACCGGAAACTATGCGGTTGAAGTAACCAATGGAAACTGTACTGAAATGAGTACTTGTCAATTGGTAGACTTCAGCGGTATTGATGAAGTCGATCTCATGATGATCCAGCTGTATCCAAACCCTGCAAACGAGATCGTTTACATTGAAACTGCTAAAGCGGGATCGATCGAATTGTATGATCTGGCAGGTAAGCTGATTTCGCTATTGAAGACTGATGGAAAAACGACGATCAATACCCAAACACTTTCTACAGGAACTTACAATGTGAGATTCTTGAGTGATTCAGGTGTTACGAACGTTCGTCTGATGATCAATCGTTGACCATACAACATTAAATAAAAAAGGGCTCACTTCGGTGGGCCTTTTTTATTGGGCATGGAACATGGACCGCTTCACTTTGAGAATCGAGTGCCGAGACTAATTCCCAATTACCAAATACTCATTACTAATGGCTTGTCACTTTCTTCTTTCTACTTCCCCATAACTCGTAACTCATAACTCGTCACTTTAAAGGGAGTTATTCCATGTAAGTGAGTCCTATCTTTCCGGTCATTTTATAGAGCTCCAGGAAGGCGTCCATCTTGTTGAACTGATTCTCGTAGTGCTGCATCAGGGTGTTGGAATAGTTGTTCTCAAATACGGACAGGTCGATCGAAGTGATCGTTCCCAGTTCAAAGCGCTTCTTCGCCTGATCCCACGCTTTGGTCGCATAATCCAGATTTTCTGAAGAGATCTCCACCAGACGACTTCTCATCACATACATCTCAAGCAGGTTTACCATGGTTGTTTTCAAAGTCTGCTCCATACTTGTCGTGTTCAATTCAGCGATCTCCTGTTGGATTTTGGCCACGTCATACGCACGCTTCGTTTTCCAGTTATTGAACAAATTGTATCGCAAGCTGAAGTTCCCGTAATACTGCATCGATTGCGTATTCATCTCCAAACCGTTATCTACATTCAGCTGTCTGAACCAGCCCCATGACGGATTAACCCCTGCCTGAAATGATAAGGTTGGGTATAAAAATGATCGTTGGTAATGGGTCGCCGTCTTCTGAAGCTCAAGAGCGATATACTGATTCTTTAAATTCTGGTTGTTGGATAACAAGTCGTTGATGGCTTGATCCTTTTCGATCAACGGAAAAGCGATCTCCAATGGATCGATCAGCTCAGGAAAAATTGCCGCGTTTGGTTCCTCTGAATTATTCATCAACAGCAAAAGATTTCTCATAGCATTCTCATAGGAGATCTTCTGCAACATGTAATTGGTACTATCTGTCAACAACTGATTTCTGAACTGAAGCAATTCAAGGGAAGTAGACTTTCCATACTTCTCCTTCAGCTCATAATATGCGACTCTTTCTCTGGAATAATCAAGCAGTGAGCTGTAAAGATTCATTCGTTCTTTCTGAAGTCTCGCTGTGTAATACGCCTTCATAACGTCCTGAGCAGTCGTTTCGATCACAACAAGCGCATTTCCTTTCGATTGTGCCTCCAGTTGTTCTAATCTGTCTTTAGTGATCCAGACAGCCATTCCCGAAAACAAATTGGCGGTCATCGCAAGACTAGGGGTTACTCCCTGATTCAATATGATCCCCGGTGTAAACGTGAACGGGTTATTCGTGTTATCAATGATGGTGTTATTGAAGGTAGCCTGCAATGCAACTGTAGGATACAAGCCTGCTTCCATCAAATTGTTGTTTTTCGCGGCGATCTGCTCCTGCTTTTCAGCCACTTTCACTTTGAAATTATTTTCAAGAGCAGTGATCACGGCCTGACGAACGGTTAACCCTTCCTGAGACCAGATACTACTCAGAAAACAAACGAACAATATACTATTGATCAACTTCATTATCATGGTCTTTTTTCTTGTGTAATTTTAATACAGGCTCCACTTCAAGAGGATCTACCCTCTCCCACCTCCAGATCATTTTTCCAAGACGAGCTCTATCATTCCAGAACATGATCGCCGCCGGATAGAAGAACAGGATAAAGATCGTTCCGAACAATACTCCAAATGCAATAGAAGTACCCATCGGGATAAGGAATTGCGCCTGCATACTCTTTTCCGCGATCATTGGTAATAATCCGGCTACAGTGGTTAATGAAGTCAATAAGATTGGTCTGAAACGACTCACTGCTGCTTCCAACACTGCTTCTTTTGGACGGTAGCCTTCTAGCAAGAGATCATTGTATCTGTCCAGATACACAATGGCATCATTCACCAATACGCCCATCAGCGCGATCATTCCAAAACCGGACAAGATCGAAACCGGGATACCCACAATTCCATGTCCCATGATCGCACCGGCAATACCAGCAGGGATCACCAGCATGATTAGGAATGCTTGGGATAACGAGTTGAAATGTAAGGTCAGAATTATAAACATCAACATGATGGCGAACATACTAATGTACTGCATCGAGTTCCCCGTTTTCTGACTTCTTTCGAACTGTCCAAGCTTAACGGCAGTAACATCTGGGTAGATCTTAGCGATATCCGGAACGACGTTATCGAAGAGGTTTGTATTGATCTTTCCGACATTATCAGGATCCGTTGAATTGGCATCTACCTTAATGATGCGCTGTCCATTTCTTCTTTTTAAACTTTCAGGTGCTCTTCCCAGCTCAAACTCGCACACTTCATTCAAAGGAACTGCCAGTCCAGCCGCTGTTTTGATCTTCATGGTTTCCAGATCGGATAATGAGTTTCTGTCTTCCAATGGATAACGTACCCAGATCTTAACCTCATCCGTACCGATGATCACACGTTGAGCTTCCTGTCCAAAGAATCCGGCTCTGATCTGATTGAGCACATCTGATCTCGTAAGACCATAGATCTCAGCCTGCGGTAACAACTCAAGATGTACTTCCATTTTACCCGGAGGCATGTTATCCTTGATGTTGATCACACCATCGATCTTTCCTAAGCGCTTTTTCAATTCCTCACGTGCCTTCATCAGGTTGTTGTCGTTGGATGAAGTCAAACCAACTTCTATTTCCTTTCCGAATCGGTTAAAACCACCCACATAAGTATCCTGCGCCAATTGTCCTTCAGGAACACTTGCCAACCTGCGAATAATGCGATTCATCAGAGTATCAACCGGTGTTTTTGAATTTTCTCCGTCAAAGAACACATTGACAGATCCTGTATGATTACCTGATTGACCAAGGTTTTGAGAAAACCCAATATTCGAAGAATAATAGGTCAATAGACTGTCTCCATTTTCCTTGATGATCCGATCATTTTCTTCCAATAGGATCTGAGTAGACACATCTACAAATCGCTCCGTTTGCATTTTGTTATCGCCCGGTCTGTATGCTGCTTCAATACTAAAGAAATCAGGTTGAATTGCCGGGAAGAAGGTAGCTCCGATCACACCTTTCATCAACATGCTGACTGTAACGATCAAAAAGATCATCGGAATGAAGAAAGTAGCACGGTACCATTTGAATCTCGATCCAACGATCATTCCCACAGCTTCTTTAAACCAAACATCACGCACATATTTGATCCCTTTATCCGCTCCACCTCTTACATAAATTTCCAAAGGAGAACCAGTGAATCCTTTGAACATCAAAACGCCACCAATGATGAACAGCATGAATGGAAACAAGATCTGTCCGAAAGAAGGAACTCCTTCAGGGAAGACCTGTCCACCCGTGATCACTAGAACAATACCTCCAAGCATCAATCCTAACCCTTTCATCAACGAGTATTCCGGAACCTTAGGTTCTGAAAGTACACTCTTGTGCGCAAGGTGTGCAGGAAGTACAAAGAATGCTTCAAACAAAGAGAATAACAGACAGGAGATCACAACGAATGCCATTTCCCGCATCATTTCAAGCCCTTCCACAAACAGAAGCACCGAAAAGGCAACAACCGTCGTTACGATCGATGAGAAGACCGAAGGCAATACTTCCATCGTTCCATCAATGGCCGCTTTGGCCGCAGATTTTCCTCTTTCGAAATGGGTGTAAATATTTTCTGCGATCACAATTCCATCGTCCACTAGAATTCCTACAACAAGGATCATCCCAAACAAGGAGATCATATTGATCGAAATCCCGTACCCCAAACCGATAATGAACATTC
>JALRFI010000008.1 GCA_023253775.1 Crocinitomicaceae bacterium
GCTTGATCTACATTACCCTTTACATGGCATATGTCGGAATGAGCGATGGAGCACAGATACTGATCGCCAGAAGAATTGGACAACAAAATACAGGAGCTATAGGACGAATATTCGGCACTTCCATAATTACCAATCTCATCCTTGCTGTTGTTTTATATATGGTCATCAGTATGATCATGCCGGATCTTTTACGTCTGTATTCAAAGCATTCTGATCTCGCCACGCAACAGATCAAATATATCAACATCAGAGGATATGCCTTATTCTTTGCAATGATCTCCCTCTCCATACAAGCCTTCTTTATGGCTCACGGAAAGACCATGGTCGTATTGATCTCAGCTGGACTGACAGCAATCTCAAACATCATTTTAGATTACGGGTTGATCTTTGGTAAATTGGGTTTACCTCAATTAGGACTGGAAGGAGCAGCATGGGCTTCTACTATTGCAGATGGAACCGGAATGATCTTTTTGATCCTGGCGCTCCTTCTTTCAGCAGAAAATAAAAAGTATAAACTGATCAAGCACATTGAATTTTCTACTGATTCAATGAAAGAACTATTTAAGATAGGCAGTCCATTGATGCTGCAAGGATTTGCTGCTCTGGCTACTTGGACAGTTTTCTTTACATGGCTTGAACAGATCGGGAAATTTGAGCTAACCGTGTCACAGAACATCCGATCAATTTATTTCCTCGCTTTCGTCCCGATCTGGGGATTTGCCGGGACAACTAAAACATACATATCCCAATATATAGGCGCTCAGCGATTTGATGACCTTCCGAAGATCCAAAGGAGGATTCAATTAATGACTATCCTTTTCCTTTTTGTTTTTTTTCATGGAGCAATCTTTTATCCTGATAAAATGATCAGCCTCATCAATCCTGAGGTAGAATTCATCTCTAAAAGCAGTGATATACTTCGCTTCATTTCTGTTTCCATTTTTATGTACGGTATATTCTCTGTTTATTTTCAGACGATCAATGGAAGCGGAAACACAAGGATCTCATTTTATATAGAGATGGCCTCGGTCTTCACTTATCTCACAGGATCCTTTTTACTTATTAAGGTATTCAAAACCGATATTTTCTGGATTTGGAGTGTAGAATACATCTATTTCGCTACGACCGGAATTCTTGCAATCATTTATCTTCGTACTTCAAACTGGAAAAACAAGATCATATGAAGATCATTTTCATGGGAACCCCCGACTTTGCCGTTTGTATCCTGGAAAAACTGATTCAGGCCAAAAAAGATATTATAGCCGTGGTCACTGCACCTGATAAACCAGCTGGAAGAGGGAGAGCAATTCAGGAAAGCGCAGTGAAAAAATGTGCCGTTTCACATAACATACCCACACTGCAACCCACAAACTTAAAAGAAGAGGATTTTATCAAGACATTGAAGTCATATGAAGCAGACCTTTTTGTTGTGGTCGCTTTTCGAATGCTTCCTGAAGTAGTATGGAGTATGCCCCCAAAAGGAACGATCAATCTTCATGGTTCCTTGTTACCTCAATATCGTGGCGCCGCTCCTATTAATTGGGCGGTTATTAATGGAGAAAAAGAAACAGGGGTCAGCACATTCTTTATTGAAAAGGAAATTGATACGGGAAAGATCATTCAGCAGGCGAAAATTCAAATTGCAGTAAATGATACGGTAGGAGAAGTCCATGACAGACTGATGCACTTGGGTGCAGACTTAACCCTGCGCACAGTTGAACTCATTGAATCTAATGATACTATTCCGTCAGTCGATCAAAATAGTTTCGATCTTACTCGAATGAAGCACGCACCAAAAATCTTTAAAGAGGATTGTAAAGTGGATTGGTCCAAGGACTCAAAATCTATACATGACTTTATCAGAGGCTTATCACCCTACCCTGCGGCCTGGACCAATTTAACGAACAAGTCATCGGGAGAAACTCGATCCTTTAAGCTTTTCATTTCAAGACAAACAGGAGTAAAAGTTACCGAAAGAGAGATCATTACCTCAAAAGATGGAATTCTATTTCCATGCTACGATGAGTACCTTCTTATCACCGAATTTCAACCTGAGGGAAAAAGAAGAATGCATTTCAAAGAATTTCTTGCAGGAAACACCTTTGAAGACTGGACTATTTGAGTCAATCTCATTCACCGATAAAATATACGGATTAGTCGAAAAAGTCAGTTGTGACGTGGTTTTTAGGTGTCTTTATCAACAAAATTGTGCTTTTATCAACAAAAACCCTACTTTTTGGCCTGAAAGTCTTGACACGCTTGGATATTCAGATATATTTGTTTCGAAAATTTATTTACAAACATTCTAAAAAACCAGAACTATGAACAAAGCAGAATTGATCGATGCTATCGCAGCGAACGCTGGATTGTCAAAAGCAGATGCTAAGAAAGCATTGGACGCATTCGTTAACACTACAGCAGGAGCGTTGAAGAAAGGAGACAGAATCTCTCTAGTAGG
>JALRFI010000004.1 GCA_023253775.1 Crocinitomicaceae bacterium
AATATTTTTTTGATTTTCTTGAGACTGAGCAACTCCGTCAAACGGGCAGAAATATCCATTCGTTGTTTTGTTCAAAAAATATGTCTCGTGACCAGGACTGAATGCTGCCCAAGAATCATACATAAGAATTGAATGATGAAATAAATTTCTTGCGTGAACCGGGGGCCGAGCAAAATCATTTCTAATTGCCTCAAGTAATATGTTGTTCCAATCCCTTACAATTGAACTTATTTGTGCATTCAGGAAAGAATGAGAAATCAGTAGAATGATTAAGCCTAGAGTTCTTTTTAGTCGCATTCTATTAATATAACTCAATTAACTGGAATTAAGTGATTTACATTTTTTTCTGCCGCATGTAAATGAATATTATTAAGGATTGAATTATCAAATAATTATTTAATTGCAAATTTTATATCCTAAGAATATGGTATTTTTAATACATGATATTTGACCCGAACGGAGTAGGAATCGCAAACGGAAACATTTTCGGTTTTCCATATTCAGAAGAAGAAGCGGAAATTGTAATCATACCGGTGCCATGGGATGCAACAGCTTCCTATGGTAAGGGAGCCAGTGACGGACCGAAGGTCATTCTTGAAGCTTCAACGCAGCTCGACTTTTATCATCCGCAGCTTGAGCATGCATACATGACTAAAGTATATATGAGCCCAATATCAGAAGATTGGAAAGCAATTAATGATGATCTCTGTAAAAAAGGGAAATCATACATCTCTTTCCTTGAAGGGGGGGGAAATTTGTCTGAACACCAAGTGCACAAGGACACAGTTGATATCATCAATGCTACCTCAAACGAGCTAAAGAACAGTTTAAAAGAAAAAGTTCGAGCTGTCAGAGAAAAAGGGAAGATCGCATGTGTTCTTGGAGGAGAGCATAGTACTCCACTTGGTTTGATAGAATCCCTTGACGAAGAAGGTCAACAGTTTGGAATACTTCAAATTGACGCTCATGCAGATCTACGTATTGCCTATGAAGGATTCGAACAATCACACGCTAGTATTATGTACAACGCTCTCAAGAATTGTACAAATTTGATCAAACTGGTTCAAGTTGGTATTCGTGACATAGCACAATCTGAAGTTGATATGATCAAAGACAGTAACGGACGCATTTCTACTTTTTTCGATTGGGATATTAAAAACGCTCAATTCGCTGGTAGAAACTGGGCTGATCAAGTGGAAGAAATTTTAGCCCAACTGCCACATAATGTTTACATTTCATTTGATATCGACGGTCTCCGCCCTGAGCTTTGTCCTAACACAGGAACTCCTGTTGTTGGAGGTTTTACTCTTGAGGAGATCAACTACCTTCTCTTCAAGCTAGCCGTTTCAGGGCGAAAGATCATCGGATTCGACCTGAATGAAGTTTCTCCAGGAGAAGAAGGCGACTGGGATGCGAATGTAGGCGCAAGAGCTCTTTGGAACCTGGTGTGTGCCACAGAGAGAAATAGAAGGTTAAACGGCTAATGAAATCACTAATCACTTGGACTGACTGGATCCTGAAAGGATTATTTATCATTTGTCTTTCGACATTTACTTACACTATCTATCAGGTATCAACCGGTGATCTAATACCATTCATTTATTTGGCTGGAGCTAGTCTGGTGACTACTTTTCAATTGGCTTCACTTCTGATTGCAACAAAGTCAAATCAGCTGATTTTCAAGTTACTGATCACCTCCAGTGTCATTAACCTAATTCTATTGGTCTTTTGCTATTTCAACCCAGAAGCATTAAAATTATTTTATGCGGTGATATTTCTTCTGGTGATCTGGAGTGTCTCTCTTGGCCTTCAGGGTTTTCATGAACGAAAAGAACATCGATTCAACTCCTGGTTGGGGAAATTGAACTGGTTTACTCCCATTGTCCTATCCCCTGTTTTTCTTTTAACATTTGAAGATTCAATTTTCTGGACGATCGGTAATCTTTTAATCATTTTTCAGATTATTTTCAATCTTACCCTTTTTACAATGAAATCCTTTGCGAAAGGTTAGTCAAGAAAAGTTCCATATCCAGCAATCCTTTTCATCCAGTAATCTGAACTTTCAATATCCGTTATCACAATTCCTTTGGAAGAGCTTGCATGTATCATCACCAGACTTTCTCCTTTATGAGAGATGATCATTCCCACGTGAGAAATTCCAGATCCATTATCAAAGAAAATAAGATCTCCCTTTTCGACAGTTTTTTCTTTTAATTTCCTTGATCCATTATACTGATCAACCGCTCTTCTAGGTAATTCCTTGCCTGACTTTCGATAAACGAAGCTGATAAAACCGCTGCAATCAAAACCTTTTGGGTCATCTCCCGCCCAAACATAGGGGACCCCCAAAAATTGTTTGGCATATGCAACAAGTTCTTCCCGCTCAGGGGTTGACGCCGGCGATCGAAAAGGCTTCGGCTGATTGTTGTTCATACCATCTGTATCAATCTCCTTGATATCATCAAACATGGACAACATGATCTCATTTAACTCTTCGAATTTCTTGTTCTCCCCTGTCCTTTTCAGATCCTCAGCATACGCAACAAGATCCTTTTTTAAGGCGGAAACTTCGAACATGTGAGCAGTGAGAACCTTATACCCATCAGCGGATTTTCTAACTTGAGCAAACAACTCCCCTGCCTCTTTCATTGCTCCTGGCTTTCTCAGTAACCAATGTTTATTCTGAGCTAATTGAAATAAGCTCAAGGACTTGTAAAAAGTAGGGATTTGTGAAAAATCATAATCCGGCTGATCAAGCAAACGATTCGCTTTCCTGTACACCAACTTGTAATGGTGCTGGGCATAAAGCATCTCAAGTCGATCAAACTCTGGTACCTGAGCAAAACTATGAGCGCTGATCAATAAAAATATGACCATCAATAAATTTCTGAAGCTTTTCTTCATCACTACGAAATAACTAAAAAATTCAGTGCGTGATTTAAGCATTCTATTCTACTAGTTAACATATATGTGTTCATTGGAATTATTGAATGGAATTAACATATTTTATATTGAGTACTGTTACTTTGTATGTCTAGATATCGTTATTTAATTAACTTTAATTCAAAGTGAAAGCTATGTCAATTTTCAAGCATTTTAAATCTTTCGGAATCTATGGTGCAATCTTCATCATGTCTTTGCAACTAAATGCTCAGATCGATCAGAAAAAAATCGGTACCACTCAAAAATTTGATGAGATTCTTACCTACATAAATAAAATGTATGTCGACCAAGTGGATGACAAGGCATTAACAGATGCTGCAATTATTGCAATGCTGGAAAAACTTGATCCGCACTCGACGTACATTTCTAAAGATGAGGTGGATGAAGCGAATCAATCAATCAATGGAAGCTTTGTTGGAATCGGCATCCGTTTTCAAATTCATAAAGACACATTAATGGTGGTTGCTACCATACCGGGCGGACCAAGCGAAAAACTTGGTATTCTTCCAGGCGATAAAATAACTAAAATTGAAAATGAAAATGTCGCTGGAGTAGGTCTGAAAAATAGTCAAGTAAGAGAAAAACTGATGGGAGAGCTTGGTACAAAGGTGAAGATCGAGATTTCCAGAAAGAATGGAAAGAAACCTTTGGATTTCGTGATCATTCGTGACAATATTCCAATCAACTCCGTTGACGCTTATTACATGATTAATGAAAAGATTGGCTATATCAAACTGAATAGCTTCTCAAGATCTACAGTAGAAGAAGTTCAGGATGCCATGAAGGAACTTAAAAGTAAGGGAATGGAAAATCTCATATTCGATCTTCAAGGAAATGGTGGTGGGCTATTATATGCTGCACATCAGCTCGCAGATGAGTTCCTTTCTGGCGACAAACTTATCGTGTATTCTGAAGGAAGAGCTCAACCAAGAAGTGACCTCAAAGCAGGAAGAAAGGGTTCGTGGGAAAATGGGCAATTGATCATATTAACGGATGAGTATTCAGCATCGGCAAGTGAGATCTTGTCAGGCTCGATACAGGATTGGGATCGAGGACTTGTTGTAGGAAGAAGATCCTATGGAAAAGGGTTAGTTCAACGTCCGATAGATCTTACAGATGGGTCTCAGATTCGACTGACAATAGCTCGATACTATACCCCAAGCGGGCGTTTCATTCAGAAGCCATACGATGATCCAGAGGCTTATGACAAAGACTTGACTCAGCGGTATCTCAATGGTGAATTCACCAACGCTGATTCGATTAAATTACCTGATTCCTTGAAACATGAAACGCTTATTAATAGACGAACGGTTTACGGAGGTGGGGGAATCATGCCCGATGTGTTCGTTCCTCTCGATACTAGTGGAATTACAGATTATTATAGGAACCTGGTTCAAAAGGGTTATTTGAATGGATTCGTGCTGGAATATGTAGACCAAAACCGTGATGAAATTCTTAAATCGCATCAAGATTTTAATTCATTCAGGAATCATTTCAAAATTGATAAAGCAATAATGGATAAGTTCTTTGAATATGTCAAAAAAGAAGATCCTGAGCTGGAATACAACGGAGAACAATTCCGGACGAGTGAAGCGCTTTTTACACTTAGAATGAAAGCAGTCATAGCTCAAGATATTTGGGGATATAATGAATTCTATCAGATTTATAATGACACAAATGAGATCGTAATGAAAGCTGTTGAAATCATTCAGAAAGGAGAATACGATAATAAATTGAAATAATTATTTTTGCTTTAAACTAGAAATTTATGGTAAAGGTTAGTCTGTTTGTTTTTACAATTTTATTTTTTGCGTCATGTGGTGCCGATAGTTCTAATAAGATCGAGAGTAAGAAAGGTGAGGTCTTTTCTTCTGCTGCCGCAGGAGGTGAGT
Organism: Crocinitomicaceae bacterium; assembly: GCA_023253775.1. Classification (GTDB taxonomy): domain Bacteria; phylum Bacteroidota; class Bacteroidia; order Flavobacteriales_D; family Crocinitomicaceae; genus M0103. The sequence goes on from JALRFI010000004.1 coordinate 4,836, forward strand.
CCGAAGAAGAATTAAAAGCTGCATTATCTGAGGTCGAAAAAGAAGAAAAAGAAAGAGCAAAAGCAGCAGAAGGATCTAGTACTTCAATGTCATTCGACAAAATGCTTCATGACTTTGGGAAGATAAAGGTTGACACAGAAAATGAAGCAACTTTTGTAGTAACCAATACAGGCAAAAATCCATTGATCATTGATAAAGTTGATGTAAGTTGTGGGTGCACTACTGCTCAAAAACCCGAAAAACCTATTCTTCCTGGAAAGTCCGATAAAATTGCTGTTGTGTTCCATCCAAAACCGGGACAGTTGAACGAACAGAAAAAAACGATCACAGTAACGGCTAATACAGATCCAAAGATCGTTGTTCTGGATATTAAGGCTTTCGTTACTGAGTAATTCGAGAGTAGACCTTCAACAAACTTATTTTAAATTTTTCTGAGGAAAAATCAGCTGCGATTCCTGCGCAGGATGCAACACATTTGTTGTATTGATCATGTTCATTGTTGATCAAAGAAGCAACCTCGTTATTATCATTTATTAGTACTCCAGCTCCCTTATTTATTTTTTCAAGTGTCGGGGGTCTGTCATTTCCGATAAATGGAATCCCAAGAGCAATGTAGTCGATGTCCTTATTGGCCTCCTGAAGAAGATAACTTTCATTTTCTGGATGGATAACACTCAACCCGATCAAATTATACTGTTTTGAAAGGTTAGTCAATGATTCTTTCAATTTTATCGCATCAAAATTTCCCATTGGATGCACCAATGTACTTTTCTGAAGATCTACTGACGTTTTATCGAACGCTTTACCAAAAAAGAAAAGCGGCAACTCAAATTGTTCAATAAGAATTTTATAATCCAAAGCTCCTTTCCCACTCGTTAACTTCCCCAGATATAAAAATGCAGTAGGAAGTTCCGGATTGTATTGAATACTCAATGATGGCTCCAATGGTGAGGCATAAGGAATGTATTCTGCCTTGCCTGGTGCAAAATTCTTCAATAAATTAGGTGAGTTGACAATGATCTCTTTGCAAAAAGCTGAAGACTTCATTTCATATTTCTTCATTCGTTTTGTAACGAGCCCCTTAAAGATTTTCAAAGGCTTAAGAATGGAACTTACTCCGTGAAAATGAAGGAAAACGTTATTGTCAAGAGTTTCGTAAATTGTTCGTTTCCCCTGATTATTGGCGTATTTCGCTAGTGGTAAAAGCTGTAGATCATAGACGTGCACAATATCTACTCCCGCAACATTTTTCTTGAAAGTATGAATTGCGCCGAATTTGAAATATTTGAGCGAAAACCAATTGATCAATTCCCAAAAAAAAGGATCCCTTTTTTCAGTTGTTCTGAAGATCGTTACGTCGTATCCTGCATCTGAAAGATATTCATACTGCATCTGGATCCTCGGATGGATCTTATCAACTGAATTTGCAGTAAATATCCCTACTTTTTTCATCCCTTCTGGACAATGAACATGAAGTTTGAATTCAAATATCTTCTAAAGAAGACAAACACTGTTGCCTTAAGAAAAATGAGCTTTTGAAGTAAATTGGCTCCCCCACGATATTCTTGCAGCCAGAAGAATTCTTTTGGTTCAAGACCAATTCTTGAGAATAATTCAAGCATAACGTATGGATCAAAGCTTAATGTATGTTCTTCATTCGTTCCTGGAATCCCATACACCATCGTCTGAAGGAAATATCGTGCACCAAAGCTGTTTGGTGTACAGATCACCATTTGACCATCCTCTTTTAAAAACTGTGCGTAAAAGGAAAGAAACACTCCCGGATCATTCACATGCTCGATGACATCTCCCATTACAATCAGATCGTATTTTTTTGACTTGTCAAGGTCTTCCGGAGTATAGATCTCAAAGCCGTTACTTCGAAGCTCATCAAATCTGGCAACGTTAATATCCGCACCTACCAGCGATGCAGAAACCTTTTTGATCCTACCATGTAACCAGTTATCTCCATCCAAAGAATGATCCTGCCCAATGCAACCCACATCCAAAACATTCTTCCCCTCACACATTTTTACTATGCTGGAGAATTTCTCAATTCTTTTGGCCTTTTTAAAAATTGACAACCAGTATTTCTTATCCATGTACAATTTTAATAAAAAAGTTCCTCCTTCTTGTCAGAACCAATTTCCTTAATTCGGCAATTAAATTCAATAATCCACCCGAAAAATAGTTCGAAAACCTGCGATGAGGAAAGATTACTTCCACCTTAACGGCATGTTCAGTTTCCAATCTGTTTTGAATTTCGACGAGATCATTTTGACTATGCATATACCATGAATCCCCTGATCCGGAAAGATCAGTAAATGAACCAACGATCATCACCCCTCCTCGTTCTGTAAGATTTTGGCGTATGATATGTCCAACGTTTGAAATAAATTCTTGGTTATCAGGTGTATTGAATAAAGAAAAACCAAGCGCAGTGATCAATTCATATTTGCCAGGTACAGCCATTGCATCACCTGCTACCCATTCGATCCTCTCTTCAGAAAATTTATTTCGACAGTTAGCAATTGCTTTTTCAGAAAGATCGACGGCCTTAACGGCGTTAAATCCATTATTGAATCCAACTGTCTTTGCTCCCAATCCACATCCAAGATCGAGATAATGCTTATCGGAACAAGACGAAGAATCCCAATTCAATAAAACCTTGTAATATTTTCGATATTGAGCAATTTCTCTTGCAGAATGGTCTTGTGAAACACTCGTATACCGCTTCTCATAAATATCCTTTAACTCTTCTTTAGTCAACATGAAGTGTAGAATAAATGAGTTGAGAAGGAGTCGCACATTCTATTTCTTGCTTATGCAGGTAGCTAAGGAGCTCAGAATATAACCTACCGTAGCCTCGATATTTGTAATCTGTAAAATGGCTGTTATGCCATAAAATAGAAACAACCGATCTATCCGGTAATGCTTCGACCATTTTTAGAATCCTCGCTTTTGCTTCTTTCGCATCCAGTTTCAAATACTTACTAAAAGTACCATCCATTATACATAAGGGAACTTCGACGAATGTTGAAGGTCTGCGTTCTTTTATATGGTAGGGTACGAATGGAAGAGAATACCCATTTCTGTATCCTGGCACCTCTGCATATCCCAGACTGGCATCCATTTTAAGACCAGACCCCTCCATTTCCTCGATCAATTGCTCAAATGAAAACTTAAGATAGTGGTAGCGATTTGCCCCGACCTTGAAATCCAATTTTTTCAATTCGTCCGCCAACTTAAAAGGTGCTATACTTTTGTGGATCCCATGAGAAAAGCCATGTTCCTCCAGCTCGCTGATCACTTTACTCAGTTTTGGATCATTCAGTGAGTAGTCAGCATTCATTCCTACACCTTTCTCCGGCCCTTTAACCGGTATCCAAAAGAAGGTTGATGAAAAGCCGTGCTTTAACTCTTCCATGGCGATCTCCTCAAAATTAAACCATCCAGGATGCCCCAATAGATGATTCACACTTTCACGCAAAGCACCATAAACCCTACCCTGAAGAATCGCTGATTTGCCATCCTGCAGCCAGGCGCCATAGACCACATCTATGTCGTGAGAAAGAAAAACACTTTTATTTCCAGGTACTGAAGCAACATCAAGATTACGTAAGATCAGGTCAAACATCTCATTGACAATCAAAAATGGCTCGTTGTAACCATAATATTCCCAAACTGAACCAGTTAATTCACTCCTACCCCACTTATCCTTCACTGCGCGTGAATCCCTCTCCCAAAGGCAATTCAAATAGTAGAATGCTGTCGAAAGCGGATCGATGTTATCCCCAGAATACACATGAGGTGTTCTTCCTAAAACCTTTTTCGGATCAAAGACATTATTCAGAACCTTATCATAGAATTCTTTATTGACATATAGGGACGCTTCTTTTTCAGTTCCTATCGTGATTTTTGCAGTCGGATCCTCAACCCACTTGATTTTATTGTAATGGGCAATAACTGAAAGGATCCATTCCACCTCACTGCGGTATTCCGCTCCACTGGTCCATCGATATTTTACGATCGTATCAACCATTTACTTTCCCTTTAAACACCTTAAAGAAACCTGTTACCTCATCTGGCAATAATTTTCCAACGATTACCGGAAGAACAAATAAGGAGATCACACATGCTCCTCCTACCAATGCGGTGATCAACTGATTCTGGATCCAGCTCGTTAGCAAATAGGTAAGTACAAACATTGCAATTCCTAAAGATATCACCTTCAACAATTTTGAATCAACTGGCTGTAATTTGAAAAAATAATAATTCGCTACAAGTCGCATTATGTTGTATGTCAAATAAACAAACGAAGTTCCAATCGCTGCTCCAACTGCTCCATAGACCGGAATCAAATATAAATTCAAAAGAAAGGTTATCATTATCAAAGGGATCGTCAACACTACCTCGATCTTATATTTTTTCGAGGTTAAGAGAATATCTCCGTTGATTCCACCAAGCGCATCAAACATTCTACCCAGCATCAGGAAAAGAAAAACATATTTTCCCTGAGCATAATCCGTAGGCAAGAAAGAGAGTAAAAAGTCGATCCCAAACCAGGCAATCGCGAACAATGAGAAAGTCACAAAAAATCCAATTGCCGATACTTTATTGTACAATGTATTCAACTCAACTGTATCCTTACTCTTCCATAACCTGGGTACGTGTGGAGAGCTGATCCGTATTAATGAGACATATGGAACAAACAAAGCATTGGACAAGAAGACCATTGTCGTAAAGACTCCGGCTGCCTCTAGTCCGGCGAGTGCAGTGACCATAGTTGCATCCAGCATGAGAATAATATTTCGTCCAAAACTGTTGAAATAAACGAAGAATCCATATTGAAGCATCAATCTCTTCAGCTTTTTACGTATTACTCTTAGCGAACGCTTGATCAAGAACTGATCCTGGATGATCACCAGAACGAAAAGAACAAAACCAGGGATCATCTGAAGCAAAAAGAAAATGACAATGAATGTTTCAAAATCCAAGGTACCAGAATAGAATGCCAACAGGGAGATCAAGACTGATAACCTAAGTACAAAATCCTGAATAAAAACTGAAACAATAGTCTTTCCAACCGCTCTTAAATAATGTTCCAGGATCGAAAAATAAGTAGAGACAATACCTAATGGAATGACCCAAAATGTATAATCTGCAAGTAAGGGAGAACGATCGCTCAACAACTCTAAAATCGGCTCGTGAAAAAGGATAAGCAGCGCACTCGTGCAAACTACTCCTCCCGTCGCGATCAACATGGAGAATGTCAACAGTGCATTTTTTCCATCCTCTTTGTTTTTCATGAAAGGAATGAATCTCATCACGATCATTCCTGTTCCCAATGTCGAAAACTGACCAAAAAAACTCACCATCAGCATGATCACATTGGCGAGTCCAACTTGAGCAGGACTTAGCAATAAAGGAAACAAAAGGCCTTTATTCAAATAACCAAGACCAATTCCCGTATAGGTAATGGCTGTATTGATTATTGAATCTCTCCTTACTTGTCCCATTAATATGTTAAACTTTGCTATCTTCTTTACGCTGTTTCCAGAAAGAAAGACCAGTGATCAATAATACCAATACAGACAACGCCATACTGGTTGTATTAGAACTATCATACTTTGTAGTGTCATACGTAAAGACAACATTATGTTTTCCTTTCGGAATTTCAAGACCTCGTAGCAAATAGTTCACGTTGTAAATCGTTGCCTCTTTTCCATCGATTGTTGCTGTCCAACCATCCTTGTAGTAGGTCTCAGAGAATACGGCAAATGCATCTCCATCTGCAGACACACTATACTCAAGCTTCATAGGTGAATATGACACTAACTTCACTTCCCCTTTATCATCAAAGTTTCTTTTTGTCAATCCGTTCACATTCTGTTCTGCAATGACAGCATCTACCTTCGGATCGAAATCTGATACGACCTCATATGTCACCAATTTTGTAAAGCTTTTCACAGCAGTATCATTATCAAACACAAAATCAGGAACGGTTGAAATACTACCCTGAGAATCCACCACCATGTGAGCTTTCATTCCCATAGTAACTCCATTTGAAAGGTTTATTGGCAAGCTGTCTCCGTTATAAACGTATCGTAAATATTCGTATCCGTACACATCTGCATCGGTCGGTTTATCAGAGTTCACCACCAATGTTCCAGACCCAGAATTCTGCACATGAAAAGTTTTCCCAAGTGCTCTAATTTCTTTATCTCGGTCTTTCTCAACTTTGATCTTCTTTACCAACCAACCGTTACCCATCGCATCGTTATTGACTCTTGCAACAGGAGTTGATTCTCCTGGCTGAATGAAGTATTTCACATTCAGCATATTGTACACTTTGTTGTTGGTTCTGGAAAGATGGAAATCATACAGATTCTGAATCGTTCTCAATTTGGCACCATGATAACCTCCAAGAGATTTATGGAAATAAGAAGCTTTTGCACTGGAGAAACCTCCCGAAAGATCAAAAACTTTATAGTTTGAATTCTCATTCAATGCCATGAATTTCTGAGCTGCAATGATCCTTCTTTTTGCTTCGCCCTCAGCTCCCAGCTCTTCTGCTTTTCTTTTACCTTCTGACTCTGCCTTATTAATGATCCCTGCAAGTTTTGGATTTGCTGCAAGTTCCATTTGCAGGATCTGCTCATCCGCTTCATCCGCAACGTATGGATATTTTTTAAGAAGGGCGTCCTCCCAATACTTATCATCTGAATCAAGATAATTGACTGATACTCCCATAAGATCGATCAATGTCAACAACCCAAAACCAGCAATGATCGCCGCTGATGGAATAGTTGTCTGGATCAAAAGCACTACCAATCCTATTCCCAGGAATAAAAAGATCAATGATCGATTCATACTTGAATCATAAACAATTGCTCTTGCTTCTTTAACATTTTCCAGATTTCCCTCGTACCCTTTCATTTGCTCTGTAACGAACATCTCTCTTTGCTTCGGGTCTCTCAAGTCAACTCCGTACTGTTGCTGAATTTGTGCTGGATCAATTCCATCCAATTGCTGATTGATCTGAACTTCGATTCTGTCGAGCTGTGCCTGATCAAATGATTGAGACGTATAATTATCTCCCAATCCGGCAAATTTCACGATCAGCATGAACAGGAAAAATACTCCTGAAGTGATATACAATTTTTTACTGTTCTCTTTGATCGTTTCGCGTTCCTCGATCAGCTTATTCAAGAACAACATCGCTATGACAGGCACGATCAATTCGATCAACACCAGGATGATCGTTACTGTTCTGAATTTGTTATACCCTGGAACATTCTCAATAAAAAATTCTGTTAACCCCATGTAGTTCTTACCCCAAGATAGTGCAAGCGCAAGCACTCCTACTGCCAGCAATGCCCATTTGGAAGGTTCTTTCAAATAGACCATTCCTAATAACGCAAGGAAGATCATGATTATCCCGATGTATACAGGCCCTGACGTAAATGGCTGTTCACCCCAGTAAACCGGATATCCTTCCAACATCCTTCTTTCCTCACCGGAAATATCCATATTATCCAATACATCAGCATTTGGACTATCTGCAAATACGACTGTTCCTCCACCCTTTACATATGGGGAAACAAGCGTAAATGACTCACCAATGCCATACGACCACTGCGTAATATAATCTTTGTCCAGACCTCCATCCGTATTCACGACATTAGGTTCTCCTTTAAGATCTAGTGTTAGGTCATTTCCTCCTCGAATAGTCGTCTTTGCATATTCATTGGTCATGGAAACATTCCCATAATTCACTGCAACCGCCATACCATAGGCGACGACCAGACCAGCGGAAACAAAAATGAACTTCTTCACTTCTTTGTTCATGATCGAACGAACAAATTCAGCGATTCCCATTGCTCCCAATAGGAATGCCAGATAATAGGTAACCTGAAGGTGATTACAGGATATTTCCAACACCATAAAAAAGGCGGATAGTCCCACTCCAAGCCAGGGTTTGTGTCGATACGCCATGTATAGTGCTCCTACCACTGGCGCCATAAAGGCAACTGCTAATGACTTTGAATTATGACCTGCCTGTAAAATAATGATCTCGTAAGATGCAAAAGCGAAGGCAAATGCACCAATGACTGCCACCCATCGATTTACTCTGAAGAACAGCGCCATGATATAAAAACAGATCAAATGTAACAGTACCATTCCCCCAGGAGATGGGAACCAATTCACAAAATTCATGATCGCTCTCCCAAGGAAGTTTCCGGGATGGATCAAAGAGATCTGAGTAGTCGGCATACCTCCGAACATAGAGTTGGTCCATAATTGCTCTTCACCTATCTTATCCTTGAAATGATAAGCCTCATGTGACATTCCAATGTACTGCTCAACATCGTGCTGCTTAATGGCCATCCCATTGAACTGAGGTGAAAAATAGATCATCACCACTGCAACAAAAATTCCCAATGTGGCAACGTGTTGCCAGTTGTTCTTAAGTATCTCTTTCATAAGTATTGATGTTGGAATAAAAGTAAGAATATTATGGGTTAATCGATCTCTTCAAAATCCACTTCCTCTGCATCATAATTTGAAGAAGAACTTTGTTTAGTCCTTTCAAGAATGTTAACCCTTCCAAAGTTTTTAAGTTTCTCGTTCCGCTGTCGATCAGCTTCTTTTTGCTGACGATTCAACTTCCTTTCTTCTTCAATGTTTCGTTTCGAGATCATTAGCTGACCAATAAATCGTAAAACGACAAAGACCCCGATCAAAATGAACAGGGTCTTAAATAAACCGGTTATACTGCCGTATACGATCACTTTATCTTGATAAGTGCATGTTACGTTCAGAATAGATTTTCGTAAAGAATGGGTCCTTCAGATCTTTAATAAATCTGACCGCCTCTCCTGTTGATTTCATCTCAGGTCCCAGTTCCTTCTTAACATCGGGGAATTTCTCGTAAGAGAAGACAGGGATCTTGATCGCATATCCTTCCTTCTTCGGATTGAATTTGAAATCTGTCACTTTCTTTTCTCCCAACATTACTTTAGTCGCATAATTTACATATGGTTCGTCGTAAGCTTTTGCGATAAAAGGAACTGTTCTCGATGCTCTTGGATTGGCCTCGATCACATATACTTTGTCATCTTTGATCGCAAACTGGATGTTGATCAAACCTACAGTTTTCAACTCGATGGCAACTTTTTTAGTGATGTCTTCAATCTGAGTCATCACGAAGTCACCCAAGTTATAAGGAGGAAGTAATGCATATGAATCACCAGAGTGAATTCCAGCAGGTTCGATGTGTTGCATTATTCCAATGATATATACATTCTCTCCATCACAGATCGCATCTGCTTCTGCTTCAATGGCACCTCCGAGGAAGTGATCCAGAAGGATCTGGTTATTCCCCATCTCATTGATGATATCAACGACATGGTGTTCCAGCTCTTCTTTATTGATCACAATCTTCATCTTTTGTCCACCAAGAACGTAAGACGGTCTAACCAACAATGGGAAACCTAATTCGTCAGAAAGCTCAAGTGCTTGTTCTGCACTTTCCACAACACCGTACTTGGGGAAAGGGATGTTGTTCTTTTCAAGAAGTTTGGAGAATCTACCTCTGTCTTCTGCAAGATCCAGTGCCTCAAAACTTGTTCCCATGATACGAATTCCGTATCGATCCAGCTTCTCCGCTAACTTAAGCGCAGTCTGACCACCCAGCTGAACGATCACACCCACTGGATTTTCGTGACGAATGATATCGTAGATATGTTCCCAGAAAACTGGTTCAAAGTAAAGTTTGTCTGCAGTATCGAAATCAGTCGATACAGTTTCTGGATTACAGTTGATCATGATCGTCTCATAACCACATTCTTTTGCGGCAAGAACACCATGAACACAGCTGTAATCGAATTCAATTCCCTGACCAATTCTGTTAGGACCTGATCCAAGCACCACGATCTTTTTCCTGTCACTTACTTTACTCTCGTTTTCATATTCAAATGTCGAGTAATAATATGGTGTCTGAGCTTCGAATTCAGCGGCACAGGTATCTACTAATTTATAGACTCTACTGATACCAAATTCCTCTCTTTTCTTGTTCACTTCTGATTCAAGACAACGCAATAAATGAGCGATCTGACGGTCTGCATATCCTTTTTGCTTTGCCTCAAACAGCAACTCTTTCGGTAAATTTTCCAAGTGAAATTTCTCGATCTTTCTTTCCAGCTTGATCATGTCTTCGATCTGCTTAAGGAACCAGATATCAATTTTTGTTTTTTCAACGATGGTCTTAAACGGAATACCTAATTTGATCGCATCGTAGATATGGAAAAGTCTGTTCCAGCTTGGATGCTCAAGACTATAAAGTATGTCAACTTGATTGGTCAATTCTTTACCATCTGCTCCCAAACCATTTCGATTGATTTCCAATGACTGACATGCCTTTTGCAATGCCTCCTGGAAAGAACGTCCAATTCCCATTACCTCTCCAACAGACTTCATCTGAAGCCCTAATTGCCTGTTTGTTCCTGGAAATTTATTGAAGTTCCAACGTGGGATCTTAACGATCACATAGTCAAGCGTCGGTTCAAATAATGCCGAAGTCGTCTTAGTGATCTGGTTACTCAATTCATCCAAATGGTATCCTATGGCAAGCTTTGAAGCGATCTTTGCGATGGGATAACCTGTTGCTTTAGAGGCAAGTGCTGATGATCTTGAAACTCTCGGGTTAATTTCGATGGCAATAATATCCTCATTGTTATCCGGCGATACAGCAAACTGAACATTACAACCTCCAGCAAAATTTCCAATCGAACGCATCATTTTGATGGCCATATCTCTCATCTTCTGGAAAGTAGTATCCGAGAGTGTCATTGCCGGAGCCACCGTAATTGAATCTCCAGTGTGCACCCCCATTGGATCAAAATTTTCGATCGAACAGATAATCACGACATTATCATTGGCATCTCTCAATAACTCAAGTTCAAATTCTTTCCAACCCAGCAATGCCTTATCAATCATTACTTCATGGATCGGTGAAAGCTGAAGCCCTCTCTCCAATAAATTATCAAACTCTTTTGGCTCATACAGGATCGATGCTCCTGATCCTCCCAACGTATAAGAAGGACGAATACAAAGTGGGAATCCAAACTCCTGAGCGATCTCCTTTCCTTCAAGGAAAGACTTGGCGGTTTTCTGAGGAGCCATTGGAATATCGATCTGCTCCATCAAATCTCTGAAAGCTTCGCGATTTTCAGTAATTTCGATTGCATTAATATCAACTCCAATGATTCTAACACCGTAATCTTCCCAGATACCCATTTCATCACACTTGATGCAAAGGTTCAGAGCCGTCTGTCCACCCATCGTTGGCAATACAGCGTCAATCTTATGCTCTTTGAGAATATTCACAATACTTTCAGGTTCAAGAGGTCGCAGATAAACATTATCTGCCACGACTTTATCCGTCATGATGGTCGCTGGATTGCTGTTGATAAGGGTTACCTCAATTCCTTCTTCTCTTAACGATCTGGCTGCCTGGGATCCAGAATAATCAAATTCACATGCCTGTCCGATTACGATGGGTCCACTTCCGATGATGAGGACAGACTTAATAGAGTTATCTTTTGGCATTTTTTTATGCGCTTATAGGGTTCAAAATGTATTCAACAAATTGAGCGCAAATTTAATTAAATCAACGGAGCAATAAAACCTTTTAGTGTCTTCTTTTGAACATAGTTCGTGAATAACTTGAATGTTCATCATGCGAATTTACGTCCGAAATATTCGCTTAGCAATGATTATTTTTGCTATCGCGAATTGTTTGATCATTGTTTCATGGCATCCAGATGCTCTTATAAAATGTTGATAAAGTTTTTATCCGTACAAAATTGATCGTCGAAAAAATCCTAGAATACCAGAGCTTTACGTTGCAATACTTTGTCCATGGCGAAGGTGAAGCAACGGTGATTTGTTTACATGGACATGGTCGCTCTGCACAGGACTTCGATTTTATCAAAAAGAAAGGATTAAAAGTTATCGCGATCAATCTTTTCTTTCATGGAAAATCTGAATATACAGAAGAAAGAATAGAAAACAATCCAATTACGGCACTTGAATTCAAGGACCTCTTTCTGGAACTCCTGCGAATTGAAAATATTTCCGACTTTCACTTATTCTCTTTTAGCCAAGGAGGTAGATTTACTCTCTGTATCCTTCCCTATATTTCGAAAAGGGTAAAAACGCTTACACTTATCTCACCTGATGGCATGGACAATAACAGTTTTTACAACTGGTCATCCAGACAAGGTTGGGCACGTGCACTATTCAGAAGGTGGGAAAAGGATCCTTCAAGATTGCGATACTATAGCACAATTGCTCACAAGTTCGGCATCATGAGACCCAAGGTTCGAACTTTTGTAGACCAATTCACTTCGAGTAAAAATGATTTTTTAAGGGCATCAAGAACCTGGAGAGGATTCAGAATGCTTAGGCCGGATCCATTAAAGATCGGTGATGTAATAAGGAAAAATAAAATCCCTTTTGTGATCATTATGGGATCCTACGATCAAGTGATCCGACCAAAACAAGCCTATCGTTTCGAAAAAAAATGTGGATTAAAAGACGTTGTCAAAGAAATTCCCAACGGACACAATTTCTTTAAACAATCATCGATAAATAAGTTTATTCACCTATTACCGTTCCTTCATTAATTCTATATTTGTTCAAACAACGACATCTATGCAAAACATTCTTTCACATCAGGAAATTCAACAAAAAATCACTCGTCTAGGATACGAAGTTCTAGAAAATTGCTTTGAAGAACCTACTATTTTTTTGGGAGGTATTTGTGGAAATGGGATTGTTCTTGCCGAAAAACTGAAAAAGGTAATTCAGCAAGAGTCAGAACAAAATGTCGTTTTATTTGAGATCAATGTAAACAAAGATGAACCATGGAAGGATCCTGTTCAACTTTCTATTCCTCAATCTGAGTTGAAGCATGGTTATATAATTCTAGTTGATGATGTATTGAACTCTGGAAAAACAATGCAATACAGCCTTGTGAAGATCCTTGAAGAACCTACAAAGGCGATTAAAACTGTTGCACTAGTGGATCGTACACATCGCCGATATCCTATTAAAGCAGATTTTGTTGGACTCAGTCTTTCCACAACTTTAAAAGAAAGAGTTGAAATCAATCTCAATGACACTAATTCTGAAGCTTATCTTTTATGAAAAAGGTCACAGAATCAAGCTCTAAATACGATCATCTTGAAAAAATGCCAACAAATGAGCTTTTGGTCAACATCAATAACGAAGACAAAACTGTTGCATTTGCTGTCGAAAAGGAACTTCCTGCTATATCCGCCTTTGTAGATGCTTGTTTTGAGCGAATGAAGAAAGGTGGGCGATTATTCTACATGGGAGCAGGAACCAGCGGAAGACTGGGGGTAGTTGATGCCAGCGAGTGTCCCCCTACCTTTGGTGTAGATCATGGAATTGTTGTCGGACTTATAGCGGGTGGAGACAAAGCCATCCGAAAGGCAGTTGAATTTGCAGAAGACGACACCGAGCAAGGCTGGAAAGATCTTACCGAATATGACATCAACATCAATGACACAGTGGTCGGAATAGCGGCTTCCGGCACCACGCCATATGTCATGGGAGCACTCAGAACTTGTATGGAGAATGGAATTCTAACCGGTGGTATTACCTGTAATCCGGGATCCCCTTTAGCAGTTGAAAGTGACTTCCCAATGGTCCCTGAAGTCGGACCTGAGTTCGTAACTGGCAGCACACGAATGAAATCCGGTACAGCTCAAAAACTTGTACTTAATATGATCTCGACCTCTCTCATGATCAAGCTGGGAAGAGTGAAAGGAAATAAAATGGTCGATATGCAGCTATCAAACAACAAACTTGTTGACAGAGGAGCAAGAATGATCATGGAAGCCCTGAAGATCGATTATGCTTTAGCAGAAGAATTACTTCAGGAATTCGGTTCCGTTCGTAAAGCGATAGATTCCTATAAACCATAAAAAAAGGCCCGAAGGCCTTTCCATTATTTGTTTGAATTGATGTATTCTATGAATTCGAGTTTTGACGAATCAAATGTGAATAGCTTCACCAGATTTTTCGAGTTCTCTTTGTCGATGATACGATGATGCATATATTTCGAAAGCTCCAATCGATCTGCTTCAAAGGTAAAAACTTCAATAATTTCGTAAGCTTGAGATGCTGTTAGACATTTTTCTTTGAAATCTTTAATCACTAACTCCTTTTTGTCCTCGTCAAATGTGAATTCATTCAGGTCAGCTAAATAGCTTTTGGAATCTCCCAAAATGTCAGAACATGTTAAAACAGAATTATTCGTTTGATTCGAATTCGGCTTAACTAACTGTCCTTGTCCATTACTCGAAACTACATTCGTTTGGGTTACTGTCGTTTGAGTAGTCTGGGTTGTTTGCTGATTTTGCATTCCCGTTCCCGACATATTTACGTTCATATCGATATTCTCAGATCCATTTTGCGTTCCATTTTCAGTTACATTGATCGACACATTCATCCCCATGTTTTCTCCATTTTCAGAACCATTGATATTTACTGACATATTAACAGTTTCTGAAGCGGAATTTTCAGTATTCTGTCCAGAGGCATTCACATTCATATTGAAATTGACATTTTCAGACGAATTCCCATTTCCAATTGCCGTGGACTGATTAACCTGAGCATTTTCGTTAGAATTATTTTGTCCAGACTGTGTAACGGAGGAATTCGTGGTAATCGTCTCAGTAGTCGTGACCACAGCATCAGAATAAATTGCTGAATTATTTGGTCGATAAACAACATCATTCTCATTCTGCTGTCCGGATGCAGGCTCCATTCCAATCAATTGTAACTTTCCTTTCCCCTTCTTGAATACCACTCGAGTAGTAATGTATGACGGCTCTTCAATAAAGAAATTCTTATCAATATCCATTGTTTTTCCATCAGAGAAAATCAATTTCATACTGTATGATCCATTTGTAATTCCAGACACTGCAACATTTGTCTGAGGCACAGAATTCTGTTTGATTCCGTTAAGTATCACATAAAACTGTTGACCACCATTATTAAAAACAGTAATTGTGCTTTGCGAAAAAACAACTGAGAAAAGGATCAATTGCGAAAGGGTAAGAATAAATTTCATTTTTTAACTTTTTTACCTTGTAATTATCAACATGCCAAGTTACTGATTTCTTGTTATTCATATCGTCTTCGTTTAACATTTTGTCAGTACCATGAGTAAATTACAATCTTTCGGATTAAATTTACCTTTCATGCGTTTTGCAATTGTAGACATAGAAACAACAGGAGGGAGCCCAAAAAATTCCAAAATCACAGAAATTGCTGTGTATGTTCATGATGGAAAAGAAATTGTGGACGAGTTTGTTTCTTTGGTCAATCCGGAAACAAAGATTCCTGAATTCATCACCAAATTAACTGGGATAAGTGATAAAATGGTATCCGAAGCACCTAAATTCTATGAGATTGCGAAAAAGGTAATTGAGATAACAGAGAACTGCATTTTTGTGGCACACAATGTTGGCTTTGACTACAACATTCTTCGAAACGAATACAAAACACTTGGCTTTGACTACAGAAGGCCACATTTGTGCACGGTAAGGGCATCGAGGTTTGTAATCCCAGGAATGGCATCTTACAGCCTCGGGAAACTGACTGCAGAGCTCGGAATTAAAATAAAAGGACGCCATAGAGCCGGTGGAGATGCACTTGCAACAGCGCATCTTTTCACTCTATTGATTAAAAAAGACCCATCGAATCTTGAAACCTTCATTCAAAAAGAGGTGAACCCAAAGATCCTTCATCCAAATCTTGATCTCGAAATTCTAGAAGAACTCCCATTGAAAACAGGAGTCTACAAGTTTTTTAACGAATTCAATCAACTCATTTATATTGGCAAAAGTAATCAGATCAAAAAAAGGGTTGAACAACATCTTAGGAATACACAAACGAAAAAAGGAATTCAGATGAGATCTGAAATTGCTAGGATTGAATATATCCTAACCGGATCTGAGCTAATTGCACTTTTACTAGAATCAGATCTTATTAAACAGCATCAACCTATTTATAATCGCTCATTGCGAAAAAATAGATTCCCATACGGTCTCTATGATTACACCGATGATAATGGTTATCGCAGATTGTTCGTCGGCAAACAACAAGGAGCCAATCAAATTCCATTAACCAGCTTTACCACAAAAGCAGAAGGTCAAAAATACCTGGAGTATACATGTGAAAGGTTGGAGTTATGCCAAAAGCTTTGCGACCTCTACCCTACCAAATCTGCATGCTTTCACCATTCCATCAAAAAATGTAAGGGTGCTTGTATACAACAAGAAAGCCGGGAGGATTACAATCCGAGAGTTGATGAATTCATTAATGAACTTTTATTAAATGAACGTAGTTTTTACATCATGGACAAAGGCAGACATCGTTCTGAAAAAAGTCTAGTACTCGTCGAAAGAGGGATTTTGTGCGGTTACGGCTATGCACCTTATCATTTTAACTCAATTCCAGTATTCAGATGGAAACACTTCATTGAACTGCACGAAGAAAATAAGGACTCCAAAATGATACTTAACACTTATCTAAGGAAAAATCCAGAATTGAATTTGATAAGCTGTTAATGGATAACTCCATCCATCACTTTATGAATTATTAGCATTGTAATTATTAATCCAAAAAAGACAATCATAACGCACGTTTAATTCTATGACGCAGCTGAAACAAAAACAGTTGGCATAAAAAAAGGGGAAGATAATTCTTCCCCTTTTTATTTTGATTTTCTTAATCATGCCTTAATCTTTCTTGATAGATCAATCAATAACGGTGTTGCAATACATAGTGATGAGTATGTTCCAACTCCAACTCCGATCATCAAAGCAAAAATAAATCCTTTGATCGCAGCTCCACCCAGAATAAAGATGATCAGCAATACGATAAATGTTGTCATCGAGGTATTGATCGTTCTTGAGAGAGTTGAGTTCAACGAGTTGTTGATCTGTTCACCATGGGACAAATGCTTATGGAGATTCAAATTCTCACGAATACGGTCATACACGATCACCGTATCGTTGATCGAATAACCTATTACCGTAAGGATTGCAGCGATAAATGCCTGATCAACATCCATATTGAAAGGTAAGATTCCATGGAAAATTGCAAAAGCAGATAGCACCAAAATAACATCGTGCATCATCGCAAGAATCGCACCCATTGAATACTGCCACTTACCGAATCGCATCAAGATGTAAGCAAAGATGATGATCAATGATAAGATGATCGCGATCATCGACCCTGAAATCAACTCATCAGAAACGGAAGCAGATACACTTCTTGATTCCTGGATTTCATAGGCCCCAAGCTTATTCTTCGCCTTATTCAACCCTTCTTTCAACTTCTCAGTAACTTCATTACCTGCTGTTTCATCAGCCAATTTGTAGTTTGTAATGATCTCAACGAAGTAATTATTTGATTTCGTTTTAGCATCGATCGAAGCAACTTTACCATTCTCAACAAAAACTGTTGACAATTGATCTTTCAAATAATTCAATTCACTACCCGCAGCATTTTCGAATTTAACTCCAAACGTACGACCACCAGAGAATTCAACACTTGGATTAAGTCCTTTTGTCAACAATGAGATCAATCCTCCAGCTACAAGCACACCTGAGATCACATAATACAACTTTCTTTTCCCAACCCAATCAAAGTTGAAACCTTTGAATGCATTTTGAGTCATTTTGTTTCCGAAGTCAATGTTCATTCCTTTTGATAACATCCATTCCATAATCAATCTAGAGATCACAAGAGCCGCGAATACTGATGTAAATATACCGATAATCAATGTAGTTGCGAATGACTCAATTGGTCCAGAACCAAAGATCTTCAGAACGATAGCTGTTAACAAAGTGGTAACGTTTGCATCAATGATTGATGAAAGAGCCTTACTGAATCCTTCTGAAACTGCAGATGCAACATCCTTACCCGCAGCTTGTTCTTCACGGATTCTTTCAAAGACAAGTACGTTGGCATCAACCGCCATACCGATCGTCAATACAATACCTGCAATTCCCGCCAAAGTTAATACTGCCCCAAATGAAGCAAGTGATCCAAAAATGAATAGAATGTTTGCAAAAAGAGCAATATCCGCAATGATACCTGCCTTTCCATAATAAAAGAACATGTAAAGGAAGACTACAATAAATGCAATAATAAATGAGATCAATCCAGCACGGATATTCTCCGCTCCGATGGTAGGACCAACTTTCGTCTGCTCTTTGATCACACAAGGTGCAGGAAGTGCTCCACCGTTCAATAGACCTGCAAGGTCTTTTGCATCATCGATCGTGAATGAACCTGAGATTTGAGTATTCCCTCCAGTAATCGCATTGATCACTCTTGGTGCACTATACACAACATCATCCATTGTGATTGCAACGATACGATCAACGTTATCAGAAGTCATCATCGCCCACTTATCTGCACCTTCTTCTGTCATTGAGAGATCAACAGTGATTTTTCCATTAGTCTGATCATAACCTGTGGAAGCAGTTTTGATGTCCTTACCTCCTACTTTTGCTTTACCCGATTCAGGAACTCTTACAGCATACAGCATGTACGCTTTTTCCTTCGATTTCGTATCGATATTCTCTAAGTCAGCAGACCACATAAACTTAAGGTCTTCTGGGAAAATTGACATAATATCAGACCTGTTCAGAATTGCATCAACAGCACTTTTGTCCTCAGGAGAAACAAATCCTAAAGCATAATTACCAGCACTCTTTACGTAATCAGCCAAACCTTTTTGAGAACCTCCAAGGTCAGACAAAGTAGAAAGAGAAGCCGGCTTCAATGTATCCGTCGAATCTGCAGGAGCCAAATCTTCTGATTTAACTTCTTTTTGCCTTGAAGTCATTGTAGCTTGCTGCCACTGATTAGCGATCTCAGTTGGGAAATAAGTTTCAAAAAACTGAAGATTCGCTGTCGACTGCAATTTAGCTGCAACCGTAGCCTCATCCTGAACACCAGGAAGTTCGATGTAAAGTCTGTTATTCGAAGGGTCTTTCTGAATGTTAGGCTGAGCAACACCGAACTGGTTGATACGACGATTCATGATCTGTTCAACACCATCCATTGATGAAGAAGCGATTTTTCTCAAGAAATCTTCTACATCATCATCTGACGACTTCATTCCAAGGCCTTCGATCTCTGTTGTTGACAGCAATCTCACCAATGGCTCACCATTATTCATTTTCTTGTTCTCTTCTCTGAACAGTGTAATGAAGTCTCCTCCCTTCGATGTATAAATGCTATATGCGCTTTCAAATGGCTTCTTGAATTGAAGATCTCTTGGGTTTCTTGCAAAACTCTTCACCAATTCAGGAATAGAGATTTCCAATGTTACACTCATCCCTCCAACAAGGTCAAGACCAAAAGCCAAACTTCTCTTTTTTACTTCAGAGAATGTCGAACCGAGGATAGGATAAACCTTTGTTTCTGATTTCTCCTTGAGGATCTGGTTAACGAAGGCAGCCTTCGCCAATTCTTCCGCTTCAGGTTGAGAGAAATCTACAATTGTGTTATTTGGTAAATAACCAATATTATCATTCGCCTCAGCTTCTTTTTTCAACTCGGCTACTCTTTCATTCGCTTCCTTGGAAGCCTTGTCTTCTATAGAGCTAGAGAACCACGTGAACGATAACTGATATATACATACTACCGTCAGTAAGATCGTTAAAAACCAAAAAAATCCTTTATTACGCATTTGGTTACAAAAGTTAGTTTATGAATTAAGCCCGCAAATATAGAATTTACCTTCGTTAAAGTCAACTAAGTTGATATCAATTTGGACGAATATCTTTTACAGACTGTAGAATCTGATTCGAAGACGTACTGAGGATGCTATAAACGCTCAATAAAATCAGTCAACTGAAGTGCAAAATTATCCCAGGAATAGTTCGCCTTGGTAGCTTCAATATTCTTTTTAAAATGTGTAGTTCCTTTTAAAAAAAGCTGTTCAATTGCGCAACTAATCCCCTCGGGCGAAATGTTTTCAGCAACAATCCCTCCACCCGATTCTCCCACTATTTTCGTTAGTGCTCCTACCGGAGTTACAACAACTGGAACGTCTAGAAAAAAGGAGACTGCGGTTACGCCGCTTTGCGTTGCGGAGCGATATGGCAAGATGCAAATGTCTGTAGCTGAAAAGTACAGCGACACTTCACTGTCCTTGATGTATCTGTTGAAGAAATGAATATCCTCCTTTCTTTTACAAGCTGTGATTTTATTTATAAGCTCATTTTCGTTGCCATATACTTCACCCGCAATAACCAATTGATAATCTTCTCCTAAAAGTTCAAAGGCATCAATTAGTAAGTCCAAACCTTTATAATTCCTGATCAATCCAAAAAAAAGAAGTGTTTTCTTGTTTTTATCCAGACCCAATTCAATTCGTGCCTCTTCCTGATCTTTCAATGCTCCAAAATGATCATACCATGGATGTTCGAGCTTCAGGATCTTCGCCTCTGGGATAAACTGCTTGATCTCCTCACTGATCTTCTCTGACATCACTACATACCCATCATATTGACCCATGAATTTACTGATCATCCACTTGTCAAAGAATCGCTTTTCATGAGGAAAGAGATTATGCACCAAAAGAACCTTTTTTGTTTGCTTCCCTACTGCTATAGCAAGAGATCTGTTCAACCAGCCAAAGAAGCTCATCCAATGATTTACGATCAACACATCAGGTTGAAACTTTTTTATTTTCCGCACCCCCTTAGCATATGTAAAAACATTCAATCCATCCAATATTCTATCGGCTTTAACATCTTCGACAGCATCGCCATCCTCCACCAACTGAGTTTTACCAGGAAAAAAAAGCTTTGGATATTGATTCCGAAAAGTAAATGCTTTAACCTCAGCCGTTGACTGAAGTGCTCGGAATAATCTAGAACTGAATTGTGCAATTCCACCTCTAAATGGATAAAAAGAAGAAAAAATGGCAATTTTCATGATCGAATTGTTGTCAGAATTATTCGAAGCCATAGTCAATCGCTTCCATCATCAATTCGTCTCCATTCGACACATTAAGTGTGTCAAAACCATTAATGTAAAGGTCTTTCTGATATTTCCAGATCAAACCAACACCTTTCGCATAAGTTTCATGTTTCGACTTAAACCTCACAAGATTCAATTCATAATCTTGTTCAACTCGAACTGTTGAATCAAACGACATTCCTTGAATAGAGTATGGTTCATCTATCCAGCCATAATAGCACATTATCGGATCTTCAGTATTGAAAGCATTGATATCCCATTCCTTATAAATAGTTGGCGAAAACACCAATTTGATTTTTCTTTGATTCTCCTCTACAAGCTCAGCTCTTCGATCAGTAATGATCGTGGTCCAAATATCTTTCAACGTCCATGGTAAAGTTGAATTATCTCTGACATATCGGAGATATTTCCGTGCTACCCTTCCCTCGCTATCAATTACAGAATCACCGATAACAGCTTTTAATTCGTATCGCAGCGTATCGTGCAAAATACTACCTCCAGCATCATGTCTTACCTCCATCACCTTATAGGTAATAAAACGACCAGGAGTAAGATCAAAGTAATCATACTTGAAATCAACAACAGGCGTTTCCTTCTTGCAAGAAGTAAATAAAAGAATTGTGAGAAGTGATAATATGTAGATGAACCTGAATTTCACAAGACTAAGATACGGAAAATCACTCATTCGGATTAATTCCTTTTTCTTTCATCTGTTTCATTTTCTCTTCAAGTTCCTTTCCTTCGAGTTTACGCCCATAATAATAGTAGGCTTTGCCGGTTTCTTTCCCTGTTTCATCATAGGCAAAACACCAGCCATGTCGAACTCCATTCTTGTATCTTTCAAGCATCATTTTCTTTCCACTCAGATGATAGTATTCCCAAATCCCTACTTTCTTATCATTTTGATAAGTTCCCTTCATTTTTACTCCACCAATGTCAAAATAGTCTATCGTTTCGCCATGTAGCTTTCCTTGAGAATAATTGAAAATGGTAGCAATCATTCTGGAATTATCGTTTACATCATCAGGAACATAAAAAACTACTTTTTTACCATCGAGTAGATCGTTCTTGTACGTTTCAGAATTACTCAATCTTCCAGATGGCAGGAAATTCAGCCAAATAGAATCTTTTTTCATGTCTCGATAAATACCATGACTCATCAAGTTTCCGTTCTCATGGTAGTAGTATGCAACAGATCTTGTTGAATTAACATCGTGTTTAATAATCGCCTTTACCTTCGTCGATTCATAGAAATAGGTAAATGTACCAACTGGCTTATCATCCTTGAATTGTCCCTTGTACTGATAAACTCTGCTATTCGGATAAGTTTTTGCCCAAGCTCCCTGTTTTCTTCCTTTGGCATCAACCTGATTCACTTCCTGTCCGGAAGCAACGAATGACAACAACAGAAAACCAATTAAAAACCTTATCATATCAATAAATCTGAAAATTCCTTTAAACTCTTTACATACAGGTCGGCATTACTTGAATCCGTTTCTTCATTTGTAACCTTGACCGTCCTCATTCCAAGATTCTTGCCAAATTCGATATCAGAATCAGAATCACCCACCATCACTGATCTGGAGAAATCAATATCAGGAAAATCTTGTTTCGCCTTAAGCGCCATACCTGATCCTGGCTTTCTCATATTAGAATTATCACTCGCAAGCTGCGGAGCGAAATAACAATGATCAATTTTTCCACCCTCCATCCGAACACCGTCGAGCATATAACTGTGCACATCCAATAGGTTACTCTCAGTCATAACCCCTTTACCAATTCCTTGCTGATTGGTCACTACAAATATTCTTGAAAAGATCTTATTGAACTGACTTATAGCCTCAGGAACACCAGAAATAAACCTGAATTCTCCACGATTCTTCACATAATCACCCATCAATCTTACATTGATGACACCATCACGATCCAGAAATAAGGTCCAGGAATGGTCTATACCCCAAATCATTAATCCAATGTTTTCTCAATAAGGTAAACGTTTCTGGCCGAAGAATTTCTACCTATCAATTCGGCGATGAAACCAGCCAGAAAAAACTGAACTCCCATAATCATTGCCGATAACGCAATGTAAAATTCTGTGCGCTGAGCGATCAATTTTGCTGAACGATCGAAAAAGAGTTTATCGATCCCGATGTAGAAACTGAATCCAAAACCTACAATAAACATTAAAGTTCCAATGGCACCAAATAGATGCATGGGTTTCTTCCCAAATTTCCCCATGAAAACAACTGTTAAAAGATCAAGAGGGCCATTCAAAAATCTGTTAAGACCAAATTTGGTTTTTCCGTATTTTCTTGCCTGATGGATCACCACCTTCTCTCCGATCTTGTTGAATCCTGAAAACTTGGCAAGAGGCGGAATATATCTATGCATATCTCCATAGATCTCAATACTTTTGACTACAACGTTTTTATAAGCTTTCAATCCGCAATTAAAATCATGCAGATGAATCCCTGTCAGCCTTCTCGCCGCCCAGTTATATAGTTTGGTTGGAATTGTTTTAGTGATCGGATCATAACGCTTCTTCTTCCATCCGGAAACGACATCATAATCCTCTTCCATGATCATTCGATATAATTCAGGTATTTCATCAGGCGAATCTTGCAAGTCAGCGTCCATCGTGATAACGACGTCTCCATTTGCTATCTCGAAACCTTTTTGTAAAGCTGCTGATTTACCGTAATTGCGCTGAAATTTAATCCCTTTCACATTATGATCACCCTCATGTAAATCTTGGATCACTCCCCAAGAACCGTCCTTACTTCCGTCATCTACAAATACAACTTCATAAGAAAATGAGTTTTCATCCATAACCCTTTTGATCCATGCATGAAGCTCAGGAAGTGACTCCACTTCATTAAACAGAGGAACAACAACAGATATGTCTACTTTTTTTGAAATACTCATTGAACAAAGATAATCATTGAACAAAACTGATTACGGCTCATTCAAGAAAGAGTTACTCTCGGATAACCTTAAACACCTCTTCCCCTATTTTCAACAGATAAATACCTGAAGTAACATGACTTAAATCCAGCATAACTGAACTGGACTCAAACAGATAATTATTGAGGATCTTCCCGTTGAGATCCATCAGTATCCCTTGATTGCTATGGACATTTTCTATGTAAAGTGAATTACTGAATGGATTGGGGTACAGCCTTATTTCTTCCTTTGTCATTTCTATATTGTCAAGCACTGATTCATTCGAAATGAAGAAGTAATCGATTCCAGCTTCAGTTATGTTCACATCAGGATCCAGATCAGATGTTCTGAAAATAACTTGCATACTGGAAGTGACAGTCAAATAGTCACTTAGGCGAATACTATGCGTTATCCATTGACCCCATTCATCCACATTATTTCCAAGGATAAGGATCGGTGCCGCTACAAAACCATTCGTAACAATTACTTTTAATGAATCCATTGATGGGGTTCCATGAAAACAATAAAACCATCGAGCAAAATTCAAGTAGGGATCTGAATATCCCGTCAGGTCCATCGCTGGTGAGATCAGTGATACATATCCCCCGTCTACATCATCTGCATCCGGATTTGGGTTTGGATCGTTTCCAGTAACGTAGGCATTTTCTCCACAATCATATGCCGCATCCCATCCAGGAGCCGAACCACTGGAGCTCGCATTTGGAATACCACGCTCCCAATTACCTGTATTGGCACTCCCTGTTGATATCCATGAAAAATCAAATTCGAAATCATCATAATACCCTTTCGTTAGTTCAACTGTGATCGAACCTAAAGTATTATTAATGTTTTGAGTAAAACAAGACGTTACATACCCCCATTTACCAATCAATACCTTATAATCTTCCTGATAGTAAAGGATGAAATCTTCGACGCCAATTCCATTCGTTACACCATTATGATCAAGGAGATCAGCTTGCAATAAAATTTGAGCATCACTAATAGGCGCAAGTGTCCCGGCCTCGACAACGTTCACCGTGAAATTAAAAGGTGGAATAGGTGTCATTTGGACATCCTGTATCACGATGTTGCCATTTGATAGTGTCACGGGAATTGTCTGAGGGTAATAACCAACTTTTGAGTATGTTACATTGTAATTACCACCATTGACATGTCCGGTCGCGTAATCGCCAATTGAATTGGAAAGTTCAATCTGATTATTTCCTGAAATCTGCACATTCACTACATTTATTGCGGTTCCTGACCCTACTTCAGTGATGTTCCCTTCAAGGTATGCCGCTTGAACATAAGTAGGCTGAAGTACAAAAAAACCTTCCGTGATATCCGTTGCCAAAATCAATCCTGAAGGAAGAAAAGGATAAGCACCCCAACACCCATCATAGCTCGTTGTCTGGAGAGGATATGTATCATATGACCCAACTTCAATAATGTTGTGCGGATGGGTAATGTCATGAATGGTTACACCATCTGAATAATAACTTGTAATTAGATAGTTCCCATAAACATGAGCATTGTGAGGAATTACACCTTGTCCGGGCGAACTTTGAATACGATCAACCTCAACGATATTTAGAGGGTCCGTAATATCATAAGCTGCTAAAAACGCACCAGAAACCTCATCCGTTGTAAATACAAACTGTCCATTCTCCGAAGGCCAAATATTATGCGTGAAATTATTAGGTGTTGTCTTTGTTCCTAATAGTACAGGATTGGCTTTATCTGCTACATCGACAACAGATAAAAAACCTGTTGCGATGTGTGCTAGATACATTGTATCATTTCTTACAAAACCATCATGCACATACCAATTGTCAAAAACTCCAACTTCAATCGGAGCAGTAGGATTGGTAGCTACATCAAGAATGATCACACCACCATTTCCCCGGTTTGCGCCGAAAATATAGACATAACCGTTTTCGTCGATCCAAAGATTATGAGCACTTTGCCATTCCTGTCCCAACGGCCCCGTATAGTAATATGTCGTTAGAGCTGTTGAAGACGGAAGTGGTGAAAGATCAATAATTAAAAGACCGTTTTCGGCCTCTGTTGTAACATATGCATAATCACCGAATGTTTTCAGATCTCTCCATATTGATTCCATTCCCGGCTCCCAAAACACTTCAACCGGAGCTGAAGGGTCTGTAAGATCGACAACCGATGTTCCTTTTGATGTTCCGACAAGTCCATACTCATTTCCGAGCTCATCGACGTAACCCCAGACATCGTTATTTTCTGATCCATGCAGAGCATTATAATTAAGGTATCCAACCTGTTGCAAGTTCAATTGTGCATAGCTCACTCCAAGATGAACAACCAGTACAATTAAGGGAAACAGCTTTTTTAGCATGTTAAATCAATTTACAAAATGAATAGAGCTGCGATGATGAAAATCAGGATAAGGGCAAGATACTGCCATACATCCACAAAATAGGGATAGTACCTCTTGTAAATTTCCTTCATACTCATAGCTCAAATGTACAATTAATAATCGTTTCTATATAGCTTCAGGTTGGTTGATATGACTCAATTTGAGAGCTTTTTATTATTATCTTTGCACACATCTAATTTACAGGCATGGCAAAAGAGCAAGTAGCGGAATCAACGCAAGTTCTTGATTTTGAAACATTCAGAAATGAAGTTCTTGAAGATTTTCGATTGGCAAACATTTCAAGGGAGGCCTCTTTACTGGGAAGAAAAGAAGTTTTAACTGGTAAAGCAAAGTTTGGAATTTTCGGCGATGGTAAAGAGCTTGCACAGATCGCGTTGGCAAAACAGTTTCGTGATGGTGATTTCAGATCAGGCTATTATCGTGATCAAACGATCATGTTGGCTATCGATCAACTCAATGTACAACAATATTTTGCTGGATTGTATGCTCATACGGATGTTGAAGTTGAACCTCAGTCAGCCGGTAGACAAATGGGCGGACACTATTCTACCCGAAACCTTGATGAAAAAGGTGAATGGAAGAATTTAATGGCTCAAAAGAACAGTTCAGCAGACATCTCTCCTACAGCAGGACAGATGCCCCGGTTACTTGGACTCGCTCAAGCTTCGAAATATTATAGAAAAAATAAAGAAATTCAGGAATTAGATGAATTTAAAAAATTCTCGAATAAAGGTAATGAAGTAGCATTTGGTACGATTGGAGATGCGTCAACCTCCGAAGGACCGTTCTGGGAAACGATCAATGCTGCCGGAGTACTTCAGGTTCCGATGGTAATGTCTGTTTGGGATGATGGATACGGGATTTCTGTTCCAAGAGAATTCCAGACAACAAAAGGAAGTATATCAGAGGCGCTTGCAGGGATGCAACGCACCAAGGATAAGCCCGGATATGAAATATTTATAACCAAGGGGTGGGATTATGCTCATTTGTGTGAAACATTTGAGAAAGCAGTTAAAGTTGCCAGAGAAGAACATGTCCCTGTGCTTGTTCACGTTAAAGAAGTAAATCAGCCGCAAGGTCACTCAACCTCTGGATCACACGAACGATACAAGTCGGCTGAGCGCATACAATGGGAAACAGACTACGATTGTATTAATAAGTTCAAAGAATGGATCCTCAACTACAACGCTGAAGGAAATATGATAGCATCGAAAGAAGAGTTAGATACGATTCAAAAGGATGCAAAAAAATTTGTAAGAGAACAGAAAAATGCTGCCTGGAAGGCATTCACAGATAACCTGAGCACCGAATTATCTGAAGCCATAGCTCTTATGAAGACCGTTGCCAAAGATAGCCCTAATGGTGTATTCATTCTGAAAGAGGCAGAAGCACTTGAAAAGGCTTTTGAACCTATTCGCAAAGATATCCTAGGAGCTGCACGAAAAGTTCTTCGAATGGTCAGAGAAGAAAATTCAGCTTCGAAAGCTGCGCTATCTGCATGGATCAAAAAACAAATAAGTAACAACTTTGATCGATATAGCTCTTACCTATATTCAGAGTCCAAAAAATCTGCATTGAACATTGCACCGGTAGCTCCTGAGTACGATAGTTCAGGAAAAATGGATGATGGAAGGATCATTCTTCGAGATAACTACAGAAGCATCCTAGAAAAATATCCAAACGCATTGGTGTTTGGAGAAGATGCTGGTAAGATCGGAGGTGTAAATCAGACACTTGAAGGGTTGCAGGCTGAATTCGGTGAACTTCGTGTTTCTGATACGGGTATCCGTGAATGTACTATCGTTGGTCAGGGTATTGGAATGGCAATGCGCGGACTTCGTCCAATAGCCGAAATTCAGTACCTCGATTATTTACTATATGCCATCCAGGTCATGTCTGATGATCTTGCAACAGTTCAGTATCGAACTAAAGGAGGACAGAAGGCTCCATTGATCGTTAGTACAAGAGGACACCGACTTGAGGGCATCTGGCACAGTGGTTCTCCAATGGGGATGATCATCAATTCATTGAGAGGTATTCACGTATGTGTGCCAAGAAATATGACCAAAGCTGCAGGATTCTATAATACGCTTTTAAAATCAGATGATCCCGCGTTGGTCATTGAGCCATTAAATGGTTACAGATCAAAGGAGCTTGTTCCAACGAATATCGGAGAGTTTTGTGAACCACTTGGAATTCCTGAGATCGTAAAAGAAGGAAAGGACATTACCGTAGTATCATATGGATCGACATTTAACATGATCCAGGCGGCGATTCCTCAATTAAATGAACTGGAAATAGATATAGAGTTGATCGATGTACAAACATTGCTTCCATTTGATATTCATCATGCGATCCGTATATCTATTGAGAAAACCAATAGATTATTGATCATTGATGAGGATGTGAGCAGTGGTGCAACTGCATTCATTCTGGATAAAGTACTCGTAGAACAAAAAGGATATTATTTCCTTGATTCTGCACCTGAAACGTTGAGCGCTAAAGATCATCGTCCGGCCTATGGTAGTGATGGTGATTATTTTTCAAAGCCAAACACGGACGATATCGTCGAAAAGATCTACTCAATCATGCATGAAGCAGATCCTGACAGCTATCCGTCAATCTATTAATAGTAAGCCCGTAATCGGGCTTTTTTTACATCCTGTTGTATGACTTTTGAAACATATCTGAAACTCTTCAACTCAGCTGACCTGAACTATCCGGAGCACCGATTGGCCTTTGTTCCAATAAATCATTCACGAATGAACCGATGGCTGAAAAAGGGCCAAATTCATCATGAAATGAAAGATCGGCTTGAGCAGGTGAATGAAAAGCTGAATTGGATTTTGATCACTGAACCCTGGTGTGGAGACGCTGCACAGGCGTCACCGTTCATCTATTTGATGAGTAAATTAAATTCAAGGTCTACTTTGGAAATCCAATTGAGAGACTCCAATTCTGAAATCGAAAAATATCCTACCAATGGAAATCTTTCAATTCCTAAATTGATCATCAGAAATGAGGAAAATAAAGATATCTTCACTTGGGGCGCACGACCAAAAAAGCTCGAAGACCATCGAAAATCACTGATAGAATCAGGGATCGATCCTCGAGAACTAAAAATCAAAGAACAGCAATGGTACAATGAGGACAAAGGCGAAAGCATTGTAAACGAGATCGTTGAAGGGATTCTTTCAGGCTTATAAAGCCTTCCCATGAAATTCCTTCGTGAGCGATTTATACTGCTCGGTGTATGTCCCATCGGAATGTCGTATGGTAATTATTCCTGCCTGAAAATTTGATTTTGCTTTGGTAAAACACATCACTGATCTGCTATTTACACCTTCTTTAGAATTGACTAAGTAGTCAACCGATAAGTTTAAATCTTGATTTAAAGCTATTTCCAGGATTACATGACGATGTTCGAAAGGATAAATACACCAGAATTCTCCATTTGACTTCAAATGATATCTTACATAAGAGAACAGCTCTAAAACAAAGGCAAGATCACTGTGTTTGGCCTGGTTGATTTTATCGCTTTCTGAAATCAGACCATTCAAATAAAAAGGTGGATTACAAAAGATAAGATCGTATTCGCCCTGTACCTCTTTATAATCTCCTTTTACTGCTTTTAACCGATCATTGAATCTAGAAGATTCAAAATTCTCTTTGCAGTCCGAATGGCTATTGGCATCAATTTCTACCCCTGTCACATGAATAGTCAATGACATTTGAGCGACCATTAGTGAAAGTACACCAGTTCCTGCACCAATATCCAGGGCTTTCCCTTCCACATTCCGAGTCATCAACGAACCAAGGATCATTGCGTCCGTCCCAACCTTCAGGGCTGAGCGATCCTGTCTAACAACAAATTCTTTGAATTTAAAAACGGACATTATCCGAGGTACATTTCGATCAGACCTTCTGGTGCTTTGATCGTCATCTTTTTCCC
>JALRFI010000020.1 GCA_023253775.1 Crocinitomicaceae bacterium
ATCCCCTTCGAATGAGTACATTTACTCAACTTTGGAAAACCAATCTATTGATCAACATTTCTTTCTTTTGATAAGACTGCTTTTTTTATATCTATCTGTTCTTCTTCTCTTTTCATGCACCAAAGAAGTGGAAATTGATATTCCTGGATATCAGGAAGAATTGGTTGTTGATGGTAGAATAGAAACAGATGGTTTCCCGATTGTTATGCTGTCGAAATCTCAAAATATATACGCTTCAACAGATCTTTCAAGTTATTTACAATCCTTTATTGAAGATGCTCAAGTCACTGTATCAGACGGCACCCAATCATTTGAGCTACAATTGATGTATGCCACTGAGCTTCCTGTGGAATCTCAAAAGATTTTGGCAGAAATGCTGGATGTAGAATTTGATGAAGTATTCTTCTTCCCGATTCCGGTTTACTCAAGTATAGACCCTGGGTCAAAAGGTGCAGTAAATAAAACGTATACGTTGACGATCGATCACAATGGCAAAACGTACTCTGGAGAAACCACTTTATTCCCTCCAGTCCCATTGACCGAATTATGGTTCGAACCTGAATCTTTGAATCCAGACTATTCATTCCTGTATGCCAAATTATCTGATCCACCCAATCAGTATAATGCGTATAAATGGGAAGCGAAAAGAATTAACATTCAAGCCAATGGTGAAGAGTTAGATACGCTATTCAGAACCCATATTAATGCCTATTTCGACGATCAATTCTTTGATGGAGTTACTTTTGATTTTGTTACTCCAAACAGACAAAAACGAAAAAATCCGAACATATTAAAAGAATACAAACGATATTATCATATCGGAGACTCTGCGGTGGTTAAGTTTTCACGAATGGACCGAAACGTATTCGATTTCTTTGAAAAAAAAGCAGAACAAGTTAATTCTTCCGGTAATCCATTTGCCACCCCGGTAAATATTCCAAGCAATGTAGGTGGGGCTCTAGGTATTTGGGCAGGTTTTTCTCCATGCTACGACACTGTTTATTTTGAACCTTAATGACTCCTGAGCAAAAAGAGAAATTCAAAGAATTGATTGTCAAATACAATGACATCTTACTAAATTCCATGCGACTTGCTGTAGCAGAAGACCTTATCAATCTGATCATTTTAAATAAAGACGATTCTGATTTTAAATTAAAAGATACCCTTCAGAATAAAGAGGAGCTGAATCAATTCATCTTAAAAGAATTTTTAAAACAAAACAGCTCTTCGGTTGTCCACGAGTTAAAGAAAATGGACGAAAGAATACCGAAAATAAAAAAACAATTCAAAAAGAAAAAGTAGCTATAGAGGACTTCTAACAGGTTATCAACATTTTTTTTTGCCTTTTTCAACAATTTGAAAAGCACTGTGAATAATTTGTATTAATTTTCGGAAAACGGCATTTTTATTGGACTTTATTGTAAATCTTTTCGGAAACGGGATCCGCTATTGGATTATTTCCAAAAATGATCCTGTCGTCAACGAGCTTAGCAAGTTGAAAACCAAACTTGGCATACGGTGGGATCAATTGCTATTTGACCTTACCCTAATGAAAAAATTCGGTATTGACCATTGGTCAAATTTGACTGAAATTCCAGAGCAGTATGGGATGATGTTAACCGTAAATGATCGAATAGAGATCAAAAACGGGGTCAAGATTATTAAAAAATTCAAAGCAGCCGAGCTTATTGACAAGGAAGAGCTTTTTCCTCTGTTTAATACGTCGGTCTACAGCCCAAAACATACCTATGAAAGTCAAAACGCACTGCTGGTAGCTCAATACGAAACAGGATTAATAGCCAAATATTATTTTCATTCATCGCGTTTCGATCCGGATGAGCTCGTTTTCCATGTCTGCAAACCCTTTGAATCTACCAATGATAAACTTTTACAGGTAATTACCTATAACGGAACATCGATCAAAAAGCAATCCGAAGATACGGTCGTCAGAGGATTAAGGGTTTACGAAATATAGACTTGACATGGATTTAACAAATCCATAACTTTGAACCGTGAAATCTATCCTACTAACCCTTCTAATTTTCGTCAGTTTTTCTGCATTTGCTCATGACGATATTAAACTGACCATTGATCAAGTACAAATCATTGATCTGCAAGGATGTAAAGCTATCCAGGTCGAACTTACCAATCACTACCCTAAACAGTTGTGGGACGTGAATTTGGAAATAGAGATCGCTAAAGGCAAACACAGAACTGTCCATATCGAACAAATTGATCCTAAAAAAAAGGTTCAGATCTTGGAATCGTTTTGCAATGAAACAATCGAAGAAGCTTCTTTAAAGATAACGGTCAATCGTCTAATGGGGAAAGAACATGACTGGCTTGAGTGGTCGCCTAACCTCCTTCAAAAGCAAACAAACACTGCTTTTTCTGAGTTTTATGTCGATGCCCCGTGGAGAATGAAAAAATTTAACCAAAATGGAGATCTAAATGGTATTCCGGTCCACTTTTTCCTTCATGACGCGGACCTTGTGCTTCTGATGGATATTCAGATCGACAACATTAATATCCGTTTAAAGAATGCCTCAGATCCGAATTTTGGTCCGATACTGACTTTTAACTCATGGAATGCTTCAGATTTTGCGAATCTTTTTTCATGTGCTTCTCCAAATGATCCGGCATTGGATATCAAACCGTTTAGTTTAAATACACTAACTCCTACCTCATCGCAAACATTTGACTTTGACATTGACTCCGACTTTTTTGGAGATTTTATAACGGTGACCGAGAAATACTGGTATTTCGATTTCACTATCCCCCCTTCATTTCTTCAGGGAATGAGCGATGAGGTCGATATCCTTGTCCAGGTAGAATATGCGAATTTTTCGATCGCCGATACCTATTTCGGGTTAAGGGTTTTTAGAAAATCAGAATCTTTACCCTCTCTTGATGACTATTACAGAGGTGACACACACCTTCACTCAATGTACACGCAAAGTGATGCTGAAATTGGATTACCTCTGTGTTCTACGAAAAAAGCCGCTCAAATGATTGGAATTGATTGGATCACCACCACTGATCATACTTCAGATTTTGATAATTATGGTAATGGTATAAGTGCAAACTGGGATCGTATCCGAAGTGAAGCTCAACAATTGAATAGTGAGGATAGCTCGCTGATCTACATTGCGGGACAGGAAGTAGCAGCAAACAATGCCAATGACCGTTTGGTCCATATGTTGGCCTATCCTGATCCTGCAAATCCTTTTTCTTTACCCTTCATTGGAGATGGAAATGGAGACCTCTTCCCCACCAATGTAAGCATCAAGAATGCTTTAGATAATATTTCAAACAATAATGGATTTGCCTATGCGGCGCATCCTTTCGCAACTGATGACGAATTACCATTGATTCCTGTAAATGGAGGTATCTGGAATCTGGGATCAACAGAATTCCCGGTAAATGGCTCAAACTTTCCTTTGACAGGGGGAAATATTATCTGTAACGACACCAATCTAGATTCAGATGTATTCTATCTTCCAGGGAACGATACGTTGATCTATCCAGGCTTAAAAGGTGGACAAATCTGGAACGCGAAGAAAACACTCAGCTCTACTGATGACGAATTGGATCCTTGGGATCTTCAAACAAATCAATCCGGATTTACACCAGTCGACACTTCTAGTAATTCATTTCATTGGAAAAGATTCAAACAGGGTCAGGAAATTGTCAATACAATTAACAGAATTGGGCTGATTACGAAAAACAACAATTCTGCTACTGAAAACTGGAAAATGTACTATTCAGGAGGAAATGATGCTCATGGTTCCTTCAATTATTCAAATACAGATGACTTTGCTTCACTTGGCTCTATTTCGAACAATGCAGTCGGAAAGATCTCGACTGCAACCTATTGTCCGAATGGGATGGGAACAAATGGCGTTCATGTTCTGGACGCATTGAACAAAGGAAGATCGACATTAACGGATGGGCCTATCATTGCAGCATCACTTTCGAAAAATGGGAATAACGATCCTGAGGTTTTCATGGGCGATGACACTCGACTTGATATAAATACAGTAGACGATCAGCATGTTATTATTGATGCCGCTACAACAATTGAATTTGGTACAATTAGGAGATTAACTGCCATCTTAGGAACCGAAGCAGGAGAAAGTAAAAAGATTCTTACGCTATCGGACTCAACCGGCACTTTTAGTCTAAGCTACAAATTGACGGACCTGATTGATTCCATTGTTCCAGGGTTCATCTTGCCTCAGGAGAAATATATGTACATCAGGTTTGAAGCGGAGTCTTACAGAGATTATTCTTTCGAAATTTATCAGAATCTTCAGTATGAAGTATTTCACACAGTTACCAATCCGATCTGGTTCAAATATGATGATCAAGCTTTAACCAATGAAATCGAAGAAATCGATATAAAGCTATATCCTAATCCTACGTCCGATATGATAACACTGGAAACGTCACTAGATAATGGACGATTGACCATTAAAGGATTAGACGGAAAGATCATTGATGAAAGAAATATTTCCAAGGGAAAAAATCATATTGATTTCCAAAATTATTCCTCTGGAATTTATGTTTTCACTATCCAATTCAATAACGGACTAATCAGTAAGAGGGTTATCAAATTGTAACGTTGGATCATTTCTTTAATTTATTTCTGATTCAATATTATAGATCAATAAATAACCAATTATTACAAACCTTTTTTACCATAAAAAGGTTGCTTTAGGAAAAAACCAAGTTCCAAAAACTGAAACCGCCTTTTTTTATTCGTAAGTAAATGAATAAGGATAGTTACCAAAATACCCTGCAAGTCTTGGCACTTGATATACTACTTTCGTATATCTGTTCGAAATAGCGATAACACAAGCAGTGTCTGATCTGAGCGAAGCATAGCAACCAGTATTCCCATGCCACCAACCGGTATGAAAAAAGTACGTGTCCTTGCCTTTATCTTCAGTGATCCGAATTCCAAGTCCATAATTTGATTTCTTATTAGGTTGCCTGCTATATCCCATATACATCTGTTTTTTCAGAGAATCAGAAATAAATCCAGGAACATATGTACCCCTGTCCATCTTTAAAAGATCTCTAGCTGTTGTATACATATTTTTGTCTCCATAGATCGCATCCAAATAGGAGAACGGCTCCAACCTGCCTCTTTCGTCATAGGACAAAGCCACCGTTTCAGGATCAATTCCAATGTGCATAATGAAGCTGTGTTCCATATTCAATGGTTCAAAGATCAAGCGCTTCATTATATCTGGAAATTTTTCATCGGTCACTCTCTCTGCAATCAAAGCTAACAGGGCAAAATTCGTATTACAATAATCAAATTTCTTTCCTGGAGGAAAATTCAAACGAAACTTATGCCTTACGATGAGCTTCAAAACATCCTTATTGGTCATTGTCTTGCCTGAATTCCAAGTTCGGAAAGTGAAATATCCATAATATTGTATTCCGCTTCGATGACATAAGAGCATCCGAACAGTAATCCCTTTGTAAGGTAATTCAGGTAAGTATTTACGAACGTCCGCATCAAGATCGATCAAATTTTGGTCACATAACCTCAAAACAGCAAGAGTGGTTGCCACTTTACTTATTGATGCTACGTGGATTGGTGTCTCAGCCGTTAGCTTTTCTTTCTTTTTTACATTCGAGTATCCTGTTGTTCTTTCGAACAAGACATGTCCATTTTTTGCTACTAAGAACATGCCCGAAAACTTATTTCTCGCAATCTCATGACTGTAAAATCTGAAGAAATAAGATCTACTTTTCCTAACATACCATTTATCAAGCTGAGGGAGATCAATTAATAATGAATTACTGTCCTTTTCTTCAATTGCAGGCTCGTTTCCTTTTCTCAAGCCATTTTCTGAGCAAGAAAAAATCAAAACCAGCAAACACGAAAAAAGGAGAATTCTTTTCATTCCGCGGCAAAGATAACATTGTTTCAAAAAGTCGATTGAAAGGATAAAAAACAAAAAAGCGGCTTTCGCCGCTCTAACTATTTCATTTTCTTTTTATCTGATCTTAGACTGTAAAGAGACCCATCCACCGCCATTGTGTACATCTTCAAATCCTTTTGATTTCAGGACGCTCTTCGCCGAAGCACTTCTCATTCCTGATGCACAGCACGTAATGATCGTCTTGTCCTTTTTAAGTTTTTCCAGATTTTTTTCCAGTGACTGCAATGGAATATTGATCGAACCTTTAATGTGTCCGCCATTGTATTCTGCCGGTGTTCTTACATCCAGAATCACAGCCCCATCCTTAACCATTTCTTTGAAGTCAACCTTCGTTCCTCCAAAAA
The DNA here is from genome assembly GCA_023253775.1 of Crocinitomicaceae bacterium. Classification (GTDB taxonomy): domain Bacteria; phylum Bacteroidota; class Bacteroidia; order Flavobacteriales_D; family Crocinitomicaceae; genus M0103. Next base: position 6,305 of record JALRFI010000020.1, read on the forward strand.
TACTACTTAACAATCCCATTATTTATTCAGATTATAATTTACATCCAACCATGAACCACCATTTTCACAGCTAACACCTTCTGCTTTAAAATACATGGTCGCTTGTCCACTTCTATTTCCACTAGCACAACAGAATATGATCGGTTGTTTCATTTGTTTTAATTCTTCTGCTCTGTCAACGATCTCTTGAAGAGGGATGTTAACTGACCCCGCTACATGTCCTAACATGTACTCTGCTCTAGTTCGAACATCTACAATTGTAAAATCTCTGTTTTCCATACTACTTTGTTCTTGACTTTCTTTTATTCAATTCTGTTTCAATGATATTGAAAAACAATCCTCCTAACAACAACCCATATCCAGTCATTATCAAAGGATTCGATCTGATAATACATCCATCCTCACATCCATAGATGGTAGCATAAAAATACCCAATAAGAGCACCTAATATACATCCGATCAATGTTAGTTTATTTTTCGCTATCAGTATTCCCAATTTCATCGATACAAAAGTATAACAGTCACTTTTTCAATTCTGTATCATTGGTTACAATTAAGCTCCTGAGTAAAGTATTTCCATAGAGGATCCTCCGGAACTGGTGCTGTAATTGAAATTTGTTCTTTGGTAGTAGGATGCATAAAGGATAGTTCCCTGGCATGTAAACTAATGGAAAGATCTTTATTTGGCCTTTTGGCCCCGTATTTCACATCCCCTTTGATCGGACAACCAATTGATGAAAGCTGTGCTCGGATCTGGTGATGTCTGCCGGTTTCTAATTGAATTTCGAGTAGAAAATAATTATCTGAAGATGCAATTACTTTATAGTTCAGAACAGCCTTTTTAGAACCAGGCACTTCGGTTGAATGTACGTATGACTTATTCTGACCCTCATTCTTTTTGAGGTAATTAATGAGGGTTCCATTCTTTGTCGATGGTTCATTTTCCGTGACTGCCCAATAAACTTTATTTGTCTCTTTATCTCTGAATTGCTTATTCAATCTCTCCAGCCCCTTACTGGTCTTTGCAAAGAGAACAACACCACTTGTAGGCCTGTCGAGGCGATGAATAACCCCACAAAACACATTCCCCGGCTTCTGGTATTTTTCTTTTAAATATTCCTTGATCCGATCTGGGAGGGTTATATCACCCGTTTTATCTCCCTGAACAATATCAGAGGATTTTTTATTTACGGCGATCACATGATTGTCCTCGTAAAGGATCTCAAGTGTATCTTTCATCAATACTGCTCTTTGTCATTAGGGAAATCACCGGAACGAACATCCTTAATGTATTCCTTAAAAGACTGCATCATCTGATCGTACAGATTATTGTACTTTCTCAAAAATCTTGGGTTGAATTCATTATTGATCCCCAACATGTCGTGTACCACGAGAACTTGTCCATCAACACCATTTCCTGCACCAATACCAATAATTGGAATTTGAACTTCTTTTGCAACTTTTGCTGCTAATTCAGCTGGAATCTTCTCAAGTACAATTGCAAAACAGCCAATCTCTTCAAGCAATTTAGCATCCTCAATTAACCTCTTGGCCTCATCCTCTTCTTTAGCCCTTACGACGTATGTCCCGAATTTATAGATCGATTGAGGAGTCAAACCGAGATGTCCCATCACCGGGATGCCTGCCGTTAGAATTCTGGTAATCGATTCACTGATCTCCCGACCGCCTTCCATTTTAACAGCATGAGCACCAGATTCCTTCATTATACGGATTGCTGATGAAAGTGCTTCTTTAGAATTCCCTTGATAACTGCCAAATGGCATATCAACCACTACCAGAGAACGATTGACCGCTCTTACCACTGAAGAAGCATGATAAATCATCTGATCAAGAGTAATGGGCAAGGTAGTTTCATGGCCCGCCATAACATTGGAGGCGGAGTCACCAACAAGAATCACATCAATACCTGCCTCGTCTATGATTCTGGCCATTGAAAAGTCATATCCGGTTAGCATGGATATTTTCTCGCCAGCCACTTTCAATTCATGAAGGGTATGAGTAGTAACTCGTTTTACATTCTTGTGAACAGACATAATTCTCTGGTTTAAGGGTTCAAAGGTAGAAAAAGAGATTAACTTATGCCTCCCTGCCGATATGGAAGATCGCATCCCCTTTGTAAACCACAGGGGATTCATTTAGACAAATAATATATCCTGCCTGCATTGCTTTGATCTTTTTTTCGAAATTTCCATAAGGATCTGTTACCATGCCAATGACTTCTCCTTTATTGACTTTGGCTCCGTTATTAACCAGCGCTTGGAACATACCTGAATTTGGAGACCTCATCCATTTACTTTCTTTCAAAATAACAGGTTCCCTATCCTTTGAAATGTCAATTTTGAAGGTGCGCATACCCAAGTGGCTTAATAGTCTCTTAACTCCGTTTAGTCCTTCTTCAACGATCAATTCTTCAATGTTATTTGTCTTTCCTCCTTCAAACAACAACATGTTCTTCCCCAGCTTATTGATCGATTCTCGCACCGTTTTAGGAATATATGATGAATTCAAAATAAATGGTGGATTAAAGATTTTTGCCAGACCTAAATGATTTTCATCTTGCAGTACGCATCTGATCTGAGGATAATTATTTCGTAGGGCTGAACCTGTATGAAAATCGATCACATAATCCACATGTGGGGCAATTTCCTTCATAAAATGAAATGCGAATTGTGCAGCCAATGACCCTTTTTCACTTCCTGGAAAACTCCGGTTCAGATCTCTTCCATCAGGCAACTCTCGTTTGACATTTAGGAAGCCGAAAATATTAAAGACTGGAAGACAAATGATTGTTCCAATTTGCGGTTTATTAAATCCCTTACGAAGCACTCTTCTTATGATCTCGATTCCATTGATCTCATCTCCATGTAGACCAGCCATCAACAGAACTGTAGGCCCGTCAACTTTTGCTCTTTCGATGATCACAGGAACAAGAATTGGTGTAGTCGTATGAAGCTTTGCCACATCAAGATTGAGTTGAGCTCCTTTTCCCGGCAAAATTTCCTTGCCGAGTATCATCATTTTTTTGTGTTTCTCAGGCATTATCGTTTAACGTTCCTTTCAATATAACTTAAAATTTTTCCGGCAATGTCAACTCCTGTCGCCTTTTCAATCCCTTCTAGTCCTGGAGATGAATTTACTTCAAGAACAAGTGGGCCTCTTTCAGATTGTAGAAGATCGACACCAGCAACGCCCAGTCCTACCGCTTTAGCAGCAAGTATCGCAGTATATTTTTCTTCTGTAGAAAGCTCGATCATCTGAGAGGTTCCACCTCTATGTAGATTGGATCTAAATTCACCTGGTTTTCCTTGTCTTTTCATTGCGCCAACAACTTCTCCATCCACGATAAACGCCCTTATATCAGCACCTTTTGCTTCTTTGATAAATTCTTGAACGATCACCCTAGCTCTTAAGCCATTAAATGCTTCCAAAACGGATTGTGCTGCATTTTCATTTTCTGCCAGAACGACACCTAGTCCTTGTGTACCTTCCAAAAGTTTCAAAACCACAGGGGCACCACCAGCACTTTCAACAACATGCTTCACGTTCTTTGAATAGTTAGTAAACACGGTTTTAGGTAAACCAATTCCTTCCTTTGATAAAACTTGTAAACAACGTAATTTATCTCTAGAATGGACAATACCTCTTGAACCGACAACTGAAAACACGTTCATCATCTCGAATTGACGAACCACAGCGGTTCCATAGAAAGTAACCGAAGCTCCAATTCTAGGAATGATCGCATCAAAACCAGTCAGGTAATTATCACCATAGTACAAAGCTGGGCCGTTTTGTTCGATCTCAATATTACACCTCAAATGATCGATGACATGTGCCTCATGACCTTTCAGTGTTGCTGCTTCAACTAGTCTACGTGTTGAATACAAATTCGCATTTCGCGATAAAATTCCAATTTTCATTTTACTTTTTATGAACGTATTTAAGTGATGTATCTACCATGAAATGATTGTTCAACAATTTACGGCCCAGCAAAATGGGAAATCTCATCCCTGAACGCTGAGTTAGTGAGAATTCGGTTTTTATTATCCTTCCCGCTATCCTGATCTTACCAAATACAAAAAATCTGATCTGCTCCTGCCCTGTCGAGCTCTTTACCTTTTTTCTTCTAAACTTATCAAAGTGTATTTCTTCACCTGTGTATGAATCGAATTTGTCATCAAGAAAAATCACTTTCAGAAGATCCTTTCCATTCTGCTGATCAAGATCGCACTTGCTAACATGAATACTCGAGGTATATGCTCCAGTATCTGTTTTAACATCCACCTCAGACAATCCAAAATCAGGGAGATCTGCAATCTCTCGTCTACCGATGATCGACTTTTCTTTTGAAGCATTCATTTTTCGAAGAATAAGCATGTAAATCTATTAAATTTGCTGACTCACAAAACTCAATTCTAACCAATTTGGCGAATTGTGATTTTTATTGAAATATTTTTAAATAAAATCTTTTGTTTGAGAATTATTTCGTAATATTGCACCCCGTTTTGCGCGGTTGAACAAGAATTTTAAGAGTCATGGATATTATAAAAGAAATTCAGAGCGAGCTTGTTGAGGTGAAGGAATTCCCAAAGTTCGGAGCAGGTGACACGATCACTGTATCATACAAGATCAAGGAAGGAAACAAGGAGCGTATCCAGCAATTCCAAGGTGTTGTTCTTCAGCGTCGCGGATCAGGTGCTACTGAAACTTTCACTGTTCGTAAAATGTCTGGTAACGTTGGTGTTGAGCGTATTTTCCCAATAGCTTCTCCATTCATTGATGCGATCACTATTAATAAGAAAGGTTCAGTGCGCAGAGCACGAATCTTCTACTTCAGAGAGAGAACAGGTAAATCAGCTCGTATCAAAGAAAAGAGATCTTTCAACTAAGAAACCGATATATCAATAAAAAGCCCTCCATTTGGAGGGTTTTTTTATTCCCAAAATGATCGAATTCTTAAACCACTAAATGAGGTGAAACTCTATTTTTTTCAATCGAAAATTAGATATTAACTAACTACATTTATCCGATGAAAGGAAAAAAGAAAAATTTTAAGAAAAAAAGAGACTCCAGACTCCTTTTGACCTTTACTTTCATGTTTATCTGCTGTGCTGGTCTTTTCTATTATAATTCTTTTGCTAACAAAAGCATCAGTAACGAATCAATTAGTATTAAAAAGAGTGAATTCCTGTCAATGGTGCCCAACGGGTTTGAATCGATAGGAATTGATATCTCTCATCACCAAGGCTCCATTGACTGGGATAGACTATTCGAAGTTGCGCGTTTCGACACCTTAATTTCTTTTGTCTACTGCAAAGCGACTGAAGGAGCTGATCACATTGACTCGAGATACAGTCAATATAGAAAAGAGCTAAACGAACGGGGAATACCAAATGGCAGTTATCACTTTTTCTCTGCAACTTCTGATCCGATCATACAAGCCGATCATTTTTTAAAATACTGGGATCAAAAAGAAATGGACTTACCCCCCGTATTGGATGTCGAAGTTGAGTTTTCTGATTATTCTATTATGATTCGAAACATTGGAGCCTGGCTCAATCGCGTCGAAGAACAAAGTGGAATGAGACCGATTATATATACTTCGCTACACTTTTATGAGACAAAATTCTCCAATGAATTCAAGGACTATAAATTCTGGATTGCTGCATATTCGCAAAGGCCGGAATGTATTGAGGATGCAAGAATTATTCACTGGCAATTTTCCGAAGAAGGAATTCTGCCCGGTATAGACGAACCAGTCGATCTGAATGTCTCTAAGATCAGATTTCTATAACTTGTCGATCACAAAATCGGTTCTTCGGTTCTTGGCTCTGTTTGATTCAGAAGTGTTTGGCAATTTAGGCTGAGTTTCACCATAGCCCTTCGCAGACAAACGATCCGATTTTATGCCCTGCGAAATAAGGTAATCTTTCACTCCAATAGCACGTTCTTCTGAAAGTACAAGGTTCTTGTTGTCATCTCCTACATCATCCGTATGCCCATGAATGGCAACTTTTATCGTAGGATTTTCTTTCAAGAACCTGGCAAATCCGTCTAGA